>JANYHW010000007.1 GCA_025358885.1 Cytophagales bacterium | reverse complement strand
ATCGGCAAGACCCTGGGAATTTCTGAACCCGTGATTGCAGGGGCAATTATCTCCGGCGCCTATTTCGGCGATAAAATGTCGCCATTATCGGATACCACAAACCTCGCTCCTGCCATGGCTGGCACCGACTTGTTTACACACGTGCGCTACATGGTGAACACTACCGCACCTACCTTGGCGATTACGCTGATCATATTTCTCGTGTGGGGATTTACACTAGACACCTCAGCATCAGCTACTGAAACGGATGCTGTACTTGCTGCCATCGACCAGGCATTCGATCTCAATCCGATTCTTTTTGTCGTTCCTGCCCTGGTGCTCTTTATGATTGTGCGTAAAGTGCCAGCGCTTCCTGCCCTCCTGGTCGGTACGATTCTCGGCGGATTATTTGCCGTGATTTTTCAACCGCAGATCGTCAACCAGATCTCGGGATTGGAGGGAAATTTCATCAAGTCTTCATTCATGGCGGTGTTGCTGGCTATGTCCTCGAACATTAGCATTCACACCGACAACGCCATGATTAGTGAATTGCTTTCTTCAGGAGGGATGTATGGAATGATGAATACGATTTGGCTAATCATTTGTGCCATGACCTTTGGAGGAGTAATGGAATCCAGCGGGCTCCTGAAGAAAATTGCTGAACAGATCATCAAGTTTGCGCATTCCACCGGATCCCTTGTTGCCTCCACCGCTGCCACCTGCATATTCTTTAACCTGACTGCTTCCGATCAATACATGGCCATCGCAGTGCCTGGCCGTATGTATGCAGAAACATACCGGAAACGGGGCTATAAACCAGAACTGTTGAGCCGTACACTGGAAGACGCAGGCACCGTAACTTCGGTATTGATCCCCTGGAATACGTGCGGTGCCACCCAGGCCAAAGTGCTCGGTGTCTCCACCTGGGCTTATGCTCCATATTGTTTCTTCTGCATCATCAGCCCATTGATGACAGTATTGCAAGCCTATATGAATTATAAGATTCGCCGGTTTAGTGATGACAAGAAATCATAACGACCGAACCAACATCACCAACGAAGAGATTAATCTCCTTCCGTTAGGTGCGTTCGACGGAAAGATTGTGGTTATCTCGGAGGTCGACACGCTCAAAAGTGCATTCGAAGAGATCCACGACCATCGCTACATCGGATTCGACACCGAGACCAAGCCTGTATTTGTCCGGGGCCAGTATAACAAGGTGGCCATTCTCCAGATTGCCCTGCCTGAAAAGGTATTCATTATCCGTCTCAAAGGAACCGGCCTTGCATCGGAGATAATCCATTTCCTTCAAGAACCGGGAATCCAAAAGATTGGCGTTGCGATCCGTGATGATATCAAAGCCTTGCAGCACCTGAAACGATTTAATCCTGAAGGTTTTGTAGACCTGGCTCACCTTTCAAAAGCTGCAGGCCTGGAAGTTGAGAGTGTCAAGAAGTTAACTGCCCTGTTGCTGGGTTTCCGCATTTCAAAAAGTGCACAGACCAGTAATTGGGAAGCTGAGGAACTCAACGAGAAGCAGATTAGCTATGCAGCAACCGATGCGTGGGTGTGTCTGAAGATCTACGAGATACTCCTAAATCAAGGGGCTGTTCAGAATAGTTAGAGTCCAAAATTGCCACAACCACGATTCTCATATCAACCTGCGAAAAATTGGGTTTGTGATCAGTCGTTGTAACTATTGAGAAGGCTGCGCAAGATCGTTCTTCAATGTTCTTCTTGCCAGGATAGCACTGATGAGCGTCAATACCGCTCCCATCAGCATCGCCGCACCAGGAAAATAAATTGGTGCCTGTGCGGATGTGAAAAAGGCGAAGAGGTTGTTCATCATGACAGGTCCGACGATCGAGGTAAGGCTCATCAGGCTCGTAAATCCTCCCTGCAACTCACCCTGCGCATTCGGTGGAACAATGCCCGACATAATTCCCTGGAGGGCCGGCCCTGCGATAGCACCGCAGCAGTAAATGACCGTGACTGCATACATCATCCAGCCCTGTGTCGCAAATGCGTATAGCAAAAGACCGACGGCATATAATCCCAATCCGAGGTAAATACTCCGCTGCTGGCCGAGCTTCGGAATAATTTTTCTTATTAGGACACCCTGAACAAGAGCAAACATGAACCCCACTACAGCCAGGGAAATTCCTATCATGCGAGGCGTCCAGTTAAATTTTTCAATAGTATAATAAGACCAGTTGCTTTGGATGGCATGTGCGGAGAGATAGACAAAGGTCAAGGCAACCAGGAGTCCGGCGATGACAGGATATTTCCAAAGGCTAATGAGTGTGCCAACAGGGTTAGCCCGTTTCCACTCGAATTTTCTACGATTCTCAGGTTTAAGGGACTCGGGAAGAATAAAAAACCCGTATAACCAGTTTAACATCGTTAGTCCTGCCGCGGCCATGAAAGGAACACGTGCGCCCACATCCCCCAACAACCCTCCAATCACAGGACCGATGATGAATCCCAAACCGAAGGCTGCGCCAATGATCCCAAAGTTCTGAGCCCTGTTTTCGGGCGTACTGATGTCTGCGATGTAAGCTCCCGCTGTGGTAAAACTGGGCCCCATAACACCGGCAATAATCCTTGCGAGAAAAAGCCAGCCAATGGTAGGAGCAAACACGACAAAAAGATAATCCAGTCCAAAGCCAAACAGGGACGCGAGCAATACCGGTCGTCTGCCGTATTGGTCACTGAGCCCACCAACAATGGGTGCACAAAAAAATTGTGTTATGGCATATGTGGAAATAAGCCAGCCTCCATAGGTTGCTGCCGCACTCACTGAAGTACCCGGACCTAGAAATTCCTGAATAAGACTCGGTATTACCGGGATGATAATACCAAACCCAGTCACGTCAATGAGCAGCGTAACAAAAATAAATCCGAGAGCTGGTTTTTGTTTTGCCATGAGATATTACTAAGAAGGCAATATAAATTTATTTCTTACCAGTGACAACAGGTACTTCAATGTGGGAAGCATTCTGCAAAGACCGATAAATGGTGTGCGTCGCAACCTGAAAATCTGATTCTTTGGCATCAAAAATATTGGGCACATACCTTTGCGGGTTCCGATCGATGATCGGGAACCATGTGCTTTGAACCTGAACCATAATCTTGTGCCCTTTTTTGAACACATGATTGATGGCGTGAAGGTCTATGTTGTACGGATTCACTTCTCCCGGCTTGATAGCTTCAGGTTTCTCAAAGCTGTTGCGAAAGCGGCCCCTGAAAACATCGTTGGCAATCATGGCCTGGTATCCACTCATCTTTAGATCGGCTGGTTCAATGTCAGGGTACACATCGATAAGTTTTACAACCCAGTCGGCATCTGAACCCGTTGTCGCCGCAAAAAGGACAGCCTTGAGGTTGCCCGTCATGGTTATGTCCTCTGTCAGGGTTTCCGTTTCCCAACTGAGGACATCCGGTCGGTTGTGCACAAACCTTTGGTCTTCGGTGAGCCAGGTGTACCAGCGCGAGCCTGGACTATAAGTGGCTTCAATGGGCCTGGCGCGATAGGGTACAGGTCGTGACGGATCTGAAACATAAGAATCAAATCCCTCCGGTTCGGATGGCACATCAAAAGAGAGTTTCCCATTGGACTGGAAATACAAATTTCTCGTGGAATTGTCATTGGGTGGCCAGCTTTCATACGTCTGCCACGTATTTGAACCAGTCTGAAAAGTAACTGCCTCCGGAAAATTTCCCTGTGCCTTCCCCTTGATCGTAAATGAAATAGACTCCGGTGAGGGCGGCTCGCTTTTGCCCTTGAGGTAATATGCAAACCAGGGAGCCTGAACTTCTCTTCGAAACTGCTCAGCCGTTGGCGTTCCAAATTTAAGGTTTCCAAGACTTTCTTTCGAACCGTTTGCCCAACCTCCGTGATTCCAGGGACCAATCACAATGAAATTTTTGTGTTGAGTGTCTTTTTTCTCCAGCACTTCATATGCCTTAAGGGGTCCGTAAAAATCCTCCTGGTCCCAATATCCTGCTACGTGCAAGTTCGGAACAGTGGGGGCATCAAGCCGGTACGGCATGGATTGCTTCTTCCAGAAGTCATCGTAGTTCGGATGGTTGGCAAAATCATTCCAGCTGGGTATCTTATGGTGAAAGTATTTTTCGTTCACGTTAGATAGAGGGCCCAATTTCAGGTACCAATCGTAGGTGTCATATTTGTCAAAAGGAAAATGCGCATCCTCCTTCGTAGCTTCCTCCATGTAGGCATACTCGAATCCATAGCTCAGCCTGAAAGCGCCATTGTGGTGAAAATCATCACCCATCCACATGTCGGACGGGGTGGCTTGCTCTGAAACAGCCTTCAATGCAGGATGAGGATCTATGGTGGCCATCATGGTTGTCCAGCCACTGTACGAAATTCCATACATACCCACATTTCCATTATTATTGGGAACATTCTTCAGCAGCCAGTCAATCGCATCATAGGTGTCCGTACTTTCATCTATTGATTTGGCGTTTTTCTTGTCCCGGGTAAACCGTTGCATCTCGAACGCTCCTTCCGATTTATAGCGCCCGCGAATATCCTGAAAGACAAACACGTAACCTTCTTTCGCCATGTCTTTGATATAATCGCGTTGATTTGGTGACGGGGTGTTATTCACGCCATAGGGCGTTCGGGTAAAAAGAATGGGTAATCGGGCCTGTGCGTTCTTTGGCGAATAAATCACAGTATTCAGCTTTACACCATCTCGCATCGGAATCATGACATCTCGCCGAACATAGGTGAGGGTATCCGTCGGTTGCGCTAATCCAGTGCAGGCACAGAAACAGAATAAAATAAATACAAATCTTTTCATAGGAAAATATAAGAATGGAATATACATCAATTACTCATTCATTTACATTCATTTTTACACCAAGGACGATCAGCAATTTGATCTTTTCGAAAAGCAGGTCATGATTCTTAAGTTTTGAATCAAGTATCAGTTCACATTCTTCCCGGTAGTCCTCCTTGACGATGATAAGGTTAAATTCTTTTATCAATCGCATGACCTCCGGGGTGGCTTCATACTCATAATAAATATTCAATCTCTCCATCACCTCCATTTTCACTATGACGGCCTTCCGGAGGGCATCTTCGGCTGCGGCTTTATATGCATTGGCAAGACCACCTACGCCCAACTTTGTACCTCCAAAATACCGAACCACCGAAACCAGCACGTTGGTGAGATTCTTTGAACGAATCTGCCCCAGGATTGGGTCTCCGGTGGAGTGGTTGGGCTCACCGTCGTCATAGGCGTGAAATTTTTCCTTGTCGGGACCCAGCACATAGGCATAACCCTGATGGCGGGCATCAAAATATTCTTTCTTCAGAGCTTTTACTCTGGATCGAACTTCCACCTCAGAGCCCACTGGAAAGGCAAAAGCAAGGAATTTGCTGCCTTTTTCCTTGTATTGGCCATTCACAGGCGATTGGATTGTTAGATAGGAAAAAGTGGCCATGAAACCCTATACCATATTCGAGCGTCCAAAGGAAAAGATTAGGCTCTGGCAATGCAACCTTTTTCGGGCGCACCCAGTCTGTACACTCAAACAAGAACCTCATGAAAAAAATATCCTTGCTCACCTTCCTGATTGTGGCGTGGGCACTTTCATTCGCGCAAAACCGCGAAACCCGCAATGTGGACACTTTTACAAAACTCTCGTTCCGCGTTCCGGGTAAGCTCTACCTGAAACAAGGAAGCCCGCAAAAAGTAGAGTTGGAAGGTCCCAAGGATGTACTCAAAGAAATAGAGACCGCCGTAGAGGGTGGAAAACTCATTATCGGGAAAGAAGGCAAGTGGATGAATTGGGGTTGGGGGGACAACGACAAAATAACTGCCTATGTCACCGTAAAAGATCTTGATGCCGTCAGCGTGAGCGGCTCTGGTGACCTAATTGGACAAGGAAAATTCACAGCAGGCGACTTCAAATTGACCGTGAGTGGTTCAGGGTCCCTCGACATTGAGGCAGACGCCAGCGGAAACATGGAAGCGGATGTTTCAGGTTCAGGTGACTTACACCTTAAAGGCTCGTGCACCAACTTCGATAGCGACGTAAGCGGCTCCGGAAAAGTGATCCTCACCGTAAACATCAAAGACCGTGCTGATTTCGGTGTGTCCGGTTCCGGAAAAATCCAGGTCGATGGCAGTGCAAAGGCTGTAAAGGCTCACATCACTGGCTCTGGCAAAGTAATGGCAGCCAACCTCGAAGCAGATTCATGCGATGTCCGGATATCAGGCTCGGGTGACGTTGAAATAAATGTGAAGAATGACCTTGATGCCACCATCACAGGTAGTGGCAGTGTTAGCTACAGGGGCAATCCAAGTCATGTGAACAGTCATGCCACTGGCAGTGGAAGCGTAAGAAAGATGTAATAGAATCGACATTTATATTTTCAAAAGGCGGGGCATGATCTCCGCCTTTTTTATTTGTCCCCTAATTTCTGTTCAGAATGAATTATTATTAATTACCTATTGACCTGCTCTTATAAATCAAATCGCATTAAGAATTATTAACTACGAATCGAGTTGGTGTGTGTCAGGACCCCCTCCACGATGGAATATTGGGCAGAGATGTAGGTGACCATAATTAACAGGCCGGCGTTTTCGAAAGGTGCGTAAAACTTGTTGAGTGCGAGGGAGGAATCAGATATCATAAATAACAGGGCCCCAACAAAGATCAGCCAGAAGCTTTTTGAAGTAGTTCTTCCAAACCGGAGCATGGCGGCAATGACCATAATCATCAATACAATTGCATACACAACTACCGGGATTTGCAAACTGCCGAGATTGGGATACAGGATGACAATCAATCCCGTTCCGGCAAGAATTATCGGTAGAGAGTAGCGAAATTTCTGAGTAGGATATAATTCACGGCTATTATCCGTGTGCCGCAGCTTACGGTAAGAAACAATGTAAAGAATGTGTCCGATCAGAAACGATATCAAACCCAGAATAAAAAAGTAAGGAACCGTTTCCTGGAACATGAGCAATACATCACCAGCCCAACAAGAAAGTAAAGCCAGGACAAAATAGGTGGAACGCACGGGCACGTTGGTGAGATAGTGGCTCAACAGCAACAGCATGATAAGTGGTTTCGCCACCCACTGCACTGATGACCAACCCATAGACACGCTCAACAATTCCATCACGGCCGTGATGCCAAAGAGTACAAGCCAAGGTGAAATTCGTTTCATGTGTTTTGCATTGGACGGGTTGCAGGCCTCGTCCATAAATATATGAAGGCCAGTCCGCTCAAAAGACTGCTGATCAAGAAGGTGGTGAAGAAGTTTGAAGCATCATTGCTGTAGACCCATCCGGAAGTCAACGCCCCCATTCCGATTCCGAACTCCATGAAGATGTACAAGGAGGCAATTCCCCTGCCCTTATGCTCCGGGTCGCTTAAATCAGTGGCCCAAGCCAACAAAGTGGGGGAAGTTGCCCCTTGGGCAAGTCCATAAATAAAAGCGCCTACGATCAGCATGAGTTTAGTGTCCGCAAATCCAATCCAAAGCATTCCAACCATCATCATGAAGGTAGAAACCTTTAACACGGTCTCCCGGCCAAAAATATCAGAAGCCTTACCCCCCACCAGTCGAACCAGAAGCGATGCCACCGTGAAATAAGTGAAAAGCAGTCCCCTGTTCTTTACACCCAGGAATGCACCAAAATCGGGAATGATAGTGAACAGATTTCCATACGCATAGGCCGTCATCACCATGACAAGGCACGGTACCAGTACACGCGGCTCAAACAGGTCTTGCTTCCTTACGGACAGAAGGCGCCAGGATACCGCATGCTTGTCGGTTACAGTTTCCTTAATAGTCAAAACGATCGTCGAGGAAAGAATGGCGAAGGCTGAAGAACAAAAAAACATGACGTCGATAGTAAACGTGGTAGACAACCAGCCTCCCAGTGCAGGACCGCCGGCCATGCCAAGGGTACTGGCCGTCCCCAGGAGACCCATGGCTTCTCCGCGTCGATCCACAGGTATGATATCCGAGAGGTAGGCCGCCTGCCCGGTAGGTGTAAAACCTGTTGAAAAACCGTGGACCAATCTCAACAACAAGAAACCAAATACGGTGGACAGAAACGGGTAGGTCATGCTGCAAAAGAAGCATACCAATGAGCCAGTCATGATCACAGGCTTCCTCCCGATGCGATCGGCCAGTTTACCGCTGAACGGCCTGGAGATCATTGCTGTCAAAGTAAAAAGTGAAATGATCAGGCCTTTGTAGTCCGCACCGCCCAGGGAAGTGAGGAAAAATGGCAGCTCCGGGATCATCATATTGAAACTCGCAAAGAACAAAAGCGAACTCAGGCAGAGGAGCCAGAACTGGGTTGAATAATTCTTGGAAACAGGATGTGGTGTATTCAAACTTAATCCGGGTAAGAATTTGCAACTGGATCCCTGATGCCCGATGCTGGTCGTATGGTGGCGTTGATTTGAGTATTTTCTTTATTGTCCATCCGGATTAAGCATCAAGCATCCCTATTTCACAACCGCATTTTCCTGCGCCCCCAGCAAAAAAGCTTTGATAAAATCATCAAGATCTCCATCCAGCACGTTTTGTGCATCTGTTCGTTCGACGCCCGTACGCGCATCTTTCACGAGCTTGTAGGGATGGAGCACATAATTTCTGATTTGAGATCCAAAGTCAATCTTCATCTTCCCGGCCTCCACTTTGTCGCGGGCGGCGTTGCGTTTGTCCATTTCAAGTTGGTAAAGTCTAGACTTCAGCATCTGCATGGCTTTCTCCCGGTTGGCATGCTGAGAGCGCTCCACCTGGCATACGATCACGATGCCGGTTGGCTTGTGGGTGAGTTGCACTTTGGTTTCAACCTTGTTTACATTTTGACCACCGGCACCACCGGACCTTGAGGTTTGCATCTCAATGTCTGCGGCATTGATTTCAATGTTTATGGTGTTGTCTACTTCGGGATATACGAACACCGACGCAAATGAAGTATGTCTGCGTGCGTTGGAATCAAAAGGGGATATTCGAACAAGACGATGGACGCCCGTCTCCGATTTCAGTTTTCCATATGCAAAAGGACCTTCAATTTCTATGGTGGCGGATTTGATACCCGCCACATCCCCTGCCTGGTAATCTACTTCCCGGACCTTGTATCCATTCTTTTCGCCCCACATGATATACATGCGGTGAAGCATATCTGCCCAGTCCTGACTTTCCGTTCCCCCCGCCCCCGGGTTAATTTCAATCATGGCACTGAGTTGGTCCTCCTCCTTGCTCAGCATTTTCTTGAACTCGAGTTCCTCAACAGATTTGGCGGCCTTCTTAAACTCCACCTGCACTTCTTCTTCCGAGACATCTCCGGCATTGTGGAATTCTACCAGTACTTCCAGGTCTTCTAATTGCTTGTTGACGGCATCATAGGCATCGGTCCAGATTTTTTTGGCACGAATATTCTTAAGGATGGCTTCCGCCTGCCTGGAATTATTCCAAAAATCAGCCTGTTGCGTAATTCTTTCTTCGTCTTCGATTTCTACTCTCTTGCGATCGTAGTCAAAGATACCTCCTCAAGGCAGCCACGCGGGCCTTCAAATCTTTCAGTTGTTCGGTTGTCATGGTTAAAAAATAAGTTGCGCGAAGGTAATAAGATGCACTGAATAAATTGATTCTTCGTGCTATTGCTGTTGCAAATAAAATGGTGATCTGTAGTCCACTGTCCTGATTGCCGTTCCGGGATGCAGTCGTGTATACCGGGGCTTGATAAATAGAATGACTGCACCCACTCCGGCGACCGTCAATGCCAGCTGATCTCCGCTGTCCCATCCACCCTTGTTGTAGCCAAGGGCTGCATTGAGTTGGTCAATGGCAATGTAGCCGAGTCCGCCGACAAACAGCAGCCTCCCAATTACGGAACTCCCTTTGACCACATGGAGGTCGCTTGAATTAAGCTTGTCGATGGACTGGAATTTGATTGTATCCATAGAAGTAACCATCCAGAAGTCAGACAACTCCAGAATTACTCCCTCTCTTTTCCGGCCATTTTTTAGTTTCAACCTGAAATATCCTCCTTCAGAATATCGGGCAACCACTTTGCCGCGGGTGATGAATACCAATTGTTTCTGTGCCACGGCATCATACGCGGTACCCGTCATCATCATGAGGATCAGGACAAAAGAAAAGCCCTTCAGGGTGTTGATCATTCCATTTGCTAAAATCCATGAAATCTGGGGGAAAAAATATTATCATGCAATGATGAAAAAATAAATCTCACCGCCGATCGACGCAGAATTAAATCACCGCACAACCTTCATCGGTCGGAAAACTTGCTTACCCCAGCACAGCCACTTTCTTCTTTGGCCCTATCTTGAAATAGTTGTTGTTAACGAATTGCAGGAAAATGCCGGAGCCAATGAAAACGGCTGATACAGTAGCGACACCAGAATCAAGTTGGGCTGAATCGCCGTTAAACAGGTCGATCAAAAGGAAAATAACGCCAGCCCAGATTAATTTACGTCCTGAAGAGGCGGTATGGAACGATGTGTTGGATACGCCTCTCAAATCAATTTGTTTTATCTGCCTTACGAAGGTAGTGTCATCCTCTCCCAGTTTTATAAAGTCAGGATGAATGCCAGTGATAATCCCGGACCGGAAAGACAAATCCTTTCTCTGAAAATGAATTCTATCGCCTTCGGCAAAACGCGCGATGACGTTATTCTTTTTCAGCAACACGAGCCTGGGTTGTGCGCCAACACTCCCACAAATCAGAAATAGAAAAAGTCCACAGGAAAATTTCATGGGATTGCCACATCCTAAAATAGAAAATTCCGGAATATTCTCAGCAGCGCTCCAGAATCAGAACGTATACATCCAGCCGAAAGGATCAGGCCTCGATCCATGCTTGATTCCATCGAGTTCGTCCAGTACGCGATTCGAAAATTTACGCAATTCAACCGGAGGCAGGTAGTGGTTCTTGCCTTCATGGCCGATTAACTCGATGTGTGCGATGGTGGCCGCTGTACCTGCACCAAAAGCCTCTTTCACCCGGCCACTCTCCAGTCCATCCACCAGCTCTTTAACAGTAATTTTTCTTTCTTCTACTTTCATGCCCCAATGGCGAGCCAGCATCAATACGCTGTCACGTGTAATTCCGCGCAGGATGGAATCACCCAATGCCGGGGTAACGAGGGTGTCATCAAAGATGAACATCAGATTCATTGTTCCCGATTCTTCAACGTATTTGTGTTCACGGCCATCGGTCCAAATGAGTTGGTGATACCCCTGGTCTTGCGCGAGCTTCGCCGGATATAAGGACCCGCCATAGTTTCCACCGGCTTTCGCAAATCCTGTTCCACCCTCAACAGCACGTGTATAGCGTGTTTCGATCTTAACTTTTACCGGCGTAGAATAGTAAGGGCCAACCGGTGAATTGATAATCATGAAAGTGAAATCCAGGGAAGGTCGGATGCCGATGTATTCATCAGCAGAAAACATAAATGGCCTGATATAAAATGAACTCCCTTCAACGGTCGGAATCCAGGAACGGTCAAGATCCATAAGGGAGTGCATGCCTTCCATAAAAATATCTTCGGGAAGATATGGCATGCACATGCGGTCAGCCGAAATATTCATCCGCTTCCAGTTGTCGAGGGGTCTGAAAACGAGGGCCTCCCCCTTGTTATTCTTGTATGCCTTCAGTCCTTCAAAAATTGATTGTCCATAATGAATGGCCGGTGTCGCAGGACTTACTTCAATATTCCCATAAGGGACCACCCGAAGGTTTCCCCAGTCACCTTTGCGGTAATCCGCCACAAACATATGGTCTGCATAGACCTTGCCAAAGGGTATGTTATTGAAATCAATCTCCTGAAGTCTAGATTTGGCCGTCTTTGTAATCTCAATCTTAACTGTATCCACCATGGCGCTAATCAATTTAGGGGCGAAAGATAACGGATATTTAACAGTTCGGCTAACAACCGTTAGCAAATGTTAGAAGCGGTAAATAGGTAGCAAAAAGCTACAAATTCCTGATCGCCTTCCACATTTCTTCAGCAACCAGAACGTTGCCTTTCTCATTCAAGTGTACCCGGTCGGTGGTAAGAATTCCGGATTCTTTATTCTCAGGATTATTCTTCAGGTTGTAATCAATGAAACTCTTCCGGAGGTCAACTAATCCTAAATTATTGGTCATTGCCAATCGGCGGATGATTTTGGAGTACTGATTGAGGTCACCATCCAATTCGTTGCTGGAGTCGGTGCGTTCGCCAATAGCTGCCGGCGTGCATAAAATGATATTGATATTTTTTGCCTTCATTTTTGTGATCATTGCATTGTAGAACTTTTCAAACTTGTCAGCATCTGTACCCGTACCGGTGAGCCGCTTATGCCAAACATCATTGACGCCCACATAGATAACCACAACATCCGGATTCCGGCTCAACACATCGTCATCCATCCGCAGGTACAAGTCATAGATTTTGTTGCCGCCTATGCCGGCGCCTGAAAATTCAAATGCGTCGGCCTTGTTTTCCTTTGAAGCCAACTCCCCAACCTTGACAATATATCCACCGGGTTCCACGCCAGCCTGGGTGATAGAATCTCCGAAGAAGATCACTTTCTTTTTTTGGAGGGTAATTGTACCCATTAAGAGAAGCGCACTCACCAGCAATACGGATGTTGTTAGATTCATAAAGTGTTGTTAAGGAAAATTCGCATGGGTGTCCGTCACGAAAGTTAGCGGATTTTCCGTTCGCCACCCTGGTGTTCAGAATTGAATTTTCCCTCTGCCCTATTCGTTCTTGAGTACCACTGCCGGGTTGGTACGGGCTACTTTTAAGGTTTGAGAGCCAATCATGACCAAAGCGATAGTCATCACAAGCACAACACCCAACAGGAGTTCAATGATCTGAATGGGGGCATGGTTGGCCATTTCTGTCAGCACTATCTTGTCAAAGAAAAAATAGGTTGCAGGTATGGAGGAAATGCAAATGGCCAGAAAAGCGAGGTATCCCAGTATTTTCAGCATGGCGGCAATTTCTCCTTAGGAGCGCTCAATCTGCTCGTCGTAGAAACTACCCTCCACTGGATGTACGACATCGGCCACGGTTCGGCTGATTAACCCGGATAAATCCCGTACCGCTGAAACCTACTCATATCTCAATGCCTTCACGGGATTCTCACGCGAGGCCTTGATGGTGTGGTAGCTGATGGTCAGCAAGGCAATGGCGAGGGCAACTATTCCACCAGTCAAAAAGACCAACAGGTTGATTTCAATGTGGTAGGCAAAGCCTTCAAGCCACTGCGTCAACAGGCTGTAGGTTATAGGACTTGCCACCACAAATGATACGAGGATCAGCAACATAAAATTTCTGGACAAGAGTAGGGTAATCTCCCGCTCGGATGCCCCGAGTGCCTTACGGATTCCAACTTCCTTGATTCGCTTGGCCACGGCGATGGTAACGAGGCCAAACAGGCCCATACAAGACAACAGAATGGCCAAAGCCGCCATGATGGTTACCACAGAACTCATCTGCTGGTCCGACCTGTAGAGGGTATCAAAGTGCTCATCGAGGAAGGAGTAGTTAAACGGATAGGTAACATTTCTTGACCATATGTTTTTGATTTCAGTGATCGCTTGCTGAGCGTTGGCGCCGTCTATCTTGATGGACACTTCATCGTATCCCCAATCCGGGTGTACCACCATGGATAGGGTGTTAATCTTATGATGCAGGGAGTTGAAGTGGAAGTCCTCCACGACCCCGATTATCGTCCCCAATGAATCGTCCTTGTACCAGCTGTGCCCGGCGGGTGCACCTATGGTTTCCTTCAATTTCAATTCCTTGGCAAATGATTCATTGATAATGAAAGCAAAGCCCGCATCCATCTTGTTGTCCCTGGAGAATTCCCGCCCTTCGATCAGTTTTATGCCGTAAACTTTCAAATAATCGTATTCCACATTAACATTGGATGGAGTGATCTGGAGAATGCCTGTATCCGTTTTTACCTTAAAAGACCATTGGTGAAAATTGTTGCCTAGTCGCTGTCCTGATGCCGTAACGCCTTGTACAAAGCGGCTCTTGAGCAATTCCTCCTTGAGGGTAACAAATTTTTCGTTGACATCCCGATTCATGTCCACCAGCATGATTTGGTCCTTATTAAATCCCATGTCGGTGTGTTGCATAAAGGAAAGCTGCTGCACAACGATGAGTGTGCTCACGATCATAGCCATGGCAAGACCAAACTGAACGACTACCAGCGTACTCCGGAAAATGGAGGTACGTTCAGTTTGTCCTCCTCCTTTCAGCACAGAGGACATCTTGAAAGAAGTCATGTAGAACGAAGGGTAAATCCCGGTGATCATACCCAGGAGAATAGTCATTGCCATCAGGGCGATGACACCCATAGGCTCTGCAAAGAACGAAAGAAATGAAAGCTGACGACCGATCAACCGGTTTAGAAATGGAATCAGTATAGCATCCAGCAGCAAGGCAAGCACCAAAGCAAGCATGGCCAGCATGATGGATTCAAAGATAAATTGGGCAAACAATTGAAACTTCCCTGCACCGACTGATGAGCGCACACCGATCTCCTTCCATCGGTGAGACGCACGCGCCGTAGTCAGGTTCATGAAATTCACCCCGGCAATCAAGAGGATAAATCCACCGACAATTGAAAACACGCCCAGGTAAGACCCGTTAAATTTCCGATAGTTGTGATAGTCATGTTCGATATCCGTTGATCCGAGGTGGACCTGATCAAGACGCTGCAGAAAAAGGGTGATAAATTGGTTAATATCTTTTTCCCCGGTGTGCCTGATCATGAATTCAGGAAATTTTGCCTCAAGTGACTTTATGTCTGTATTGGGCTGCAGTACGAGATATGTATTCAGGAAATTAGATCCCCAACGGTTGTTGAATTCCTTTTCTTCGCGCGTGACGGTAGTCATCGACACCAAGCCATCAAATTGCAGGTGAGAATTCTCGGGCACATCTTTTAATATACCCGTAATCTTATATTCCTTTTCTCTCATGGTGATGGAATTCCCAACGGCACCAACGGGATCTTTGAAGAATTTCCTGGCCGTTTCCTCAGTGAGGAGAATGCTCCAGGGTTCATTCAAGGCAGTGGCACGATCGCCGGCAAGCAATGCATAATCAAAGACTCCAAGGAACGTGCTGTCAACAGTTGCTACATTCTCCAGGAGGAATTGATCTTCATTGTGTTTCAACAATCTCTTCGCGCCCCAAAACCGGGTAAACGTTGCCACCTCCGGAAAGTCAAGTACCATATTTGGCCCCATCCCGGGCATGGAAAGAGCCACCTTCTGCTCGTTTGTCCCGGAAAAATTCTGCACTTCATCGATACGATAGATTGATGCTTTCTGTTTGTGAAATGTGTCGAAACTCTTTTCGTCGGAAATGAAAAGATAAATGGCCAGGCAGGCCGCCAAGCCAATCGCGAGGCTGAAGATATTGATGAAGGAGTAAAGCGGGTTTTGCCGGATGTTGCGTAAGGCAATGGCGAGATAATTGCGAATCATAAGTAATGATTTAAAGAAGTAATACCTCCCGTCTTCAAACTCGTTACAGGCAGTATGAAAATAAAGACCAACTAGTTGACTTCCGGTGGCAAACCCGTTAGAGAATTTACATGCGTGGCTTCCAGGGCGTTTCTCCGGCACTTAGTTCCCTGGTCATAAACCTGCACAAAACGAACAGGTAATCAGAAAGGCGGTTGAGGTACTGAATGACCACTGGCGGCACAGTTTCCACGGCACCCAGTGCAATAACCAATCGTTCAGCCCGGCGGCATACGGTCCTTGCCAGGTGACCGAAGGAAATGGAGGGATGACCTCCCGGCAATACAAATGACTTCATTGGCTCAAGTTGTAACTCCATGGCATCGATTTTCTGCTCCAGGAATATTACGTCCGAATCATGCAGGGCCGGAACTTTTACTTTGGTATTGCCCGGCTCCACGGCCAGGATGGAACCCGTTGTAAAGAGTCGATCCTGGATTTCAATGAGTTCTTCTGCCCGGTCGTGATTTACCTCCTGGTCACGCAATAATCCGATCCATGAATTGAGCTCATCGATGGTGCCGTAGGCATCAATTCGAAGATCCGACTTTAACACGCGCTTGCCGCCAAACAGTGCCGTGGTACCCTTGTCACCTGTCTTCGTATAGATCTTCATACTCGAAATTGGGGATTTCTGGCACAATAGTCAACACGGTCAGGTTTCACCCGACGTCATGGGATGAAGACTCTTAATGGGCAGCTGCGACTTCCGCTGGTCTGCGGTTCACGTTGTCATTCTTGCGGTCCCATTCCACCAGGCCGTCGCGAAGACGTATGATTCGATGTGCATAATGTGCTATATCATCTTCATGGGTTACCATAATAATGGTATTTCCCTTATCGTGAAGTTCCTGAAACAGCCACATAATGTCATAGGATGTCTTGGAGTCAAGGTTACCGGTCGGCTCATCCGCCAGTATAATGGAGGGATTATTCACGAGGGCGCGTGCAATCGCAACCCGTTGACGCTGTCCACCTGAAAGTTCATTGGGTTTATGATGCCATCTGTCAGCCAGGCTTACACTTTCCAGTGCTGCCATCGCCATCTCGTTGCGCTCACTCTTGCCATAGCCGGCATAAATCAGCGGAAGGGCAACATTCTCCAAAGCGCTGGCACGGGGCAACAGGTTAAATGTCTGAAAGACAAATCCGATTTCCTTGTTCCGGACCTGGGCCAATTCATTTTCAGTCATTTCACTCACCATCTGGTTGTTCAACATGTACGTGCCGTCTGTAGGCGAATCAAGGCAGCCGACAATGTTCATCAGGGTGGACTTACCCGATCCTGAAGGACCCATGAACGCCACATATTCACCCCGGTCGATGGACATGGACACGGATTGAAGGGCATTGACGATGTTGTCGCCCATCTTGTAGACCTTGGAAATATTGTGCGTTTCAATGATTTTGGACATGGTAGGTAATTTGGGTCTTCTGCTTATCCTTCAACTCAAGAATAGGATTTGAGTTTCAATTTTGGGGCAAAATGAGGAAAAATAAATGCTAATCGTGCTAAAACGTCCATAAATATCCATCTGTTTCAACCGTTTTCCTCAAGCCGGAGACGAATTGCCGTGGCGGTTGTTACAGGCCGGCCGGAAAAACCGCGATTGCCTCATCGCACAATGAAGTTCACACAGGCCCTGACCACCTCTTCATCTTTTAGTATACGGGTGTGTCCGAGCCCTGAGGTCTTCAGAAGTTTTGCGGATGGGTACACCTTCAGCAGCTCGTCCGCATTTACCATGAGGACATCTTCATCGTTTTCATCTTGTACCACCATCAAGTCAATCGGTTGGGGCAATCGTTGGACGGCATATAAAGCTGTGAACTCTTCAAACGTCTTCCCCGTTTTCTTCACCACAAACTTCTTAAACTTCTCCGCCGACTTCCAGGAGCCATTGATGGCACGCAAATAAGTCTTGAGAATTTCGTCAGCAATAGAGGG
>JANYHW010000194.1 GCA_025358885.1 Cytophagales bacterium | reverse complement strand
AGCTATATTTGGTTGCTTTATTACAAGGGTGAAGTTAAGCATTCTGAGCCGTCAAATGTTTATTCTTCACCCTCTTTTTTTAACTTGACAAAGTAGGACTAATCCATATACACTTTCAATAAAGGAGCATAGTGTAAAGGCCAGCGGATGGCATGTAGGAAATGATTTCTTCAATATTTTCTCTTACCCTATGTTGGAGGGTGAATCTTCGAAGGTGCTTGCCGACAAGTATTCTATTGTAATTTCCAGGGAACTCGCCGTTCGGCTGTTTGGAACAGAAAAAAATGTTATTGGCAAAGATGTAGAATGGCAACACCAGAAGACCTTTCACGTGACCGGGGTCTTTGATAAAGTCAAAAACTCATCAGTTCAATTCGATTTTGCTCTATCCTTTGAAGAGTTTAAGGCTGAAAATGATTGGGTCCTTGCTTGGGGCAATAATGGACCCTCAACTTTTGTTATCCTGCATAAAGGGAGCAATCCAGAAGCTGTAAATAAGAAAATAAAAGATTTCGTAAAGGCCAAAGACGATCACTCGAATGTCGCTCTATTCCTTGTTCCCTATTCAAGCCGATACCTTCATGGTCAATATGAGAACGGAAAGGAGTCAGGAGGACGAATTGAATATGTAAGACTCTTTTCCATTATTGCGGTATTTATTCTTGTCATTGCATGCATCAATTTTATGAACTTGTCTACGGCGCGGGCTTCCCGTCGGGCAAAAGAAGTGGGTATTAAGAAATCCATTGGAGCACAGAGGCAGTCACTTATTTTTCAGTATCTCAGCGAATCGATGGTGACTGCCTTTTTCTCTTTGCTGGTCGGAATCACGGTGGTTTGGCTATTTCTTCCTCAATTCAACCTGATTACCAAAAAACAGATACAATTTGGACTGGAAGATTCCGGACTCTTACTTTCCCTCATAGGTGTTACTTTATTCACGGGCCTGCTGGCCGGTAGCTACCCAGCCATATTTCTTTCAGGCTTCAAACCAGCAGCAGTCCTCAAAGGGATTGTGAAAGGTTCATGGGGTGAATTGTGGGCAAGGAAAGGACTGGTCGTATTTCAATTCTTCCTCTCGGTTATCCTTATTGTTTCTGTTCTGGTTATTTACAAACAGGTGGAATTTGTACAAACGAAGAACCTTGGCTATGACAAGGACCATCTGATCTATTTCCCCATTGAGGGCAATCTGGAAAAGAACAGGGAAACCTTCCTGACTGAAATCAAGAAGATTCCAGGAGTGGTGAATGCCACCAGCATGGGGCATAACCTGCTGGGAAGGAATAACAATACCAGTGGTCTAAATTGGGAGGGCAAGAACCCTGACGATGAAATCCTTTTCGAAAACATCCAGGTAAATCATGATGTCATTGAAACCATGGGTATGAAGATACTGGAGGGTCGTACCTTCTCACGCGATAACATTGCCGACACATCAAAAATCATTTTCAATGAGACCGCCGTCAGGGTCATGAACATGAAGGACCCGATTGGCAAGGTAATTAAGATGTGGGACAAATATGACCTGGAGATTATTGGCATCGTAAAAGATTTTCATTTTCAATCTCTTCATGTGGCTGTTAACCCACTATTCCTTTGGCTCAGTCCGAAGAACACCTGGAATATCATGGTGCGACTCGAAGGGGGGAAGGAAAGGGAAACACTGAAGGCCCTCACGGAATATTACAACTCGTTCAATCCTGGCTTTGCGTTCGAGCATAAGTTTCAGGATGAACAATATGCCCAGATGTATGCTGCAGAACAGCGTGTGGCATCCCTATCAGGATACTTCGCAGGTTTTGCCATCTTGATCTCGTGCCTGGGTCTATTCGGTCTGGCGGCCTTCACCGCCGAGCGCAGGCTGAAAGAAATCGGAATACGCAAAGCCCTGGGATCATCTTCTGCCAACATTGTCCTTCTTCTCTCCGGAGATTTTACCCGAATGGTACTGCTCTCTATTATTCTGGGTCTCCCCACCAGCTATTGGCTGCTGGCTCAATGGCTTCAAAGGTTCGCCTTTCACATTGAGCTTACTCCATGGTACTTTGTTGCCGCAGGAGCTATTGCCCTGTTCATAGCATGGCTAACCGTTGCGTCACAGGCAATCAAGGCATCGCGCGTCAACCCGGTTGAATGTTTGCATATGGAGTAGGAGATGGTCATTGGCCATAGGTGTACACTGGGAGTGTTAATTATTCCAGGAATTGTAACAAATTCACGGGTATATAGTCTTAGACCCAAACGCCTTCCAATGCTGCAAAACATCAGAAACTCTTTCTTACTGGCATGGGGTAATATCTGGTCAAATCTATTTCACACCGTTCTCTCGGTTCTTGGCGTCATCATCGGAGTAGGAGCCCTGGTCTCTATCCTTTCGCTCATTGATGGAATGGAGCAGTTCGCCCGAAGCCAGGTTGCCTTAACTACCCAACTCAATGCCATCCTGTTAAGATCCCAGCCATACAAGTATGTCAATGATGTCCGGCTTAAAAAAGACTCAACCCACAATCTCGACTATCCACATTTCCTGGACCTCTACAAATCTTTAACAAAATCAACCACGGGATTTATCAGGGTTAACAAGACAGATGAAGTCACTGTCGGTAAAGATCACGTTATTGGAGTGAACGCCACTGCCGTTGGTGTTTCGGTAGCGCCAGAAGTAGTACTGGCTTCTGGTTCTCTTTTCACTTCAAAGGAACTCAACAACAGTGCCCAGGTGGCTATCGTCAACAAGGCCTTTCTGATAGCTGCGAAAATCAATACTCCAGATGCAGCCATTAATCAGACCTTGGTTTACAATCGGATGACGTTGAAAATAAAAGGCGTGCTGGCCGATGAGAAGAACAAGAAGCCACAATTGTTATTCCCAATTACGTTACTGACTCCAGCTGAACTAATGGCTGACCCGCCTGAAGCAATATTTGTGGCAAATAAGACAGAGGAAATTCCAATGCTGAAGGAAGAAATATCTTCATGGCTGGGTAGGAACTACACACGGTCCATCGATGACTTTGAAATCATTACCAATGAATCCCGGGTTGAACAAGTGGCAAGAGGATTCTTGCTCTTCCGGGTCATCATGGGCCTGATTGTCGGCATCTCGGTAATCGTAGGAGGGATTGGGGTAATGAATGTATTGCTCATATCCGTTACCGAACGAACAGTAGAGATTGGAATCCGCAAGGCGGTCGGAGCGAATCGCCGCGATATTGTTTTGCTCTTTCTCGCTGAATCCATTACCGTCTCCGCCTTTGGAAGTTTTGTGGGGGTCGTGTTTGGCGTAATAGCCACCATGGTGATCATCCCTATTGTCAAAGCCATCACAAAGGTTCCTTTTCAGGCTGCGTACACCCTCAATACTTTCCTGATCATATCGCTCGTAGCGCTGATCGTTGGCGTTGTATTTGGTACCTATCCTGCTCTTCGGGCCTCTCGCCTTAACCCTGTGGATGCCATTCGTCACGAGTAAGGATACTCCCAAAAAAAATGACGTCAAGGAGAACCTACCTGCGGTTATAATTGCTTTTGAAGATCATATTTCCCTCCTGGCATGAAACGAGTCCTTTCGCTAATCTTGAAATTATTGTGTATGGCGGGCATCGTTTTTAGCGCACCATCCTGGGGTCAACAGATTTCCATCATTCCAGTTCCTGTAGTCCTCAAGCCTGGCATTGGACAATTTCACCTGACCACTGAGACTATCATCAGTGTGCCGGCTAACCAAGTGGAGATGGCCAGAATTGCAGACTACCTTGTTGCCAAACTGAAACCTGCCACCGGCTACGCCATGCCGATCGCCTATCAGGCAGAGGGAAACATACAGTTGGGAATCGATCCAAAGTACAACCTGGCGATAGGAAATGAAGGTTATACACTTAACGTTACCGACAAAGGGGTCCTCATACTGGGCAATACTCCGGCAGGAGTCTTTTATGGAGTTCAATCATTGCTTCAGCTATTACCGGCCCAGATTGAATGTCATCAAGTTATCAAGGGAATCGACTGGATTATTCCAGCCGTTGCCATCCAGGATTTTCCCAGATTTGCATGGAGAGGTTTAATGTTAGATGTCAGCCGGCATTTTTTCTCCAAGGAGTACGTTAAATCCTACATTGACCAGATGGCCCGGTATAAGTTTAACCGGTTTCATTGGCACCTGACCGATGATGAGGGGTGGAGAATTCAAATCAAAAGTTATCCACGACTTACCAGTGTTGGTGCCTGGAGGGTCCCGCGTGACGGCGCATACGGCAATGCTCACCCGCCCGAACCCGGAGAAGAAGCCACATACGGAGGATTTTACACACAAGAAGATATCAAAGAAGTTGTACAATTCGCCAAGGATCGTTTCATAGAGGTTCTTCCGGAGGTCGATATCCCTGGTCACAGCATGGCCGCCCTTGCAGCATACCCTGAGTTGAGTGTCACTAAGAATCCGGACATAAAGGTAAATCCGGGTAGCAACTTTGCTACATGGTTTGGCAATGGAAAGTTTGAAATGCACATCGACAACACCCTGAACCCAACCGACGAAAATGTATATGTATTCCTGGATAAGGTATTCACAGAAATTTCCCGCTTGTTTCCCTTTGAATACATCCACATCGGGGGAGACGAGTGCTATAAAGGATACTGGGAACGGGATCCTGGTGTACAGACCTTCATGAAAAAGAACAAGATCAGAGATGACGCTGATTTGCAGGCATATTTCAACAAGAAGGTAAGTGCCATTATCGTCAGTAAGAAAAAGAAGCTCATGGGCTGGGATGAAATACTTGAAGGGGGTGCGCCAGCGAGCGCGGCGGTCATGAGTTGGCATGGAGTCTCCAGCGGAGAAGAGGCAACCAAACTCAAACATTCGGTGGTGATGAGCCCTGCGCCTCTGTACTACCTCGATATGATGCAGGGGGATCCGGCCGTTGAAGCCAGGGTATACGGCAAGGCCAGGCTACGAGATGTCTATGAATTCGAAATCCTTTCTTCTGGGATGGACTCATCCTATGTACTTGGAGGACAGGCAAACCTTTGGACAGAACAAATTACAAACCCGGGGAAGGCAGAATATATGACGTATCCACGGGCACTTGCCGTTTCCGAAACTTTATGGTCAAGAAAAGGGGCAAAGCAGTGGTCGGGCTTTGTAGCAAGGGTTGAAGGCCAATTCAAGAGACTGGATCAAGCAGGCGTAAACTATTCGGCAAGTATGTTCGATCCGGTTATTTCCATACGTATGGAATCAGGGAAGCTCTTGCTTGATTTGAATAATGAGGTCGATGGACTCGACACTCATTATACCCTCGACAATTCGATTCCGGACAAATTCTCCGCTATTTATACGCATCCAATCACCTTGAGCCAGGAAGTTGTAAACCTTCGGCTGATCACTTTCAGAGGTGAGAAACCTGTGGGGCGCTTGATATCCCTGACCCGGGCAGAGATGGAAAAGAGGACAGGAAGTAAGAAGTAAAGAGGTACTCCCGTGAGCTTAGGCCATGGCTATCCGGGCAATTCTAACCGGATATAATTCATGATCGTCGATAGCAGCGTTTCCATGTCGTCGGCCCCATGACCACAAGGCATTTTAAGAATCAATTCGTATTCTAACTCTATTCTTAATGCTTTGGTTATTATACTATTAACCATTAAGTATTGTAGATATCATATAACCAATAGGTCTGTTGTTGAATGAACTTAAATATGTAATGCTAACGTTTGCTGAAACTCTATGGTGTCTTGCCTTCATTCAAAAACTTATGCTATTCAGGTTGAATTATTTTTTTTAATCACTTCATTCATTCATTTTTGATTATTGTTCAACCACTAAATCATAACAAATGAATCTTTCCGCATCGAATGAAATACTCATTGATCGCTCATCGGACGTTGCTGAGAAGCGAACAGATGTTCATCGGAACAACAGGTCCTTGTATTCACGCAAGGACTTCCAGCCAGGCGAAATTATTGCGGAATTTGGCTGGGACAAGGTTCATTCTACACCCAACTATTTGACGGTGCAGATCAGCGAGCATGAGCATATTGAACTGCTTCCCTCATACCTCGAGTGCATTAACCATAGCTGCGATCCCAATTGCTTTTTCGATACCTCGAACAAAGTACTGGAGGCCCTGAAGTCAATTGGCAATGGGGAGGAGCTTACTTTCTTTTATCCCTCAGCAGAATGGGACATGGACCAATCATTCCAATGCCATTGCGGAAGCGAGCAGTGCATAGGTATCATCCGTGGCGCCAAATACCTACCTGAAAGCCTTCATACAAAATACAGGTTTACGGATTTCATTCAATCCAAACTCGCTTCTAGGCACTAGACCCTTCGACTTCTTTGCTCGAAGCCTGGTTTCTTCAACGGAAGCCAGGTTTTCTTGTGTTAGGGTCGTTGGATGTTAGACAAAGATTCAACAGGTACATTTCTGGGAATTTGCATACTTTGTAATAGTACATAACCCATAAGAAAGTGAAACGTCGCAATTTTCTCCAACAAACTGCAGCCTTGGCAGCTGCAGGCCTTCTCCCATCTTTTCAGGCTGAAGCAGGGGCTGTGAATATGATCGGGTTGCAATTGTTTTCTGTGCCCAAGCTACTTGAAAAAGACTTTCGTGGTGGCATGAAAATGTTGTCTCAAATTGGCTTCAAGGAACTTGAGTTCTATGGACCGTTTCCTTTCAGCACCGATGCAGCCAAGGCATGGTGGGACAAAGTGACCCCTTCCCTGGGGTTTAGCGGAAGCGGCTACTTCGGTCATTCCGCGGATGAAGTTAGGTCTATTCTAAATGAGAACGATCTTTCAGCACCCTCTACACATACAGATCTGGATACCATGAGAAACCGAATGCCGCAGTTAGGGGAGGCAGGTCGCCAGATCGGCTTTAAATACATTGGCCTTCCCTCTATTCCCGAACCACTTCGGAAGACCCTGGATGACTACAAGAAGATGGCCGATGAATTCAACAAAATTGGCGAACAAGCAAAAAAGGAGGGGCTAAAGTTCACCTACCACAATCATGGATATGGGCTGCAGGAAATGGATGGACAAATTCCATTGAACATCATCCTTGACCGCACGGATCCGGGGTTAGTCTTTTTTGAAATGGACATTTACTGGACAACCGCTGGGGGCGCTGACCCTGTAGCCTACCTCGAAAAGTACAGAAATCGCTACCACCTTATGCATGTCAAGGATATGAAGGAAAAGGTAAAGTTCTCAGGAGATGGTGGCAACTCAGCACAATGGATTGAGTTATTTCCTTATATGACCGCGGCAGGCGATGGTGTTTTGGATCTACGATCGATTATCACCAAAGGAAAGACTGCCGGAGTGAAGCACTTCTTCGTAGAGCAAGACATGGTAGCCAATCCAGAAGTCGCCCTAAAGAGAAGCTACGACTACATAAAATCATTGTAGCAAACACATAGGTTCACTTACTACCGTTATGAATTAATCCAAACACCACAATTGACTGAACAATGGAACAAAAGGCATTCTATGTAAAAATGGTCCTGGCCGCCTGGGAATCCCAGCACCAAAAGGTTAGTAAACTCATCGGGAGCTTGTCGGATGAAGATTTGCGGGCAGAAACTGCTCCAGGAAGAAACAGCGGTGCGTATCTAGTTGGTCACCTGGCATCCGTAAGCGATGGTATGCTGCCCCTGCTTGACCTAGGACAGAAGCAATACCCTGAGCTGGAAGAAGTGTTCGTGAAGAACCCGGATAAGTCTGGCTTAAAGACTCCATCCCTTGCTGAACTTAGGAACTATTGGAACTTAATACATGCAGATCTCGATCAGCGCATTAGTAGGATCCAACCTGCAGACTGGTTCGGCCGACATACGGCAGTATCGGCCGCAGAGTTCGAGAAAGAACCTCACCGAAATAAGCTCAACATTATCATTAGCCGCACAAACCACATGAGCTATCACTTTGGTCAGCTTGTCTATCTCTCTAAGAAATAGGCTAATACGACTAACAAACTTCTTAAGTGATTTGCAATGTATCCACGGATATCCTTTGCAATACTGCCTTGCATATGGAGGATCTGGTGATGGCATAAGTGCTCCTTTTTGATTTGAACAACTTAACTTGAAGCGATCAAAAGGGAACAGTACACTGGCAATTTGGCTAACCAATTCGCTTCTATGAATGAAAAGTACTTATCTTCGCGCCGAATTAATCAAAGCCAGACAACTGATTAGCAGTACGGTACAATACATTCCTTGAAGATTTTAATACATAACCAAGCACTAAACACTAAAGGCTCATCTACGCTTCATAGGATTATTCCCTCATTTTCCTTCACTTGGAACTACACCGTGTCGTCATGAGTTTCCAAAGCGGCAAGGATGATTTTATCGTTTGGGTATTGGCCCCCTTTATTGAGACACAGGACCCTAATCTTCAGTATTACTACGATTACACCCAAAGTATTGCCGAATATCAAAAGGTATTTTCAGAAGTAGGCTGTGAATGGAAATGGATCAATGTTACCCTTCCAGACATTGAAAAAGTGATAAAGGGGATAAAGGAACACCCCACAACAAAGACCCCGATTGTCATTAATCTGTGCGACGGAGATGAACTGAATGGCATCCCGGGGATCTCAGTGATCTATACGCTAGAGAAGTATGGGCTGATCTACACCGGTTCGGATGACTATTTCTACGATATCACTACTTCCAAGATACCTATGAAGGAGGCATTTGATGCCCATCGCGTTCCTACGCCGGCCTGGAAGGTTATTGCACCCGAACAAACGGATGGAGCTGCCGCGTTTAGCCAGATTGGCAAGGTTTTAATTGTAAAACCCGCGATCTCGGCCGGAAGTATGGGGCTGAGTGTAAAAAATGTTGTTAGTAATGAAACTGAGTTCTCTTCAGTAATCCAATCTATGCTTGATGGATACAGGGGATGGAAGTTGGATACAGGGGGGATATTCGTAGAAGAATTTGTCAAGGGAAGAGAGTTTACAACCCTTGTCGTTGGCTCATCCACAGACACTGAAACTCTTCACTGTTACCCAGCCGTTGAAAGGGTATTTCACTCTTCACTGCCTGAAAAAGAGCAGTTCCTGTCGTTTGATCGGCTTTGGGAGACCTACGATAACGAAGCACAGCTTCCGGATAAGGGCTTTCTTTACAATTATCGCGAGCCGGATCCTGCGTTGGTTCGTGAATTGGAGCGAATCAGTCTTCAGGCATTCCAATCTGTTGGAGGTATGGGCTATGGTCGATTGGACATACGTATGGACAAAGACACCGGCAAGTTTTATGTGCTGGAAGTCAATGCCCAATGCGGTTTAAGTGAGGATGAAAACTATACTTCAATCGGCGCAATTTTGCGATTTGCTAAAAAATCTTTTACTTATCTCATAATTGAGATTATTGAAGATGCATTGAAGCGTTATGGGGCAAAACATAAAGCAATAGAATGATGAAAGTTTGTGTACTTCAACCGGATTATTCCACCACACAAGTAGATTACAAGCACTTCGACCCACCCAGAAATCTGACAAGCTTACTTGCTGATGATGATGAAGTTGAACATGTATTCTTAAACAAGTTAACTACCTACCGTCAGCTTAAAGACCTTAGCAAGAAGGGTTACGATATCTTTATAAACTTGTGCGAAGGTTACCTGGAATGGGAGGTACCCTCCATCGATGTCATTCACTCCCTGGAGCTTTTGAACTTGCCGTATACGGGACCAAACCCGATATTATACGATCCGCCAAAGCCTTTGATGAAGTATGTGGCATATTGCGCTGGCGTCAAAACACCCGCGTCGGTGGAAGTCAGTTCTGATACAGCCATTGAGGAGATCCTTAAGAAGTTGACCTTTCCCATGTTCATCAAGCCTGCCAAGGCCGGCGACAGTCTGGGTGTCGATGAGCATTCCCTGGTTACAACGGAAGATGAATTGCGGTCAAAGATCGCTGACATACTCAAGGAATATGAGGAGATTTTGGTTGAAGAGTATATAGATGGGAGAGAATTTACTGCCCTCGTGGTTGCGAACCCTGATTCTAAGACATGCAAGGTTTACAAACCCATAGAATACATATTTCCTGAAGGAAGGCACTTTAAGACGTACGCCCTCAAAACATCGGAACTCCACCCGGAGTGCAATGTCGCATGTACAGATGCGAAGATAGAAAAGGCGTTGAAGGGGGCTTCGGAGCAGATATTTACCGCGTTTGGAGGCGTGGGCTACGCACGGCTTGACTTCAGGATGGATGCAAGTGGCGAAATCTATTTTCTTGAAATCAACTTTACTTGTTCGGCATTTTACGAGAATGGATATGAAGGTTCTGCCGACCACATCCTCAACCTGGATGCTTCCGGCAAGCATGGCTTTCTCAAAACCATCATGGCTGAAGGGATCGCGCGTCATCAAATCCGTCAGAAGAAATATGCCATTAAGGGCAATGCCTTATCAGGATACGGCATCTTTGCCAACCGGAAAATGCATAAGAATGAGATCATTTTTATTGGAGAAGAGTTATCACAACGCATTGTTTCCAAGCGATATGTGGACACCCATTGGAACAAAAGGCAGAAGGCTGATTTTGGACAATATGCCTATCCCATTGGAAAAGATGTCTACATCTTATGGGATGAGAATCCTATCCATTGGGCACCGCAAAACCATAGCTGCAACGCTAATACTGTCTATGAAGGGTTGAATGTAATCGCTACCAAGGACATTGCCGAAGGGGATGAACTAACCCTGGACTATGCCTTATTCCTGGATGAGAGCATGGAGCCATTTGCTTGTCAATGTGGAAGTCCCAACTGCCGGGAAATGATATTTGGAACCAGAGAAAAAGTCGTGCAAAAGGCAGTGCCTGCGGCAGGGAAAGAAGTTAAAGTCCCGGGCTTGAGGGGTGGAAAGGTTTTACAACCAAATTACCGAAAGCTTAGGGGTGGTTAAAGTCGACTTGTGAAATATCACTTGTTCATCACGTGTAAAGACACCTTCTAAAAGGTGTCTTTATTGTTATGGGTTCTTATCATTACATCATGTTCAGAAATACCCTGCTGATCCTGCTTGGATTTCTTGCCAATGGGCTCGAGGCGCAACCGCTGACCCGGGCGAAAATTGAGACTTTGAGCAAGGAAAGACTGCCTCGAGCCCTTGCAGATTTCCGGACGTTTCTTCGTATGCCAAACGACGGCAACTACCGCGAACAAGTACAAGCCAATTTTGAATGGTGCAAGCGTGAGTATGCGGCAAAGGGATTTGAAGTCTCTGAGCTCCCGACGGAAGGGATGCCGCTTCTATTGGCTGTGTTGAAATCAACAAAGAAGAACGCCCGAACCGTGCTTTTCTATACCCAGATTGATGGCCAGCCGGTCGATGCCGGTTCATGGAACCAACCTAACCCATTTGAGCCTGTGATTAAAGAGTTGGCCACTGATGGCACATGGCATCCACTTGAATGGCCAACGTCAAACATCAATCCAGAATGGCGGGTTTATGCCAGGTCGGCCTCCGATTCCAAGGGGCCTGCCATGATGCTTATGCAGGCCATTGACATTTTGCAATTGCAGAAAATTACGCCGGAATACACGATCAAGATTATTATGGACTTCCAGGAAGAAAAAGGATCGCCCGACCTCCCAGAAGTTGTGCAGAAATACAATGACAAACTGAAGGCCGACTTCCTGGTCATTATGGATGGCGTGCGGAGCGTGAAGAATGTACCGACTCTCACTTTTGGTGCACGCGGCATCGCCACCATTACCCTGAAAGTGTTCGGTCCAATAGGTGATGCCCATAGCGGTCAGTTTGGCAATTATGTTCCGAATCCTGTCTTTGCGGCGGCAAGATTGCTCGCCTCCATGAAGGATGAGCACGGCAGGGTATTAATTCCTGGATTCTATGAAGGAGTTATATTGTCTGATCAAGAGAAAAAGATTCTGAACCAGGTGCCCGATGATCCCGAGGAGCAAGGTGCAGCGTTAGGGATTGCCAGGCCAGAAGAAGTTGGTGGTACGTATCAGGAGGCTTTGCAATATCCGACCCTCAATATCCGGGGCATACAGGCTGCCAGAGTAGGGAAGGAGGCCAGAACGATTATTCCATCAGAAGTAACCATAGAAATGGATATCAGGCTTGTAAAGGAAACAGAGGGTAACCATCAGGTGGGACTCGTTAAACAATTTATAATCGATCAGGGGTTTCACCTGGTTGATGAAGCCCCAACCGTGTTGGAACGGAGTAAGTATGAAAAACTTGCCTCCTTTCGCTACACACTGGGATCGACACCCTTTCGAACGCCTTATGATAGTCCCCTTGGAGTCTGGCTTTCTTCGGCAATAGTCCGTGCTACCGGACAAGCCCCCATCAAGCTCCGAACGACGGGAGGTTCACAACCAATCGCACCATTCGTTAATACATTAAAAGTACCTGCCATCTCAGTGCGCATTCCCAACCCAGGGAGTAACATACATGCCTCCGATGAAAATATCAGGGTTGGAAATTTTCTTGAAGGAATTCAGACTTGCTTGAGCATCCTCACTGAGCCAATCCGGTAGCTTACATGGGAATGAAATCGGACTTAATACGGAACGAGGCCTAAAGGTTCCTCTTTTGACAGTCATTCGCCGTGTGTGAATGTAATCCAGCGCCCCCATAAGCGGTTCGTCTCGCTCAGCTAAATCACCACCTAAACTCACGTAAATTATTCCTTGTTTGTGATTTCAGGACCCATTGCATACTCTTGATGCTATACGATAGTAACGCAGCACCCTCATCCATCGGTAGGTTCAGGGCGGTGTTCATATGGCTGACAGGTTGTTGCTTTTGTGCCTATGGGCAGAGTGATTCCACTAAAAACCGGGCTGACACAACCAAGTCGAGAATTGATCCTACCAAATCCTATACAACAGCCCATGTAAGAGGTGTGCCACCAAAGATTGACGGGATACTGGACGACTCGGCTTGGGTCCATATTCCCTGGGGGGGTGGTGAATTCAGACAGCGCATGCCAGATGCCGGAGCCCCGGCTTCGGTGCAAACGTTTTTCAAGATATTGTATGATGCCAAAAATCTTTACATCGCATTCAGGTGCCTTGATCCCCAACCGGAGAAGATCGTCAGCCGGATGTCAAGAAGGGATGGATTCGAAGGAGACTGGGTAGAGATCAATATTGACAGTTATGCAGACAAGCGTTCCGCATTTTCTTTTACTTCATCGGTATCCGGGGTCAAAGGCGATGAATACGTTTCAAACAATGGCGAGAATTGGGACTCAAGCTGGGACCCCATTTGGTACCTGAAGACCAGTATTAATACTGAAGGCTGGGTTGCCGAGTTGCGGATCCCTCTCAGCCAGTTGAGGTTTGCCGACAAGCCTGAACATGTATGGGGCTTCCAGGTGCAGCGCCTCTTCTTCAGAAATCAGGAGGTCTCCAATTTGCAATTCATTCCGCCAACTTCACCCGGCTGGGTGCATCTTTTTTCAGAGTTGAGGGGCATCAATGGCATAAAGCCACAGAAGCAGCTTGAAGTTCAGCCTTACGTGGTGGCCAAAACCGAGCGATTCCAACGTGAGGAGGGCAATCCATTTGCCACCGGAAAATCATCTTCGGCCTATGTCGGCTTGGATGCAAAGATCGGGATTACCAGTGATGTTACCCTGGACCTTTCTGTCAACCCCGACTTTGGACAGGTGGAAGCCGATCCTTCACGCGTTAACCTTACGGCCTTCGAGCTGTTCTACCAGGAACGTAGGCCTTTCTTCATTGAAGGCAACAACACCCTGAATTTTCCATTGACTGATTACAGCAGCAATAACCTCTTCTATTCAAGGCGGATCGGGCGTCAGCCACAGGGAAGCCTGCCAACTACATTCACCGATGTGAATGGTGCTACGGAGTACGCAACACAAAAAACAAAAACGACCATCCTGGGTGCTGCCAAACTTACAGGTAAAAACAAAAAGGGTTTCTCCTGGGGGATACTGGAGTCCGTGACGAACCCTGAAAGAGCCACCATCGATAGCCTTGGTTATACGCGGTACCAGCCAATAGAACCCCTCACTAATTATTTGGTTGGAAGAGCGCAGCAGGATATTAACAAAGGGAACACACTCATCGGCGGGATGTTCACGGCCGTCAACAGGAAAATTGATGATCCAAGACTTAGTTTCTTAAGATCAAGTGCCTATTCAGGAGGTCTTGATGTCGTGCACAATTGGAATGCGCGCAAATATTATGTCAGCGGAAAAGTATTCTTCAGTCAGGTCGCTGGAAGCCAGGAGGCCATGCTAGCCACTCAACAATCATCCGAAAGGTACTTTCAGCGTCCGGATAATGAGCATGCGCATGTAGACTCCCTGCGAAAGTCGCTCACCGGCACAGGGGGTACATTCAAATTCGGCAAGAAGAGTGGAAGGTTGACTTTTGACATTGGCGGAAGCTGGCTGTCGCCTCAATTGGAACTCAACGATATTGGATACCTCATTCAGACCGACCAGATAAGCCAATGGTCCTGGATGAATTATCGTGTACCAAACCCTGTGAGCATATTCAGGTCCCAGAGCTACGGCATCTATCAAAACCTGGGATGGGACTTTGACTGGCGAAGTACCTCAAGTGGATATTCAATGGATGGCAACTGGGAATTCAAGAACTTCTGGTGGTTCAGTACTGGTGTCTCCGTGAGCGATCACAGCATTTCAAACGCTGACTTGAGAGGTGGTCCGGCGATCAGGTATCCTGGTAATACTACGCTGTGGATGTGGGCAAGCACAGACCGACGCAAGAAGATACAGTTCAGCATAAATCCGCAGTGGCTTGTGGGTAAGGAAAATTATTTAAACACTACTGACCTGGACATCAACCTGACCTACAGGCCAATCAATGCATTCAATATTTCCCTTTCGCCAAGTTTCAGCCATGTCAGAAACCAATTGCAATACGTGACTACCGGCAGCGTTGACGGTGAAAACCGCTATGTCGTGGCCGAGATAGATCAATCTACCATTCGAATGTCTATCCGGATGACGTATATGGTGACACCAAATCTTTCCATTCAATACTGGGGTCAACCATTTGGGACAACCGGCGCTTACTCAAACTACAAATATGTAACGCAGGCAAGTGATGCAGAATACGCCAAGCGATTTGTATCCGTCCCTGCGAGTTGGTTGACTTTAAGCAATGGAGTGTATTCCGTGGATGAAGGTAACAAAGGCAAAGCTGACTTTACCTTCACCCAACCGGATTTTAATATCGGTCAATTTCGCTCGAACATGGTGGTGCGTTGGGAATATATTCCCGGCTCAACGTTATTTCTTGTATGGACCCAGGAAATCAACGGCGCATTTTATGACAAGCCTGGAACCTTGAGCAAACGGTACAGTTTTGATTTTCCCCTGGAGCCCCACAATATCTTCCTGATCAAGTATACCTACAGATTTGTGCGATAGGGTAAGCCGCTTAGTCAAAAAATCTGTGTGAAATCTTGAATAAGCTGTAAATTCAGCCGGTTAAATCTCTTTATGAAGATCAGGACTTCTCTTGCATTGGTTGCCACGACCCTGTTGTTATCATTCCCTTTACAAGCACAGCTTTCAAAAACAGAAAAGAAGATTGCGGCCTCTGTGGAGGCCCACCAGGGAGAGGCACTGAAACTCATCGAAGAAGTCGTCAATATCAACAGCGGTTCGATGAACTTTGACGGGGTGCGCAAAGTAGGACAGATCTTTCGCACAAGGCTGGATGCCATTGGATTTCAGACCCGATGGGTTGATGGAACTCCATTTGGCCGGGCCGGACATCTCATTGCCGAACACAAAGGGAAAGGAAAGACCCTCTTGCTTATCGGGCACCTTGACACCGTATTTGAGTTAGCCAGCCCGTTCCAGCAATTCACGATGATCAATGATTCTACCATGCAGGGTCCCGGCGTTGGCGACATGAAAGGAGGGGATGTGGTCATTATCTATTCCGTTCAGGCACTCAAGGACGCCGGATTGCTCAAGGAGATGAATATCATCATTATAATGACCGGTGATGAAGAACTGAGTGGGAAACCCCTTTCACTCTCCAGGCATGACTTAATTGAGGCAGCAAAGGCAGCGGATATCGCCATCGGGTTCGAAGATGGAGCAGGTGATCCCAAAACCGCAGTGATAGCCAGGAGAAGTTCATCTAACTGGGAACTGGTTGTCACCGGAGTACCTGCCCATTCATCGCAAATATTTACGGACAATATCGGCGCCGGCGCCATTTATGAAGCAAGCAGGATTGTTAATGGGTTCTATGAAGCCCTTGCCGGGGAAACAAACCTTACGTTCAATCCGGGCATGTTCCTGGCCGGATCAACTGTAGAACACGACAAGGATATGGATGGCGGAAGCGCCTTCGGAAAAAGCAATATCGTGGCCAAACAGGCAGTTGTAACCGGTGATATCCGGGCTATGTCACCCGAGCAACTCAAGAACACCCAGGAAACCATGAAAGAAATTGTATCCAGACACCGTCCTCAAACGACGGCTGAAATTACTTTCGGCGAAGGTTATCCACCACTTGCACCAACTGATGGTAACTATCAATTAATCAGCTATTTTGATAAGGTGAGTAAAGATCTTGGTTATGGTCCCGTAGTGGCCGTGAATCCCCGCAGGGCAGGTGCCGCGGATATCTCGTTTACTGCAGGTTATGTCGATATGGCTATGGATGGATTGGGACTCGGCTCTTCAGGTGGTCACACGGTAAATGAGAAAGCCGACCCCAGAACCGTGGTGATGCAAGCAAAACGTGCATCCATTCTATTTTATCGACTGACCCAGGAGAAGATTTCTGTTGGTAGGGGGAAATAGTGCGAATTCATAGTCATGGCCTCAATGAAACCTTCCTCTTTATTCAATATTAACTTGATCATTGGAGTCGCTCTTGAACTCAGTGCCATCCTGCTCTACAACCCGATTACAAACTATTTCTACTCTGGAGGTAGCTGGCCTATTGGGCCATTTCTTCTTGCTTCGATCTATGCGGCTGGTATTTATTTCATTTTCAAAAGTGAGGTAACGTATGTCCTCAAGCTCTTTCTGAGTTATTGGTGGGTCCTTGTGGTTGCCTACTTTGGTGCGGAATCCATAATCATCTACTTCATAGAGTCTAGTGAGTATAAGTATGAGACCTACCTTATCCCGGAAGGATACCATGGTTTGATCAGAATAGAATTTGGAAAGCCAGATGGTGAGGCGCCAACTGTGGAGGACGACCAGGTTGTATTAAAACTCCACGAGGACGGTACCTTGCGGACCAGCTTTGTCCGGAAACCATACCGCCACTTTGCAGACGAATATCCACGGTTCTACTACCTCAATCAAAGGGGGACCCGAAATGAGATCAAACAAGTAGGAGATACCACAATCGGTAAGGATGAAGTGTTTGTGCAATACCTCGGAACCAGCCTGCACGAAAGAAAATTCCTTGTTTGTACCCAAAAGGAACACGAGGCTTATTTCAACTAGAATTGTCAGTTCAATCCAGCACGTGCATCACCACCCAGTATTTGTACGCAATCAAGACCTTGTCCGTTTTAGAGAGGCGATTCATGTCCAATTTACTCAAACTGGGGAGCAGTAAGCGATTGACCTTGGTCAGAATTTTGAATGCCGTCTTTGAAGCGACTGATGCCATCCTATAATATTGATCATAAATTTACAATTCTAATCCATGTTTCTCAAATTGCTGCGTATGCAAAATACCCGTCTACTGAGGAATTCATCAACTGCATAATGGAAGAGACCAAAAAATGAGATACTTCTTTCACATCGGTTTTAATGGACATAATTATCGGGGCTGGCAAAGGCAGGCTAAGGCAATGAGTGTACAGCACGTCGTGGAGACTGCCATGACAAAAGTCCTGAAGGCACCGGTTTCGGTGATGGGTTGTGGACGTACAGATGCACAAGTACACGCCAGTCAATTCTTTTTTCATACGGACATCGCGAAGACTTGGGACTACGATTTGCTTTTCAGG
>JANYHW010000191.1 GCA_025358885.1 Cytophagales bacterium | reverse complement strand
TTCATTCCGGGTGGTATGGCGACCATTATCCTCTCACATTCCCAAAAGAAAGCCATCGCGCTACCGATTGACGCTGTGGTTCGTGACGCTAAGGGAAGCCACGTTTGGTTGCTTACTGATGAGGGGGCCTTTAAACCCCAAATGGTGAAAACGGGCCTTGAGACTTTTGAGAAGATCGAGATCACGGAGGGCATCAAAGAAAAGCAGAACGTAGTGGTCACCGGGGCCTACTTACTCTACAGCGAACTTGTTCTTAAGAAAGGAGGAGATCCGATGGTCGGTCATAATCATTAACATCAAGGCATTCAAAATTGTACACATAGAGGGAATAGGTCCCCAAGGGAAGTATCTTGAAATGAAACATCACCACTGAATATTTCACTATTAACCAAAACTAAACATATACAACTATGAAAAAGTCACCACTTCCAATCACTATCACTATCCTGGTCCCATGTTTGTTCTTCGTTGTGCAACTATTGGCCAGTTGCGGTAATAAGAAGGAATCAACAGAGACCGGCCACGACCATGCCAAGATGGACTCCACCTCAATGACGTACGCCTGCCCGATGCACCCAGAAGTGACCGGCAAGGAAGGCGATAAATGTTCCAAGTGCGGGATGAAATTGGAAGCAGTAAAAAGTGCAGACAGCACAAAGCACGGGCACTAATGCCATTCAGTTATTCATAAAATAGATTCCTTTATGGGACACATTCACAACAAGCAAGGCTACACTTGTCCGATGCATCCACAGGTGAAGAAAGATGAACCAGGAAAATGCCCGATTTGTGGAATGAACCTTGTCTTGTTGAAGGACGCGCCCTCAAGGAATGTCTCAATGCAGGAGCATCATGAGCATGGTCATGTCCATTCCGGCAAACCAAGCGAATCAAGCGGGGACGAATACTATTGCCCCATGTTGTGTGAAGGTGATAAGAAATATCCTAAGCCGGGAAATTGCCCTGTATGTGGAATGCATTTAGTAAAGGAGCAAAAGCTGGAGGCGAAAGCAAATGAGTATACATGCCCCATGCATCCTGAAATTATTCGGAAAGAACCAGGAAGCTGTCCGATCTGCGGAATGGAGCTCGTCCCCCGGATTGTTCAAAAGGATAACGAGGAAGAGGAGGCCGCCTATAAGTCGATGTTAAAAAGGTTCTGGTTGGCCGTCGTCTTTACAACACCGGTATTTTTTATTGCCATGGGCGAAATGATTGGATGGCATGTCCTGCATTCTATGAACAAAACGTTATTGGGATGGATTCAATTTGTGCTATCAACCCCCGTAATCTTTTATTGCAGTGCGGATTTCTTCACGAGAGGATATTTATCGGTGAAGCGTTGGTCGCCCAACATGTGGACCTTGATCTCACTTGGCGCAGGATCAGCTTATCTCTTTAGTATTGTTGCCCTAATATTTCCAGAATTATTTCCTGATCAGTTCAAAATGGACGGGGCTGTGCACTTATACTTCGAGGCAGCAACCGTTATTCTTACTTTAATCCTTCTAGGCCAGGTTCTGGAGTTGAAGGCGCGCGGGAAGACAAATAGTGCGATCCGCGCTTTGCTCAATCTTGTTCCACAAGAAGCTACTGTTATCAGGGATGGGCATGAGCAAGTAATTCCGTTAGAGCATGTAAGGATCAATGACCAGTTGAAAATCAAACCAGGTGAAAAGATTCCGGTAGACGGACAGATCGCCAAGGGCAGCAGTTCTATAGATGAGTCCATGATTACAGGTGAACCTATCCCGGTTGAGAAGAAACAAGGTGATCCCGTAACGGGAGGCACCGTTAATGGCATCGGAAGTTTTGAAATGAAGGCACTTAAGGTTGGGTCCGACACGTTGCTTGCCCAGATCATTGATATGGTGAATAAGGCCAGCCGATCGAAGGCTCCGATCCAAAACCTTGCGGACAGAGTTTCCGGCTACTTCGTTCCAATTGTGGTTCTCATTTCCCTGCTAGTTTTTATCATTTGGACGGTCTGGGGACCTGATCCTGCTCTGGTGTTTGCTTTTGCAAATGCTGTAACGGTCCTCATTATTGCCTGCCCTTGCGCATTGGGCTTGGCTACGCCAATGGCAATCATGGTCGGAACGGGCCGGGGTGCAACATTTGGCGTTCTTATAAAGGAAGCCAAGGTGATTGAGGAAATGAAGAGGGTAAACATACTGGTCATAGACAAGACCGGGACCCTCACCGAAGGGAAGCCATCAGTTAAGTCCGTGAAAACCTTCGATGGATCAGTCACTGAAGACGAGATTCTGAAAATCGCTGCATCGCTCGAATTAAACAGCGAGCATCCTCTGGCAGAGGCGATCGTGAGGGCTTCAAAAGAAAAAGGACTTCAACTTAAAGAGGTTACAAATTTTGAATCCATTACGGGTAAGGGAATCACCGGTAGCCTTGGCAAGATGAGAGTATCAGTAGGAAATACAAAACTATTGGAATCTCTCGGACTGAATTCAAATCAGTCCAGCCTGGCGGAGATAGTAGAGAGACAATCACACGGCGAGACGGTGATGAACGTCGTGATTGAAAATAAGCTGGCTGGCTTTATTAGCGCTGCAGACCCGATAAAAGCCAATTCCAGGGATGCTATCCGTGACTTACAAGCACAGGGAATCAGCGTGATCATGCTGACAGGGGACAATAAACTTACAGCCGGCGTGGTGGCCAAAGAACTTGGTCTTGATGGTTTTGAGGCAGACTATCTCCCCGCCGACAAACTCAACAAAGTTGCCGAACTTCAGCGAGGCGGTAAGATCGTTGCGATGGCTGGCGATGGCATTAATGATGCGCCTGCATTGGCTAAGGCGAATGTCGGTATCGCAATGGGTACAGGTACCGATGCAGCCATTCAGAGTGCGGGCATTACGCTTGTCAAGGGAGACCTTCTCGGAATTATCCGGGCCCGAAAGCTAAGTACGGCGGTGATGAGCAATATCAAGCAAAATTTATTCTTTGCCTTTATATATAATGGGATTGGAATCCCCATCGCAGCCGGAGTATTGTATCCTGCATTTGGCTTACTCTTAAGTCCGATGCTGGCCGCCCTCGCTATGAGTCTAAGCTCCGTCTCAGTAATCGCCAACAGCTTGAGATTACAAGTTAAATCCATCCAATAATGAAATTCATTAAAAGGCACTACGCCATAATTTTTCTAATCATTTTTGGTTGCTCAAGCGATAAGGGGATTAATAAAGTTGAACTTACAGAACTTAGTGGGGCCGCCATCGACTTGTCGCAATACAAGGGCAAAGTAGTATTTATAAATTTTTGGGCGACATGGTGTAAACCCTGCATCCAGGAGATGCCAACAATCGTTCAGGCCCAGGCAGAACTTAAGGCTGATGAAGTTGTTTTCTTGTTTGCCTCAAATGAAGAGCCTGCGCAAATCGAGAAGTTTGCGAAACGTCACGACTACAATTTCCATTATGTTCATCTTGAAAATATGGAAACTCTTAATATTCAAGCCTTACCCACAACATTCATTTTTAATCGCGAAGGCGAACTGAAATTTTCGGAGACCGGCTTCCGGGTGTGGAACGATCAGGTCAATGTTGATTTAATCACTAAAATAATTAACGACCATGAGCAATAAAGTTTACATCATTCTGGTGCTTCTAATAGGCACCGCATGTTCCAAAGACCAAAGGCAAAAAGAGGCACGACAGATATCTCCCATGAGTTCACCAGCGGGAGCAAACAGTAGTGAGCCATTTCTATTTGTCGACAAAGACAGCACCGTGTACTTGTCCTGGGTGGAGAAAATAGACACAATCGCTGCCTTAAAGTTTTCAAAGCTGAATGGTCAGGAGTGGTCCGATCCTTTATTTATTGCAGGGGGTAACAACTGGTTTATCAATTGGGCAGACTATCCTATGATCGCTGCTCAAGGGCAGAATGTAGCGGCTAATTTCCTTCAAAAGAGCGGCGAGAGTACTTACGCCTATGATGTACAGTTGACAACTTCCAATGATGCTGGAAAAACTTGGATGAGTCCTATTGTCCTTCACGATGATAAAAAGCAGGCGGAGCACGGATTTGTGACGCTACTTCCTTTCGGAGATAATTTTTTCGTGACATGGCTCGACGGAAGAAACGCATCTATGGAGGGAATGGATGGAGCAGATCACCAAAGTGGCCATCATGGAGCTATGAGTCTCAGGGCAGCCGTTCTCGATGCCCGGGGAAACAAGCTCAATGAATGGGAACTCGACAACAAGACCTGTGATTGTTGCCAGACGAGCGCCGCGATCACGTCAAACGGACCTGTTGTTGTTTATCGCGACAGATCTGATGAAGAGATTCGCGACATGTCGATTGTCAGACTGATCGATGGTCAATGGACTCAACCAAAATCAATTCACATTGACAATTGGAAAATAGCCGGATGTCCTGTTAACGGGCCACGAGTCTTCGCATTGAAGAACAACATAACGGTTGCATGGTTTTCCGCTGCATCGGACACGTCGCACGTTAACGTCATTTTTTCCTCAGACGGGGGCGCAACGTTTGGAAAACCAATCCGCGTGGATGAGGGCAATGCAATCGGGCGGGTTGACATAGTGATGATTGATGACCGTTCTGCGATAGTCAGCTGGATGGAGGGCAAGGAGATTAAAGCCGCCAAAGTGTTTTCTGACGGACGCAAAGAATCATCAATATCTGTAGGATCGACGTCCGAGTCGCGTTCAAGCGGTTTCCCTCAAATGACCTTAAGAGGAAATCAACTTCTTTTTGCCTGGACCGACGATAATAAAAAGACCATTAAAGTTGCAAGCGTATCACTATAAACAATGAATGAAATGAGGAATTTATTAATAATTTCAATTCTTGCCGGGCTTTTATCAGGCTGCGCAAACACAAAAAAGGATGGCGACACAAAGGAGCCCGCATCTCAAATTGTCTCACCAACCGACGGCGATGCTCGCGTCATTACAGAACAATCGCAGTCGGATACTTTGAAAGGAAGCCTCAAGGCAAGAGCGATGGGCTCCATCGGGAATACCGGTATAACAATAAACTATTACTCTCCGGCTACCCGTGGAAGAGTGATCTGGGGTGGCCTGGTGCCTTTTGATAATGTTTGGGTAACCGGGGCACACCGTGCAACTACGATTGAGTTCGATCAGGAAGTCGAGATTGGTGGAACCGTTGTTGCTCCTGGCAAATATGGCCTGTTCACTATTCCGGGAAAAGAGGAATGGACATGCATCATAAATAAGAATTGGGATCAGCATTTGGCGGACAACTACGATAAAAAAGATGATGTTGTTAGAGTGGTAGTAAAGCCCGAAGTAGAGACCGCTAACCAGGAGAGACTTTGGTATGTGATTGAGGGTGAGAGCAACACTGCAGGTGAAGTCGTACTGTATTGGGAAAAACTAGAGGTGAGTTTACCGATTAAAACTCGACCTTAATTCCCATGACTGCGCGATTTAAATCAAGGGATGCGTTTCCTCACGAATTCAGCGATGCAAAGACAAATATGAAAATGAATATCAGTTGCGCAACTTAGTTGCCTGAACAGCGATCAAATTGTTTTCTAAACGCTTAGGAAAGCCCATTTCACCGCTCAGCCAAAGGTAGGCCTGTTGCGAACCTTTGTAAAGGGCAAGGCAAGTGTCGATAGTTATTTTTGTTTCATTTGGAATCGCCACCCTTGACAAAGGCCCCGCAACAAGCTCAATTGGCGGCTTGTCGGAATCAATGGCCTGGTATGCACAAAGGCTGTCAACATTCTTAGGCACTTCCAAGTTTTCCCAACTAGTAATTGAGCTTTTTGCGAAAGTCAAGAAAAAACCTGTCAAAGCCAGCAGATTTATATGATCGCCAAGGAATTCCGTTTACGTCCTTGTCATGAAAATCCGGCAGTTCAAACCCGCCTCGGTGCACAACCAGTTGGAAGTAATCGTTGAGCAATTCTGATTCAACCTTTCTCTTGAAATGAATTTTGTCGGAACGAAGAAGCTTCGAGGCATTAATCTCATCAAAGAAAGACTCTATCAAATAGTATTTGAATGTTGGGAACTGCGCAAAAGCCAGCACAAACTCGAGATTGTTGAAGTAGGACCTGCTCATTAGATAACTGAGCGAAACTCGAATGTCCCTATTTGATAGAAAATTGCTGTGATCCGCGACAAATTCCTTGTCAATAGAAATTCTGTCAAGAGCATTGTTTAGTGGGCCTGTATATGTTAAGGAATTCATTTCTGGAATATCGTAGGGCGCATTTGGCTTAATGCCAATAATCATTGTTATACGATCTTTTAATGACTTGCCAAGGTCTTTCTTCAACTGCTCAAAACTCTCAACATAATTTTGTTTAAGGTTGTTGGATTTCTGTTCTCTCAATTGCTCTAAGGTCAGATAAGAAAACAAAAGGACTGAGACAATTGCGGCAATTGGAGTAAAAGCGTTATTGAAACGGACATCATCAAATGTTCTGTTTGAATGAATATATATGTCGGCTACAATTAGTATGATTAATACTATGAGTAGGAGAAAGCAAAGTATTTTGATGTTCGATTTCAGCCAATTCATAAGTACTTCATTTGAAAAGTAAATTTATTCTATCATTAATCATCGTACAAATTTAGGCTTATGCCGGAATATGCTTGCAAGGAATTTCCGGCATAAACGGTTTCCCCCTTCCAGTCGTGCCTCCTTCCAGGAACCCCCATTTATTGCGTTCCTCCTTGCGCAAACGCGCCCGCTTAAGACGGCGGGTTCCATCATAAGCCTGCCTGTGCACCATAATTAATTCAAACGATTATGGAAAACACAAATGAAAAAAGACAGTACCAGGCTTGCTTGCCGGAATGCCTGCCCACCGGAACCTTGGCGAAGGGGGGAAATGGAGTCAGGTGGCCTAGATTCAGCTCACCTACAAGTCGAACGTAAAGCCCTCGTTACGTCCCAAGATCAACTGCTCTAAGGATGCTTACAATGTCCTTTTGGAGAATCGGGATAGTTCTCAAATTGAATTGGTGGAGCAATTCAAGGTCATGTTGATGAACAGAGCCAACAAGGTTCTGGGCCTCTTTGAGGTCTCAAAAGGAGGCATTAGCGGAACTGTAGCTGATCCAAAGATCATCTTTACAGCCGCGCTTAAAGGTGGAGCCTCAGGGATTATAGTGGCTCATAACCACCCTTCGGGAAACCTGACGGCAAGCCAGTCAGACATTGACCTGACGCGAAAGCTAAAGGAGGCTGGCAAGTTCTTAGAGATTCAATTGTTAGATCATGTTATCGTCACGACAGAGGGATACTTTTCCTTCGCCGATGAGGGGCTGATCTAGCCTTCAGGTGAGAATGACTCAATAGATTTTAGGTTCTTTTGGGTCATTTTCCTCTACTCATTCACTTCAAATTTCTTATCTCTATTCAAAGAATTCGTTCTTTAATCGATCACGAAATCGTAATAAATTGAATTCATGCGGTCTGACTCTAAAGAGATGTTAAGAGACGACAGCGTGATGAACACCAATAAGGTTTGTTGCTAGTTATTCTGCCAGATCATAACTATTCAGTCGATTTGATTTTGCTAAATCCAGGTTGTGGTATAATTTAATGATCTCCTTTTCCGTTATTTTTTTGCGCTTGTTAATCTTCTTATCTCCTCTACCAGCAACCCAGGCACCTTGCCGAGGCCAAAAACCGACAACCCCTAGCCATAGATTCTATTGTTCCTTCCCCGAAGGCCATGCGCAAAATATTCCCCGCTTTCTTCGCTGATTCTGTCACGGAGATTTTGTCGAAGAATTAGAAGGAGACCTTACCGAAGTTTTTATAAGGAATCTGAAAATGCTCCGCGCTAGGCGAAGTGGAAATTTGTGTGAAGGTAATGTCAGCAATGGACGATCCAGTGAAAAATTTGAGAAGTGAATAATCATAATGAAAATAAAATCAACCGAACATCTTCTCCACCTCCTCCGCTGGTTCTGCCACAAAGACTGAAGTTTGCTCGTAGTCACCCACACCAAGGTCACCGGGTTGACGATCGGCGGACGACGGGTGATGAATCTCCGGTTTGATAAGTTGTGATGAAACTGAGCGTGGGCCTACCTTGCTGTTGCCAGCCCGGTCAGTCATAATTTCCTAATGCTCACGGCAAATGCCTTCGCGGGGTTGGCTACAAATATCTTGTCGATCTCCGCCTTCGTGAAGCCATTCGTCTTCATCATTGGGATAAATTCTGCTTGCACGAACGTGAACGGTTTGATAGAACCGCCGTTGGGTTTCCCCAATTGGTAAAAGCCTGCATCTTGCGAAACCAGGACCTGATCGAGGAGGTGCTCATCCCTCAGCTTTTTCAACGAACTCATATTAGCTTCAACCATCGATGCGTTGACATGATCGAGAGACACCCAACTCTTTTCCCGGGCTGCGGCCAAAATGAAATTGAAATCAGGCTCCTCGCCAGCGTGAACCCAAATTCTCGCCGAAGGCGAAACACCATAGCGCTTCAAGATTTCCAATTCTTCGATAGCGGCCTTGCCGTCGCCGGTGTGAACAGCGATGGTGAGGCCAGTAGAAAGGTGTGTGATGGCCGCGGCCTCCATCAGCTTGCGTTGTATGGGTGTAATCGGGCCGTTGTCAACGCTGGTCTTGATGAACCCCGGCCGGATGCCCGTGACACCTATTCCATTTTTCCATTCCTCGATCCAGCGGTCGGCAAGCTGTTGTGCGGTTTCTGATTGTGCATACGCAGGCAGGTGTTTGCCATCGCCGGCGCCGTAGTAGCCTGTTGGGGTCAGGATATTCAGGCCCGATGCCTTTGACAGGCGCAGGCATATGCTGACATTGCGACCCAGATTCGAAGGTGTGCAGTCGACGAACGTGGCACAACCCCTGGCCTTTATATCTTGCAGCAGCGGCAGCATGCGAGCGCAGATATCCTCCGCATCGTAAACAACATCTTTGTCCATCGGCGCGCCGAGCAGAATGTGTTCGTGGGTAAGGGTGAATCCCATATCGGATGGCTTGATGGGACCCATGACGGTCATAATCGCATCGTCCGTTGCGCCGTAGGATACGGGCAGTTGGTTCGTTAATATACCGGCACCGATCAACGATGCCCTTTGGAGAAATTCCCGTCTGGTGGCCATGTCTTGAATGGTTTGGTTGGTCCAATTAATGTCTGGTGGTATATTTGGTTTCCAAAGTAAGGATGTAATTGCATTTGAACACCAGGCGTAAGAAGCAACATGATACAACATATTTTGAGAAAAATGAAATGAATTATTTCATTCAAATGATGAATTTCGTTCATATGCGTTTATTATTAAGATCGTACTGAGCCCCCACCTTTAAGAACTGTTTCTGAATATTCGAAGGCGAATGGCTTGGTCAAATATTCTTTTCCTTCAACTCGCGAAACGTAACCGTGCGGTGAACTGCATATTTCCAGGGTGATAGTCGCGAAGTAGTTTTGCGCACAAGAAGACTACTGACCATGAACACAGACCTTACGCGGCTAGAGCAATTAAATTTTTCTTTGATCAAAATCTGGGAGACCAGTGGAAAAACACAGCGTGCCTTCTGCCAGGAAAAGGAGTTGAGCTATGCAAAATTCCATTACTGGTTCAAGAAGTACCGGGAACATTTTGCTACACCCACACCTGATTCGCCCTTTGTTTCGGTCAGCGTAAAACGGGAACCCCAAGAACAATCTTCCGCTACTGGGGCTTTTCTGGAATTAATCTACCCCGATGGTCATCGGTTGATTTTTAATCAGGCTGTGAAAGCTGGCTTTCTCAAGGCACTGTTGTCCTGATGCTCACCCTTTCGCCTGTCTACCACTATTTCCTTTACCGGGAGAAAACGGATATGCGAAAAGGTGTGGACGGACTGTGCGGCCTGGTGCGGGATGGATTGAAGCGAGATCCCTTGAGCGGGGATATTTTTATTTTCTTTAACCGCCGGCTTAACCAAGTCAAGCTGTTGCTTTGGGAGCGCGATGGATTTTCCATTTACTACAAGCGCCTGGAGCGCGGCACCTACGAACTCCCTGCCATCGATGAGAAAAGTCTATCCGTGGAACTGCGCAGTGATGAACTCATGCTGATTCTACAAGGCATCTCTTTGACATCGGTGCGGAGAAGAAAACGTTTTCGTTTTTTTGAAAATAAATCGGTGAATAATCGAGTCGTAATGCCATGAGCGTAGTTATCCTTTTTATCTTTGCACCCGTGATCGCGCAAGCAGAGAACAGACCCACCTACGAAGAACTTGTTAACCGGAATGAAGAATTATTTATTCAAAACGTTCATCTCAAAAGTGAACTTGATCAACTTAAACGGTTAGTCTTTGGCTCCCGTCATGAACGGTTCATCCCTGCCGCATCCCCCGATCAGCTCACGTTAAATATTTCGTCTCCACCCCCACCGCAGCCCGCTGTTACCTTGGAGTCCATCCAATACGAACGCAAGAAGGCAACTTCAAAATCCGATAGCGAAAAAGTCTCCACCGGCCGCATGCTGCTTCCGGCCAGCCTTCCCCGTGAGCAGGTGATCATCGAACCAGAACAGGATGTGAGCGGGTGGAAAAAGATCGGACAGGAGATCACCGAAGAGTTGGAACGTATCCCCGGAAAGTTGTTCGTCCGCCAGTATATCCGCAACAAATACGTAAAGCCATCAGGAGAAGCTATCGTGATAGGAGAACTTCCGGTTAGACCCATTGAAAAAGGAATTGCAGGCCCGGGCCTTTTGGCACAAATCGTGATCGACAAATTTTGCGATCATCTTCCAGTCTACCGCCAGGTGCAGCGCTTTGAAAGGGAAGGGATGAAGCTGCCAATTTCAACGCTGGCCAATTGGATCAGCGGCACCTGCCAGTTGTTGGAGCCTTTGTATGAGGCACACCGCAGAAAGGTGCTGGCCATGGATTACCTTCAGGTAGACGAGTCGCCGATCCGCGTCTTGGACAAAGCAAAGAAAGGAACTACCCACCGGGGTTATTACTGGGTGTACCATGCACCACTTTCACGGTTGGTGATGTTTGATATCGCCAAGGCCGGGGAAGAGAAGGACCGGCAGAATGCCTCAAGGATTTCAAAGGCCATCTTCAAACGGACGGATATTCCGTGTATGAGGACTACGACAATCTTGCTGGCGTCACGCTGATCCATTGCATGGCCCATGCCCGAAGGAAGTTTGATGAAGCCTTGGATAATGATAAAGAGCGGGGCAGCTATGTGCTTACAGAAATGCAAAAACTTTATGCCATCGAACAATCCGGCAGGGACCGTTCATTATCGGCCGAAGAGCTTCAGGAGTTAAGAGAGCAGCAGGCGGTTCCGATATTGGAAAATCTCAAGGCTTGGATGATGGACGCCTATTCAAGAGTTGTTCCGCAGAGCACGATTGGTAAAGCACTGAGTTATTCCTTGCAGCGTTGGGAAAAATTATCGCGCTACACAACAGATGGCCGCCTTCAGATTGACAACAACTTAGTGGAGAACGCCATTAGGCCGGTGGCGATCGGACGGAAAAATTATCTGTTTGCCGGCTCCCATGATGGGGCGCGAAGGGCTGCAATGTTATACTCCTTCATGGGGACTTGCAAGATCAACAAAGTCAATCCTTTTGAGTGGCTCCGGGATATCCTAATCCGCATTCCCAACCACCCCGTCAATAAATTGGAGGAACTACTTCCCAACAATTGGGTAAAACCTGTTTCCTGATTTATCCTTTTTCATTTACCTTTCTACCGGTAAATTATTGAACGATTACTTTTTGCAACTGACACTTCCACTTAGTACCTTTTAGGCTCAATGACCTGCTGAGAATTTAACTATGAGTGTCCCTTCTTCGTGTGTTCAACCTAAATTCATTAGCCTTTTCAAAGATACTTTTGGTTTTTCAGATGCTGAA
>JANYHW010000187.1 GCA_025358885.1 Cytophagales bacterium | reverse complement strand
ATCATTCGCTATGGAGGCATTCCGCAAGATGGTTTGATCATCAGCAAGAATAAATTTGGCGATCGTACATTTTTTGGTGACAACTGGCCTAATCGTGCACATCATTGGTTGCCCACCATTGATCATCCATACGACAAGGCTACCTGCGAATTTATTGTCACAGCACCCGAACAATATGCCATCATCGCCACAGGCGAAAAATTGGAAGAGAGTTTGATCGGCAAGAACAGAAAACTTACTCACTGGCGGACCTCCGTGGTCCTTCCCACTAAAGTAATGGTGATGGGCGCCGCAAGGTTCGCCGTTGAATATCTTGGAAAGGTCAATGGTGTTCCCCTTGAAAGCTGGGTATATCCGCAAAATCGAAAAGAAGGATTCTATGATTATTCATTGGCGGCAAAGCCATTGGATTACTTCATTAAGAATGTTGCGCCCTATCCATACGAAAAACTTGCCAATGTCCAATCCACGACGCGGTATGGAGGAATGGAGAATGCCAGTAACATATTTTATTATGAAAGGTCGGTGACCGGAAAGAGCACCATCGAAGGCTTGCTTGCTCATGAAATCGCCCATCAATGGTTCGGCGACTCAGCCTCTGAGGGCGACTGGTATCACGTATGGCTCAGCGAGGGATTCGCCACCTATTTCACCAACCTGTATATGGAGTCAACTTATGGCAGCAAACGGCTCATGGAAGAAATGGAAATTGACCGCAAGCAGGTGATCGCTTACTTTGAAAAGGAACCCACGCCAATTGTCAATCCCGCCATCACTGACATCACAAAAGTGTTGAACACCAATACCTATCAAAAAGCCTCCTGGGTGCTACACATGCTGCGCCAGGAAGTTGGTGATCAAAAATTCTGGGAAGGTGTAAGAAACTATTATCAGAAATATCAATTGGGAAATGCGATGACGGATGACTTCCGGAGGGTAATGGAAACCACTTCAGGTAAGGACCTTACCCGCTTTTTTGATCAATGGATTTTTAAGGTCGGTCAGCCTGTAATTACCGTTTCCTGGAGGCATGATGCAGCCAGGAAACAAACAAAAATAACCTTGGAGCAAAAGCAAGGACAAGTTTTCGAGTTCCCGCTCGAAATCGGCGTAAGTCTGCCTGGAGGAACTGTTTCGATTGAAAAGGTTGCAGTTTCATCCCAAAAACAGGAATTTATGTTGCCATCTGCTCAGAAACCAGCCTTTTTGACTCTGGATCCTAATGTAAGACTGCTGTTTCAGGGCACCATCAAAGAGGCCGGCAAATAGCCTGTTCCTTTGCAAATGTGGTGTTTCGTTTTACCTTTGCAATCCTTTTGAAAAACAACTATGGCAAACCATAAATCAGCCGAAAAACGCATCCGTGCGAATGAGACCAAGAGGGTACGCAACCGCTACCAGGCAAAGACAACGCGCACCCAGATCAAGAAACTTATAGCAACAACAAAGAAAGATGAGGCGCAAGCTTTGTTGAAGGAGGTCTCTTCCATGATCGATAAGCTCGCGAAAAAGAACATTATCCATTGGAAAAAGGCTGCTAATCAGAAGTCACAGCTGGCAAAGAAAGTCAACGCCCTAGCATAAGCATCACAACCTTTATTTTTCCCTTCTCTATCGGGTAAGACTGGTGGTGGAGGGTTTTTTTATTGCATTCGCCGAAGCTTTTGTGAAGGTGGATGGTATCACTGGCTTGGAATGTGTGTGCTCGTTGACGAAACAATAATCGCCAGGTTTTCCTTACTACCTCCTTGATCATCATCGCCTGAATCAAACTAGTTTTGATCCTCTAGCTATGAAAATAGACGAATCCAAACCACTCACAATCAAAAGCTGGTCGCCGGAAGATCGTCCCAGAGAAAAGTTGTTGTCCAAAGGAACATCCGCTTTGTCGGATGCCGAACTGATTGCGATTCTCATTGGCTCCGGAACCGCCCGCCTGAGTGCGGTAGACGTCTCCAAGAAAGTAATGCAGCACGTGGGAAACCAATTGCATGAACTGGCCAGGCTATCGGTTAAGGACCTCATGAAAATCAAAGGAATTGGTGAGGCTAAAGCGGTTACCATCATTGCTTCTCTGGAACTTGGTCGTCGGAGAAAGGACATCGAGGAGTTGGAAAAGCCAAAGATAAGTGCTTCCAAAGATGCTTTCGATCAACTCGCCGGCGATCTCTCCGATCTTGGTCACGAGGAGTTCTGGGTATTGCTCCTTAACCGCGCCCATCGCGTGGTGAAAAAGAAGAGGATCAGCGAAGGAGGGGTGAGCGGCACGGTGGCTGATCCAAAAATCATTTTCAAAATGGCCCTTGAAGAACTGGCGAGCGGGATTATCGTTGCTCACAATCACCCCTCGGGGAACATGACAGCCAGTCAGAGTGATATAGACCTTACCAGGAAATTAAAAGAAGCAGGAAAATTTCTTGAAGTTCAATTGCTCGATCACCTCATCGTATGTGGACAAAAGTATTTTAGCTTTGCGGATGAGGGAATGCTTTGAATGGAGGGCACAGGTAAAAGAGCATAGACACCATGAGATCATCCGGGATTATCATTATTATTATTGTTGCCGTGGTGCTGCTGATTGGGTTCTATTCCCTGTCCACCGGTTCCGGCGAAGAAGGCTACAAGACAGGCCTGGTTGAGGAGAGGGTTCAAAAAGATAAATTCATGAGAACGTCGGATGAATCTCCCTTTGCCAAAGACCGGAATAGTTTTACTGCCCTGAAATATTTCGAACCTGACCCCTCCTACCGTGTCATCGCTGATCTCATGCCCATTGAATACAAAAAGGTCGTTGTATTGCCAACCAGTTCCGGTGAACAGAATTCTTATCTGGAATATGGATGGGCTGAATTTGAATGGGGGGGTGCTAAAAACAGGCTGCTGATCCTGGAGATCATGAGCATGGGACCAACGCGAGGCACTTTGTTCCTTGCTTTTGCTGATGAAACGAGTGCTGGGGAAACCTACGGGGCCGGCCGCTATCTCGACCTTAAAAAGCAACCGGGTGCCGGATCCCTGGTATTGGATTTCAACAAAGCCTACAATCCTTATTGCGCGTACAACGACAACTTTTCCTGCCCCTTTCCCCCAAAAGAAAATATTCTAAAAATTTCAATCCGCGCAGGCGAGAAAACATACCATTAACCACAAAGGATGTCTTTAATAACCTCCCTGTAACACCGCATCCCTATCCTACAGCAAAGGGCGAAGATCAAATAGAGTTCTTAGAGATGCCCTTAAATCTTAACATAAATTTTCTTCCGGTCCATCCAATATCCTACGCACCAGCAAACCAGCATGAAACTCAATGCGAAAAACAAGGAGCCGGCATAATCACCCACTAACGGCTTAAATATTATAGTAAAAATCCAATCGTGCAGGCTCTCTTCATTTCTCTTAATCGTATCCAGGGTGATGGCGAGCAATTCCGACAGCAGGTATACAAAAAGGGTATTACGCCCCAATACCTCAAAGAAGTATGTCCCTATTCTTAAGTTGCGAACATCTATTACATAAACGAGAATCGCAAGAAACATGACATCCATCCCGGTTGCATACAGAACGAAAGAGCTCGTCCATATTTTTTTATTCATCGGCAATACCATATCCCAGGTCAAACCCAGGAGAACAAGGGTCACGCCACTCATAAGCAACTTCACAATCATTCCATTATTGAGACCATTTTTCCTCAGGTACCATCCTGCACAATAGCCCGCCAGAACATTTACGATTGCAGGTAGTGTGCTGAGAATACCTTCCGGATCAAAGGCGATACCTTCGCCACGGTATAAGTGACTTTCACCCATCAACCAACGGTCGAACGTTAATACGGCATTTCCCGTCAATGTTAAATCACCGAAGGCTGTCAATATCAGCCAGTATCCAAGGAGCGCCACACTACTGAAAATTATGGCTCCTTTCAATTTCCAGTAGTGTATGATTAAGGTTGCTAACCCATATCCAAGTGCAATCCGCTGAAGCACTCCCAGGATGCGCGTCTCGCCAATTGGCTTAAAGACCCATTCCCCTGTCGCTCCCATCTTGACAAATGGAAACCAGTACATCAGGTAGCCGAGCAGGAATATTATTGCCGTTCGTTTCAGTACCTTCCTCATCACCGCCTGATTTCCCGCTGATTGGTAGGCCGCTAATGAAAAGCTCAGGGACGTACCCACTACAAAAAGAAATGTGGGAAAGACAAGGTCTGTAAGCGTACAGCCATTCCACTTCGCATGCAATAAGGGTGAAAAAGTAGTGCTGTGATCCCCGGGGTTATTCACAATAATCATCAGCACCACGTCCATTCCGCGAAAGACGTCCAGCGACAGGTACCGGTTTTTCAGCTCCATTTCACTGAAATTATGTATAAAAAATTTGAAAGCCCGAAATTATTCACCTCAGGCTTTCTTGGAATTTGATCTCAGGATTGACTATTGCAGCTTCTTTGTTCCATCCGGCTGATAAATATAACGGAAGGTGTAATACCTGTCCTTGGTTGTTGCCGTTGGAGATACGGGTGCATCCAGGTAGTAGCTGATAATTTCCATCTTGGCATATTTGCCATCAGCTGTCTGAATGACAAGAACCTTCCCGGCGATGGGCGTAACCAGATTGCTGGCCTGATCATAGTTATACCATCCTTTGCCCGAACCACGTGCGACGGCATAAAAGGCTGGGGTGGCGAGCTTGTTGTCCTGCAGGTATCCATCGGTTGGTGCAGTGGTGAGGTCGGTAAAAATTCCCGATACCACCTGGGCAGTCGCTGACCCCGGGCCGCTGGTGCCGCTGTTAAGGATGATGCCAGTTCCATTAAATCCGATATCCCACTTTGTCGAGGCACTATCCGTATTGGCAACGATGGCTCCGGTTTTGAAACTGAACAATCCAAACTTCTTGGTAACGCCTATAGGTTGGCCGTTAGTCGGATTGTATCCACCGGAAGGAGGATCGGCCGCCAGGTTCTTGAACGTGACTGCTGAAAGAACGGGGGCAGGATCACTTTTAGAGCAACTCAGAAAACCCACGGTGACACTTGCAAAAAGCAATAGCTGAATGATTGATTTGGACATTTTCATATTCATGATTGTTTGATTAGTTATTGGTTAAAGTATTGGTTTTCGAAAAAGTATAGCCTACGCTTACATACATGAGGCGGCCGGCGATGTTGGGTATGTAAACCGGATCTTTATAGTTTAACAGATTGTCGATCCCCACTTGAATCCGTATGCCCCGGGGAATCGTCTTAGCCATAGAGATATTGACCAGGGCATAACCACTCACAAAAGTGTCATAGGTGTCGAGGATACCGTTGCCATTCCGGTCGGAAGGTGGAATGGTTTCACCCTGAATATTTCCTGTGATATTTCCTACACCATATCGGCCACGGTAGATCACCCGGACACTTGCTTCGAGCCCCTTTTCTTTATCAGCATAAAAGAGTTTTACGTTCCCCATGTTTCGGGAACGGTTGTAAAGGCCAAAATATTCGCTGGGTGCAAGTCGCTTAGTGACAAGCGTCTCAGGGTCTCTCCAAAAGACCTGGCCGTTCTTCACCTGGTCCACCACATCCTTATCCTTCGCATAAAGCAATTGGTAGCCCAACGAAAGATTCAACCTGCGGGCAACGGGGTACGTGAAATTCGCCTCCAGGCCTTCCGTATATGCACGTTGGATGTTCCGGTAGCTATAAATTGTTTGATTTGCCGTAGTAATGGCAACCGCCTGGGTTTCTATGAGGTTGTCAATGGAATTATAAAACAAATTGACATCAGCAATGAGGGCATGTGGGAGAATGACATGCCCACCGAGGTTAAAGGCTTTGGATCGCTCTGCCTGGAGCTTTCCGATCAAAGCAGGATCATATAAATACGTCTGGATCTGACCTTGCGACTCCAGTTGTGCAAGTCTATCCCCCACGACCTCAGTGCCAAGTACGCTGTAGCCGCCACCGGCCGAATTATTGAAATTGAAATACAACTGCCTGAAATCAGGCGATTTGAAACCCATCCCAAATGATCCCTTGAGGGTGATCTTTTCATTCCACTCAAACCGGGTAGACAATTTGGGACTGAATTGCGATCCATAAATGGAATTCTGATCATAACGGCCGCCTGCTATCAGGCTGAGTTTTTTCAATGGCTTCCACTCCTCCTGAAAGAAAGCGTAGCGTGTTTGTTGACGGCGCGTAGCCTCATCTCCGTACCGGGAAGTTTGTACAGTCTCAAAGATTTCACCAGCCCCCGCTGTGAGGATATTTCCATCATTGAAGTAGTATTCCCCATTTACCTCGGGACGCACAAACGTCTGTTGAAAGTCATCTTTATAGTAAAGTGTATCCGTTGCCTCATTGTTGAGGTGGGTTTGCGTTTGAAAACGCGTGGAATAAAAACGGGCTGTTGTTTTCAATCGCTGAGAGAACCGGTGCACGAGGATCGGATTCAGATTCCAATCATCAGTCATGCCATTTCCTGACGTCCTGATCTTCTCGGCGTTGGGTGTTGTTACTTCATAATTGAAATCCTGCTGTTCATGGAAGTAGCGACCCGAAAAACTCAGGTCTGTCCTTGGACCAAACTTGTAGGTGATCTTGAAATTTCCGGTGTAGTTGCGAAACGGTGAGACCGTCTTCCCGAAATTCTCAGGTGACAAATCATATCCATCCGTACTGTAACGGTTAGCAAATACATACACACCCAGTTTTCCCATCACTTTACTGTAGTCACCCGACAGGTCTAAGGTATTGTTCGTGCCATACCTGGAATAAAAACTGCCCTTTGTTCCCTGCGGCCGGTCCGTAATGATGTTGATGACACCAGCAAGGGCATCAGAACCATATAGACTGGAGGATGGACCCTTTACAATTTCAATTTGCTTAATGTTGCCGACGGTTATTCGGCTGAGTTCCAGGGAGCCTGTAAATCTTCCGATCAAAGGTTCACCATCAATAAGGATCAAAGTATAATCAGGATTAAAACCCTGTACCTGGATACCGTTCCCCTGACCATTCACCTGAGGCACAACAGCCAAGCCCGTTTGTTCTGACAAGACATCATTTAACCGCAGTGATCCCATGGATTTGATAATCGCTTTTTGAACAATTGTCACCGGCATTGGCAGCGACCCCACTGTTCTTTCGTTTCGGGTGGCTGTCACCACCACATCATCCAGCTGCTTTGATTGCAGCGAGTCCTGGCCAACGCAATCGACATGCAAAAGGAATGAACCGACGACGAAGAGATAAAATCGCAACACGGCGGCAAAGATTGAGATGGTCTGCAAAATAAAATACCCAAATCAGAACAATTAATGCCAATTAGGTCGTTTAGTGAGAACAATTAGGTATTTTTATGACAAAGATCAGTATTTCAGGTATCACGGTGCATTTTTTTGGTATTTCACGACTCTTAATCGCCACAATGAAATGACAGTCTTAGAAATAAATACCCAAATTGGAAATTCAAAGGTACTGTTCATCCAGAATGATCAGTCGTTGATCATCGCCGAGAACCTGGACGATAAGTCTAGCGAGCAGTCCAGCCTCATAAAGAAGTCAATCATCCATTTTTATTTCTGCGTGGAAGGGAGTGCGGTCTTTGACTTTGGCCCACACTACAGCAGGGAGATTCAGCGGCAACACAACTATTTCTTCTTCGACCCACAACGCGAACTACCCTTCACGCTGAGGCTCGCCCCGCACTCACGGATGGTATTTCTCACCATTTCACTGGAGAGTCTGCACCAGCTGTTTGTGCATGAGCCTCTGCCCTTTCTCAAGCCCGAGAACATCAACCAAAAATTCTACGACGAACGGGAGATTCCATCTTATCTCCTGGTGGAACTTCACCAGTTATTTCATGTGCACCTGAGTGAAAATGCCAATCGACTCTTTTACCAGGGAAAGATCCTGGAATTGCTGGCCCTGTATTTTTCCACCAAGAAAACGAACACCGAAAATTGTCCATTTCTCAACGATCAGGATACCGTTCGGAAAATAAAAAATGCAAAAGAGCACTTACTTAAGCACCTGGGGTCCCCACCTACACTTAAAGAATTGGCTAAGTTGTCTGGCCTGAATGATCATCAGCTCAAAGCCGGGTTCAAGGAAATTTATGGCAACACAGTCTTTGGCTACTTGCTTGATCACAAGCTGGACAATGCACGCGTTCTTCTCGATTCAAAAAAATACCAGGTGGCCGAGGTGGCCTATCAAATCGGCTATGCCAATCCAAGTCATTTCATCGCTGCCTTCCGAAAAAAATTTGGAGTGACTCCAAAAAAGTATTTGATGTCAAAGGCCTGATTGGATCGACGCTCAACGCGTTTGGTCATCTATCTTAATTAGTGATACAACTCACACGCTGCGAACCTCAGTAGTCTTTGCGGTATTTCTAACGCCGCGGCCGCAATGGAATACACTCAGAGGCTCCATGGAAAATGCCAGGTGAGGGTACACCCTTGTTACTACTTTTCATTTTCATACCTCCTGTTTTTTGGTATCTTCCATTTTTAAACCTACCCCATGAAGAAATTCATCCTGCTTTTCATCCTACTTTCCTTTCGGGTCCTTGCTCAGGAGGGCGTAAAAAAGGCCCCCGAAGTAAAAGACGGCGAAGGACCTTATACCCAGTTGATTATCCGAAGTGTAATGCTCATTGACGGAACTGGTGCACCGCCTGTGGGACCCGTGGACATTGTGGTGAAAGGAAACAGGATTGTAAATATTGTAAGTCTTGGACTCCCCACCCCCGGCATGGCTAGCGATGGCAACCGAACGAAGCTTGAGGCCGGTGGCAAAGAACTGAATTGCGAGGGCATGTACCTCATGCCGGGATTCGTCGACATGCACGGTCACATTGGCGGAGGCCAGGCGCCCAATGCCGAGTACGTTTTCAAACTCTGGATGGCCCACGGCATAACCACCATCCGTGAACCCGGATCGGGAAACGGCATTGACTGGGTGCTGGAGGAAAAAAACAAGAGTGCACAAAACCTGATTACCGCTCCGCGCATCAAAGCCTATGTCACCTTTGGTTCCGGAAGCAAGGAAGCAATCAGAACACCTGAACAGGCGCGGGCGTGGGTCAACGACAACAAACTAAAAGGGGCCGATGGAATAAAGTTCTTTGGTGCTGCCCCGGAATTAATGGATGCCGCATTGCGTGAGAACAAGAGGTTGGGCCTCCGCTCCGCCTGTCACCATGCCCAACTTGGTGTGGCCCGCTGGAACGTGGTGCAATCTGCCAAGGCAGGGCTTACGACTATGGAGCACTGGTATGGACTTCCCGAAGCCATGCTCAATGGTTCCAGCATTCAAAACTACCCGCTCAATTATAATTATTCCAACGAACAAAATCGATTTGAAGAAGCAGGACGTCTTTGGAAGCAGGCGGCAGTTCCCTTCTCACCGAAGTGGAATGCCGTCATGGACACTTTATTGAAATTGGATTTTACCCTTGACCCAACTTTTGATACCTATGAAGCCGCCCGCGATTTGCACAAGGCCCGCCGGCAAGAGTGGCATGAGACCTACACTCTTCCCAGGCTGTGGGCCTTTTATCAACCCAACCGAGCTGCTCATGGCTCATTCTGGTTTTCATGGGGCACCGAACAGGAGGTGGCATGGAAAGAGAACTTCCGCTTGTGGATGACCTTCGTCAACGAATACAAGAACAGGGGCGGCAGGGTGACAGCTGGTTCTGATAACGCATTTATCTTTCAACTCTATGGCTTCGGATATATCCGGGAGCTTGAGTTGTTGCGTGAAGCGGGCTTTCACCCATTGGAAGTTATTCGTTCGGCTACCTTAAATGGCGCCCAGGCCTTAGGTATGGACAAGGAAATTGGTTCAGTAGAAATCGGAAAGCTCGCGGATTTTGCTATTGTTGACCAGAACCCATTGGAGAACTTGCAGGTACTTTATGGTGTGGGCGCTGTCAAATTGATGGAAGACAATACTGTGAAGCGCGTGGGGGGAATCAAGTACACCATTAAGGACGGCATCATTTACGATGCGAAGAAACTTCTCGGTGATGTGAAGAAAATCGTAGATGATGAGAAGATAAAAGCCGGTTTCGTGTTAAAGCAGCCTGGAATGAACTAACCCAAAGACCCGATGAAAAAATTAGTCTTTATTTTATTTGCTCTCGCGGTATATAACCTGCATGCACAAGACGCCGACAGGGTAGCAAAAGCTCCAGAAGTGAAGGAGGGCGATGGTCCTTTCACACAACTAATTATTCGCGGCGTGATGTTGATCGATGGAACGGGTGCACCACCCGTGGGACCAGTTGATATTGTCGTGAGGCAAAACAGGATCGTGAGCATTCAAAGTCTTGGGTTGCCAACACCGGGAATGTCCAGCAACGCGAGCCGGACAAAACTAGAAGCAGGAGGCAAAGAGGTAAATGCAGAGGGTATGTACCTGATGCCGGGCTTCATTGATTGTCACGCACATACTGGGGGAAATCAGGCGCCGTTCGCAGAATATGTATTCAAACTTTGGATGGCACATGGGGTGACCACCATTTGTGATCCGGGATCCGGCAATGGCATAGAATGGCAGGTGGATCAGCGAAACAAAAGTGCAAAGAACCTGATTACCGCCCCCCGCATTAAGGCCTATGCATTTTTCGGGATGGGGAGCACTACCCCCATCAGTACTCCTGAGCAGGCAAGGGCATGGGTGCGCGACAACAAATTAAAAGGCGCCGATGGTGTGAAGTTTGGTGGTCAAAGACCGGATATCATGGAAGCAGCCCTCGACGAAAATAAAAAATTGGGACTCCGGAGTGAGTGTCACCACGCCCAACCATTTGTAGCGCGGTGGAATGTTGTGAATTCTGCTAAGGCGGGACTTACAAGCATGGAACATTGGTATGGTTTGCCCGAAGCCCTCTTTGACAACCAAACCGTGCAGAACTTTCCTCTGGACTACAATTACACCAATGAACAGGATCGGTTCAGTGAGGCAGGTCGACTTTGGAAACAAGCGGCAGCACCCTATTCTGCAAAATGGAATGAGGTGATGAATACACTGCTAAAGCTCGACTTCACCCTGGATCCGACATTCAATATATATGAAGCTAGCCGTGACTTGCACAAAGCGCGTCGGGCCGAGTGGCATGAGACTTATACGCTCCCCTCACTATGGAATTTTTATCAACCTAGCCTGATCTCTCATGGCTCGTATTGGCATTCATGGGGCACAGAACAAGAGGTTGCCTGGAGAGAGAACTACAGGCTTTGGATGATCTTCATCAATGAGTATAAGAACCGTGGCGGTCGTGTGACCACCGGATCCGATTCTGGTTTTATTTTTCAGCTGTATGGGTTTGCCTATATACGCGAACTCGAACTATTGCGTGAGGCCGGGTTTCATCCATTGGAAGTAATCCGTTCGGCGACACTTAACGGCGCACAAGCTTTGGGTATGGACAAGGACACCGGTTCCGTAGAGATAGGGAAACTGGCAGACTTTGTCATTGTTGACGCAAATCCGTTGGAGAATTTACAGGTCCTGTATGGCACAGGTGCAATAAAGCTCACACCAGAGAACAAAGTAGTGCGCGTTGGAGGAGTCAAGTACACGATCAAAGATGGCATCATCTACGATGCACAAAAACTATTGTCCGATGTAAAGAAAATGGTCGACGATGAAAAAGCCAAGACGGGATTTGTATTGAAGCAACCTGGAAATTAAGGCTAGACCATTGTTCTTTAATCATTGTCGGGGAACCAAAAATAGTGGGCCCCATCACCCCAAAATTGCACAAGGAATATTTTATAGGTTAGATTTGAGTTCCGTGCGGAATTTGTTTGTAAGACAAAACGAATCCGATCCCTACAGAGACAACCAATCAGCAACGTACAACAATTTTCCCGATGACCGCCGAAAAAAAAAGACTTATAGAAGACCGTGACAAAGTCAAGAATTGGCGAAAATTCGGACCCTACCTTACAGAAAGGCAATGGGGAACGGTAAGGGAAGACTATAGCGCCAATGGCAATGCCTGGGAATTTGTCTCCCATGATGCCGCACGCAGCAAGGCCTTTCGTTGGGGGGAAGAAGGGATCGGCGGTATCAGCGACGACAAGCAACTGCTCTGCCTGTCCTTGGCGGTGTGGAACAAGAAGGATCCCATTATCAAGGAAAGAATCTTTGGTCTGAACAATGGGGAGGGCAACCATGGCGAGGATTGCAAGGAACGCTATCACTTTCTTGACAACACCCCTACCCATTCCTACATGAAGATGCTGTATAAGTATCCTCAGGGTGAATTTCCCTACCAAAAATTAATCGATGAGAACAGGAAACGCGGAAGACTTGATGGAGAATATGAATTGATAGACACCGGCATCTTCGACAAGAATAAATACTTTGACATCTTCATTGAATACGCCAAGGCCGATCACGATGACATCCTCATGAGGATAAGCGTATTTAACCGTGGTCCAAAAGCGGCCCCCCTCCATGTCCTCCCTCACATCTGGTTTCGAAATACCTGGTCGTGGGGGCATGATGATTACAAACCGGAGCTCTGCCTTGAAGACAAGGGTGTGATCAAGGTTGATCACAAGGGCCTTGGTTTGCAATATTTGTTTTTTGATAAAAAGGCAAGGACCCTTTTTTGCGAAAATGAAACCAATACCGTTCGATTGCATGGACAACCTGCCCCGGGGTTATTCAAAGATGGAATTAATGAGTACCTCCTGCACAATACACCTCATTCCATTCATAAGAATCATGAAGGGACTCGCGCCGCCATTGACCATGAGTTGGAAGTCCAGGCTGGAAAATCTCAAGTCATTCGATTAAGACTCTCACCTAAGCTGTCTCAGAAACCCTTTCAGAATTTCGACGCCATCTTTGACAAGCGAATCGAAGAAGCTGATGAATTCTACGGAGGACTTCAGCATGACATCAAGGATTCAGATAAAAAAAACATTCAACGACAGGCGCTTGCCGGAATGCTATGGAGCAAACAGTTTTATTACTACGATGTTGCACAATGGCTGCATGGCGATCCCAATCAACCTGCGCCTCCTCCAGAACGGAAATTGGGTCGAAATAAGGACTGGACACACCTTAATAATGCGGACATTCTTTCGATGCCAGATACCTGGGAATACCCCTGGTACGCGGCATGGGACCTTGCCTTTCATGCCATACCCCTGGCGATGATCGATCCAGAATTTGCCAAGAAGCAATTACTGCTGCTCACCAAGGAGTGGTTTCTTCATCCGAGCGGCCAACTGCCCGCGTACGAGTGGTCCTTCAGCGATGTGAATCCTCCTGTCCACGGATGGGCTTCATGGCGGGTGTACAAGATCGATCAAAAGTTACAGGATGGAAAAGCTGATAGAAAATTCCTGGAAGAAGTCTTTCACAAACTCCTCCTCAACTTTACCTGGTGGGTGAACAAGAAAGATGCCAATGGAAATAATATTTTCCAAGGGGGATTTCTGGGAATGGATAACATTGGGGTGTTCGACAGAAATGCTCAGTTGCCCAATGGAAGCAACGTAGAACAATCGGATGGAACAAGCTGGATGGCCATGTTCACCCTCAACATGTTACGCATGTCCCTGGAACTGGCTAAGGAAAATCCAACCTACCAAAGCCTCGCCACCAAATTTTTCGAGCATTTCCTGTACATCGCCGGGGCTATGGCCCATGGGGACAAAGAGGGAATAGACTTGTGGGATGATGAAGATGAGTTCTTCTATGATGTGCTCCACACCCATGATGGCCGTCGGGTGAAAATGAAAGTCAGGTCCATGGTGGGATTGATTCCATTATTTGCCGTTGAAGTCCTGGATCATGAGGTATTCAACTCCATGCCGGCATTCACCGAGCGGTTGGAGTGGTTCCTGAAAAACAGACCTGACCTTGCCAACCTGATATCACGGTGGGGGGCCAAAGGTAGAAACGAGCGACACCTTCTCTCACTTCTTCGGGGTCATCGCATGAAGCGGTTGCTGAAAAGAATGCTGGATGAAAAAGAATTCCTTTCACCGTATGGTATTCGAGCGCTTTCACGACAACACCTAAATCCTCCGTATTCTTTTTTTGAGGGGGGGTATGAGTTCAAAGTGAAATACACACCAGGCGAGAGTGATTCAGGAATGTTTGGGGGTAATTCAAACTGGCGTGGCCCGGTGTGGTTCCCGGTCAACTACCTGATCATAGAATCGCTCGAAAGGTTTCATCACTACTACGGAAGTGATTTTAAAGTGGAGCACCCTACCGGATCCGGGAACATGCTCACCTTAAAGGAGATTTCGATAGAGCTCTCGGGGCGCCTCGTCAGTATATTCGAGAAAGACAAGGATGGCAGACGTGCAGTTTTCGGGAACAACGAAAAAATTCAACAAGACCCTCACTTCTCCAATTATCTACTCTTCTATGAGTACTTTCATGGAGATGAAGGTCGTGGTGCTGGAGCCTCCCACCAAACAGGATGGACCGGATTGGTAGCGAAGTTGATACAGCCTAAGAAATAGTGGAGACTTATTTCAGCCTGAAATTCAAACTACCGCCAAGGCTGAACTGGTAAATCGTGGAGTAAGTTGATGCCCCGGCACCACCTCCGCCCGTTCCTGCATATATGCCCAATCCAAAACTCTGCACAGGAGATAAAAGCTGCGCATGGAGACGTAAACTAACCTTTTCGCTCGCGGCAATTTTTACACCACCCCGAAGGCCCCATGCAAATTTGGTCACCGAGCCGATATCCGATGAATGGTCAGGGCTCAATACGGCCGCTCCCAAATCAATGGTGCCAAAGAGACTTATTTTATCGTTGACCGGATTGTAATGAGTTCCCCCTATCATGATATAACTGAGTCCCGCGGTTCCATTCTTGTTCTGGGGTATGACAAAACTGTAATCATTGACATATCCACTTGCACTCATATATTGGTATATAAGTTCTATGGCCTTTGTTTCATTCATCTTGACTTCAAGTCCACCACCCCATATCAAACCGTCATTGACCTTGCCACTGCCCGTGCTATAATTAAACTTGCTTGCAAATGAGTAGCTGCCGAAAGTCAACAATGATAACTCCTGCGCTTTGGCGGAGATACTGAGGACGGCAAATGCCAGAATAATCAGTTTTTTCATAATGTGCATTTGGTTTTGCCCAAAGGTAAATAAAAATTACAGTTTCTTAACCTGACCCAAGCCATTCGCAGAGCCTTTTGACTAAGATGATATCTTGGATTTGGCCGTTCCGGGACCAGGTAAGAATGTTTCGATGGACACAAACAATCCAAGATCATGCGCCTGGGTGCAGAGAATTCTAAAAAATAAAATTATCTTTCCACAATACACTCCCAACAATGAAACTAATCGCATTTTGCATTTTCTCCCTTCTCTTGACATTCACTGGGTCCGCTCAGAAACAAGACAGCATTCCAAAGCGCTTCAATATTGTCAAAATCAATCTTATGTCAAGTTTTCTATACAGGAATTCGGGTGCAGTGTCTTTTGAAAGGCTTTCAAAGCCAAACCAATCATGGGCCGTTACGGTAGGCTATGTAAGATTTCCCACGTTGGGATCACTGGGGTCTTCTGCCCAGGTCACCAATGAAAATGTTAAGCACACAGGTTATATGATCGGTGGTGAATATCGATTTTACCTAGGAAAGGAAAATAAATACGCCGCTCCACACGGAGTATATCTCGGACCTTATACCAACTTCTATTCCTTCAGCAACGCACACGATTTGAATCTTACTTCTTCTTCCGGTACAGTTACACAAGCCAGGCTGGCATCCGACATCACGGCACTCAACATAGGCATTCAATTGGGCTACCAATTTGTCATCAACAACCGATGGACGATTGATATGGTTTTCCTGGGACCTTCTGTGTCCAGGTATTCCGCCAAGTTTGATTTGAGTGGAAACTATGATATCACTGAAGAAGATATACTCGGGAACGCCGTGCTCAAGGCTTTAACTGACAAGTTCCCTCTGGTAAAAGATCTTCTCACCAATCAATCCGCAAACATGCACGGTTCAACAAGCACCTGGAGCACCGGGTTCCGCTACCAATTGAATATCGGCTATCATTTTGGTCGAAAATAACATCTGCTGAATTAGATCATTACCAAATGAAAACCAACGGAATTGGTCCTTCGATCCGGATTCTTGTGTTTACTTTATGTCTCGCGGGCTGCTCTTCCGGTACCAAAATCACAGGCTCCTGGAAAGCCCCGGAAGCCATGAAGTATAAAACCTTTTTCGTCACGGTATTAAATAGGGATTTGACCGTGCGCACTGCGGTGGAGGGTAATCTTTCCAGCAGCCTTACCAAATCGGGTGTTAACGTGACAAAAAGCGTAGAGCTATTTTCCCCCGCTACTAAAATAGAAACGAAGACTGAACGCGAACAGGTGATCAAAAAAATTCAAGCCGGAGGTTACGAGGCGATCATGGCCATCTCACTCATCAAGAAAGAGGAAAACACATATTATGTACCGGGAACCACCGCTGCCTATGACCCCAAGAGTTTGGGCGGCTTCAGCGGCATGTTTCCAGGATATTATGACAATGGGGTTTCGACCTACTCCACGCCTGGCTATTATCAAACCGATAAGATCTATTTTATTGAAAGTAACGTCTATGATGGCAAGACTCTGAAATTGGTATGGTCTGCTCAATCGCAAACATTCAACCCCGTGAATATCAAAGCGGCGTCATCCGAATTTAGTTCCGTTGTTGTCGATGCCTTGAAGAAGGATAAGCTCATTGGTCCTTCAGGTCAGTCACAATAGTCATCTTCATTCCTTAACTGCAGTGTCTTGTTGACTTTGAACCTGTGATGAGTTTTCAATCCACCTCAGAACCAATTTATAAGCAAGAGAAAGGATCACGGCCCCCAGGAAAAGCCCGATGAAACCATGGAATACAAATCCACCAATAGAACCAAGGAAAACTACCAACATGGGCACGGGCGATCCTCTCCCCAGGAGAATTGGTTTGAGGATATTGTCTGAAAGGACGACCACTAATGTCCAGATGGCAAACAAGACTGCCGGCAACGTCTCGTGTGTAGCAAAAACATAAATGGCGGCTCCAATCGCTACAGGACCTACACCCACCTGAATGATGGCAAGAATCAAGCATAGGAAGATCCAGAATCCTGCCGCCGGAATCCCAATCACCACAAAGCCGATACCTGCAAGCACCGTTTGAGCGACGGCAACACCAAGAATTCCCTTAACCACATTCCTTATGGTGACCTCAGCCAAATCGGCGAACTCGGCCCCCTGACGTTGATCAAGCCTGATAAATATTTTCTTCGTCATGTCTCCGCCTTCTTCTGCATAGCTTACAAACACCCCGGCCAGAATAATTGATGCCAGGAGTTGAAGGACCCCCAGCCCTGTCCCGGCAGCTAGGTTTAACAGGACACGACCAGCATTCTTGATTTCATCTGAATATTTTACAGAGACGGCACCAAGATTTTCAGAAGCCAATTGCCATGTATCGATGATTGGCTTTGCAATGAGTGGCCACGACTTTACATTGTCTCCCGGAGGCGGAATGGTTAGATCGCCACTTTGGTAAATTGCCCTCAGGTGATTGATACCCTCAAGCAGGGAGTCAGCAAGAAGCCCGGCGGGAATGAGGAGCAAAAGAAATAACGTCAACGTCAGTATGGTGGCTGCCAATTTTCCGCGGCCACCCAATCGCTTCTTCAATGTCTTATACATGGGGTACTCCGTAATGGAAATGATCAGTCCCCAAATAAACAAGGAAATAAAGGGGCTGAGTATCGCAAAACTCCAGGCAAGCAGGCCAAACAATATGCCAAGCCTTATGGCTACCTCAACGGACCTGGAGACGTAGCTCTCAGAATTATTTTCAACAGACTGATCACTCATAAAACAAGTGTTAGGTACTTAAAATCAGTTCACAGATGGTTATTTCGCAAGAAAGGCAAAATCCGGTCAAAACTCGTAACTAAAGTCATCAAAATGACATCTAATTCCGATTCCTCAATGGCTTCTTTTTTGCTAGTTTTAACAAAAAATTAAAACACCATAACAATGAAAAGACTTGTCACGATCACATTGGTTTTCTGCTGTGCCTCCGCCTTTGCACAACAAACTGAAACAGAGCTTATACGTAGCGCATTTCGCCTTGAGAAAAAGGCAGTAGTTGCCCAATTTCTGCAGCTTAGCGATGCCGATGCCGGTAAATTCTGGCCCATTTATGAAAAATACGAGCAGGAGCGCGTGGCCCAAGTGGGGAACCGTCGCCTTCAATTGATCGATACCTACACCAAGAAATATGAAACCATGGACGATGCAAGTGCCGACAAACTTGTGGCGGAAAGCGCGGCCATCCAGAAAAAGGAAATTGCCGTTCGGGATAAATATTATGGCCTGGTGAAGAAAGGTGTCTCCACCAATGTGGCGGCACGGTTCTATCAGATTGAAGATGTGGTCAGCGTGGCAACACGCATGGAATTGTATAACCAGCTGCCAATGTTGCAAAAGAAATAATTGTGTAAACAACCAAGAAAAAAATCCTCCTGTTGGAGGATTTTTTATTACAGAATAATGCCGGGTGCTTAGCCCTAAGAACAGAATTAGATGAGGGTCAACCGTCGAGGTCAACAGTTTCTCGTCTTGATGGCGACGGTATTGATTATGGCCGGAAGTCAGACCCTTTGGGCACAAAACATCAACAAAGAACAGGAACAGGTTCGCGATATGATCAATCCGGATTTGGTCAAGACGCAAGAGCAGATTCGCAAGGAGAAGAAAGAAGATAAATCCAGAACTCGGATAACTCCTTTTGTGGCACCTGGATATTCACCTGAACTTCAATTTAGCCTGTCGGGAGGAGCGCTGGCAAGCTTTACGACCAACCGAAAAGATACGACCCTTTTGCGATCGTCGGTCCCGGTAACATTCACCATTTCCAGCACTGGTTCCTGGTTATTCACTTCCAACTGGACCACGTATTTCAAAGAGAATAAGTTGCGCATCAATGCGACCTTACAATACAGGGACCTGGCGGATCACTACTTTGGTGTGGGATACGACAACGGCCTCAATACCTCCTTTCCCGACTCCACCCGTTATAACAGGGTGTATTTTCAACTCATGTTCAAACCGGTTTGGAAAGTATCGCGAACCATGTATTTGGGATTTATCTATGATCACAATAGTACGACGGCTTCACAAGTCAATAATCACATGAAGAATGATCCCTACTATATTCAATATGGCCCCTCCAACACAAACAATGGTATCGGAATGGTAGTCTCCTACGATACCCGTGACTTCCCTCAAAACGCATACCGGGGAGCCTATGCATCGATCAGTTACACGGACTATTCCATCATCAGAGGCAGGAACCAGTACCAGGTTCTTGAGTTGGATTATCGTAAATTTATTCCGGTGGGTAAGAAAGAAGGTCGTACGGTTGCACTTAACTTTCATGCACGGCACGCATTCAATCAAACACCCTATGGTGAACTTAGTTTTGTTGGTTCACCATTTGATATCCGTGGTTACAGGCTTGGTCGCTTCCGTGATCGCGTCATTAATTACGTGATCGCTGAATATCGTCACAAAGTGTATGGTGAATCTATGCTGGCCAAACGAAGCGGCTGGGTAGTTTGGGCTGGTCTTGGCTGCCTCGGCTCAGTAACCGGGGAATCATTTTTTGTAAATAATTTACCCAATGCGGGCATTGGATATCGGTTTGAAGTCCAAAGTCGACTTAACGTCCGCGTGGATTTCGGGGTAGGTCTCAAATCTAATGGTCTTTATTTCAATTTTCAGGAAGCTTACTGAAATTAGCTGAACATTACCATGACAGGAAAAGACTACTACCTCATACTGCCTCTCCTGCTCTATGGGCTGGCAATAGCCGACCTAGTAAATTCGTGGAGAAGTTTCTTTTTCAGCGAACGTCGCTATTGGCCTTACATCATCACTAGTTTGTTGCTGCTGGAAGCAGCATTTTGGAATTTCTTCAGGATGAACGAATGGATGACCCAAGATTCCTACCAGAGCTACTTGTTGTATTCCCGTTTTATCATCACCCCATTGGTCTTCATTATTGTTGTAGCGGTAGTTACTCCTGAACAAGCTACCGAAGACATCGAGGCGTATTTCAAATCCAACATGAGAATTATCTTCGGCTGCATGGCCGTTTTTGTGGCCCTCCATTTCCTGTTTGTGCCCCCCTCTGAAGTGAACTTGGTAGAGACCATTTTCAGGTTATTCATGATCTCCTTTCTTATCACGGCTGCATTACTGAAAAAGCCTGAACTTGTCTATTTTTTATTTGCGCTTCGACTTCTAAGTTATTTTATCCTCAATTGATGAGTTCGGACGCGATCCTTGATAGATTATATCATAAACCAGCGACTTAAGCACCAATTATGAAAAACACTCTGATTTGTTGCCTCCTTGCCTTCACCACAAATTATTGTTGGTCACAAAATGATTGGCCACGTGAAATCGAAACTACATCGGCCAAAATCTCATTGTACCAACCACAGCCCGAAACTTTTTCAGGGAACAAACTGAGTGGTCGTGCCGCATTTTCCGTAACACCTGCTGGCAAGGATCCAATATTTGGGGCTTTGTGGATGGATACGAAGGTTTCCACCGACCGAACCACGAGAGTTATTTCATTGGTCGACGCCAAAGTAACGGCCGTTAAGTTTCCTCAAACTGTCGATTCCGTCAGCATAATGAAATTCAAAAACCTGCTGGAGACGGAAATCGTCCGTTGGAATCTGCAGATTTCACTGGATGACCTGCTTGCCACGCTTGAATTGAATGAGGCTGAGAAGAAAATGGATCTTGACCTAAAGACAGAAGCTCCTGAAATTATTATCTCTCCCCAGCCAGCCATCCTGGTATTAATTGACGGTGAGCCGAAACTTGAAAAGGTCCAGGGCAGCAACCTGCAAAGGGTTATGAATTCGCCCTATTATATCGTGAAGGACACAAATGGAAAATTCTACCTTGACGCAAACGAAAAATGGTACACCTCAACAGCTGTTATGGGCGAATGGAAGACTACCAGTTATCCCCCCAAGGAAGTCAAAAAGCAGCAAGAGGAATTTTCAAAGGGTGCACCACCTGTTCAAAAGGACTCTGCCGCTTCCAAAACTGAATCGACAGTAGTGATCAGGACAACCCCTGCCGAACTGATCATCACCAATGGCTCAGCCACATTCGTACCCATACAAGGAACGCAACTCTTGTATGTAAAGAATACTCCTGGCAATATTTTCATGAACATTGAAACCCAGGAGTATTTTACTTTGATTTCAGGGCGCTGGTATACTTCAAAAAGCATGAAGGGAGGATGGGTCTATGTTGCGTCCGATAAACTACCAAAAGATTTTTCTAACATTCCTGAAGGTTCGGAAAAGGATATTGTATTGGCCAGTGTGGCAGGAACACCTGCCGCCAAGGAGGCTCTGCTGGATGCACAGGTTCCTCAGACAGCCGCTGTGGACAGAAAAACAGCAACGGTAAGTGTGAAGTACGATGGTGAACCCAAATTTGAGAAGATTGAAGGCACAACATTGGCTTATGCAGTAAACACATCCAGCGCCGTAATCTTATCTGACAAGAAATACTTTGTTTGCGAAAATGCAATTTGGTTTGAGGGCAGCTCGCCAAATGGACCGTGGAGTGTGTCAATCACCGTACCGAAGGACGTCCAGAAGATTCCGCCGAGCAGTCCAGTGTACAATGTGAAGTATGTGTACATCTACGATTCAACCCCGGAAGTGGTCTATGTTGGATACACTCCCGGCTACGTGGGTTGCTACGTGTATGGACCTACCATAGTGTACGGAACAGGATATTACTATAATCCATGGTATGGACCTTATTATTATCCAAGGCCTGTTACCTATGGTATGGCCATGAGTTACAATCCATACATGGGCTGGAGCATGGGTGTATCCATTCATGTAGGCGGTCCGGCATATGGAGGCTGGTATGGTCCACCTAGGTATCACCCGCCATACTATCCTCCTCACCATCCCCCTTGTTATGGACGTGGTGGAAATACAGTCATCATAAACAATGGGAACATCAACAATGGTCGCAACGCCAATTTTTACAACAATCAGTCCGGTGTGCGGGCCTCTACGCTTCCGGCCAATGGTCAGTCCGGCAATACACGTCAGCAAGGAGGCCAGGGAAGGCCCTCCACTATGCCGGCAACAGGCAGTGGTAGTGGCACCAGGAATAACATCAACAACAATGTCATGTCGGATAAAAGTGGGAATGTATACCAGAAACAAGGCCAGAACTGGCAGGAAAACAATGGAGGAAATTGGCAAAATACGCGGCAAAACACCACCGACCTTGACCGTCAGCAGATGAATAGGGACCGTGGTGTCAATCGAAGCAACAACTTCAGCCAAATGGGTGGTGGAGGGATGAACAGGGGCGGCGGTGGTGGCGGTAGGAGAAGATAAATTAGTCAGGTTTTCCGTAGGTGTCCTACATCTAAAGATGTAGGACACCTGATTATCTTCACACATGCTACTTGAGAGAGGCAATCTATATCATGTGTTTAACCGGGGAAATAACAAACAGAGAATTTTTCTGTCACCGGGAAATTATCCGTATTTCTTAAATAAAGTTCAAAGGTATGTGGCTCCGGCTTGCGATATACTTGCCTATTGCTTAATGCCAAATCACTTTCATTTTTTAGTCCATGCGAATGAAAAATCAATTATAAAGATTGATGATGGAAGCTTTCCGCGTCAAAGTTTTTCTCAGGCCATAAAACATTTGTTGAGCTCTTACACCAAGGCTGTCAACATTCAAATGAAGCGAACTGGTAGTTTGTTTCAACAAAAAACAAAAGCAATCTGCGTCTCCACCAATGACCTTCACGCAGAAAATGTTTTTCACTATATCCATCAAAACCCGATGATAGCCGGACTGGTATCAAAAATGGAAGACTGGAAATATTCCTCCTTTGGTGAATACATCAACGGCGGTGGTTTCTGCAATCATGACCTTGCACGGCTAAATCTCCAAATCAATTTTTCCCGTCTATACCAGGAATCCTATCGACCGATTCTGTAGACTTTCTTGCTGCATTTGAAATCGGTGCCATCTTACTTTTCATCCTTAGGTAGGCTTATAAACGGGAAACTCAAAATAAATTGAAGTGTTGAATTCTTGCTAGCAACTACATCGGTAGTAAATGCTTCCATAATACCAACATTATAACGCACTTTGAGGTCAATGCCTTTCCCTCCTCGCTCCTGTGACAAGGAGTACCCCAGTTCCACCGGCACCATGAAAGATTCCTTGTGCACGACGGCTTTCATATCCTGTGTAACGGTGACTGCCTGTCCTGTTGCAGTAGTTCCTGAGGTCTCTTGTTTTGCGGAGGTCAAAAAACTGATCTGCGGGCCGGCCGATACAAACAAAGCATTTGAAATCTTATACCGAATCAAAATTGGAATATCTATATAGTTTAGGATAAAGTCTGTCTTTGGATCCTGAATAGGTACATCATTGGGTAGAAGGTTTGCAACGTCTTTAGCACCCCTTGCCGACAAAGGTTTGAATTCAGGGGTGAGTGCCCATGTATCACTGAGTTTTATGAAGGAGCCCAATCCAAAATTCAAACCGTAGCTGGATTTGCCTTGCACCAAGCCAGGAAGGGAGGATATGTTCAAGCCTCCGTCAATACTCAAGTGAAATTTTTCAGTTGCTACCTTGTCACCAAAAATAAGAACCAATAGAGCAGCTTGACCGCTACAAGACGAAATTGAAATTGCATTTAGAAGAATGAGAACAAGACCAACAGGAAATATCTTTAATAAGAAAGTTCGCATTACTTCACCCGCTGAGAATAATCCTGATTCGTCCCATCAATTCTCATTTTCTGTGCTCGCAAATTCAAGATGGTGGTTGTTCCGTGACTAATGCCAGAGCTGAATAGTCCATAATTCAGTTCACCGTCTAATGCGTCTTTCCCCAGAAGGCTGGAAAATTTTTTAAATGTAAAGAGGTATGTCTTTGAGTCTATCACAATGGTGAGTTTATCGCCTTGCACATACACATTGTCTGCTGAAGCTTCAAGGGTTGCCCCTTTGTCCGTGACGGTTGCCTTGCTGAAAAAATCCAACAATTCTCCCTTTGACATAAATGAATATTTCAAAGCGAGCCCAAGTGCTTTCTCCACGTAGCTCATTTTATCTTCGGCCGCACTTGCCTGGGCACGTCCCCTCAATCCACGTTTCTTCTCGACATCCGACTCCGCGTCAACCAGTTTGGCCTGCAATTTACCATCCGCATCAAAACTGAATTCTGTGATGGTCGTTAGCTTTTTAACTCCTCCCAAAGAGACATCTGACTTCCTCTTCCAGACATAATCTTTCAGCCCTTTTGTATTTGCCTCGTCGGCTTTGCTGATTTTGAGCGAAAGCTCTTCTTTGTTGATTTGAGCGTGGCTACCCATGGCAACCATAACCAGTATAAGAATGAGGAGTCTTGTTTTCATATTGTTATCATTATATTTTTCTATTAGCTGTCGTCACTTTAGAGCAACTACCACCTTCTTAATCCTCCCGCCAAATTTGTTGTCCCTCTCCTGGTAGTCATTGGACACATTGGTTTCATTGTCCATCCCAATATCCACGCCTTCATCTGCGGAAAAGGCGAAGGGTTGAGTCTTTGGAATTTTACCTTCTGCGGTTTTTTGACCGTCAACATATAGAAAACATTTACCTCCAGTCCCAGGTCTCGCTTCATCGGCAATGAATTCGTACTTAATTTCATGCCTTCCCGGTGTTAATGCTTTGTTAGAGGCAATATTGGTTTTTTCCAGCCCAAAGAAATTATATTCGTGATGTGGCCTGCCATCTTTCAGGTAGAGAACCCATCCTCCAAATCTGCCAGCCTGAGAAATGATTACACCATTTGTGCTTCCGTTCTTCAATTCCACTTCCGAGGTAATTGTATAATTCCGGTTCTTGGTATTTATGAAAGCATTTTCCATGATACCCGTCATTCCTTCAAAGAGTGTTAGTGACGTTCGGGAGCCCATCAAATCGGGTCGGCCAGCAATGGAGGCATCAAATCGTTCGGACCGCCGATCGTCAATTGGGAATACGTGGTTCTTTATTGCTTCCTTTTTGAAAAGTGCCTGTAATTCTTTCAGTTTTTCAGGATTCTTTTCCGCAAGGTTATTCGCCTCCGAAAAATCATCATTCACATTGTACAATTCCCAAATATCTTCGGCTAGTGGAGGATTGGCAACCATCAGCCATGGAATTGAGTGTCTGGTGCAGGCTACCCAACCGTTATCATAAATACCCCTGTTGCCAAACATTTCAAAGTATTGAGTCGTGTGGCGATCCGCAGCCTTGGCATCGTCAAATGAAAATGCAAAGGAAGCTCCGCTTAAGGGTGTTTGTTGAGTTCCATTCACAGACTTGGGAAATGGCAAACCGGCGGCTTCAAGGACCGTGGGTGCAATATCAGTTACATGCGTAAACTGCGAGCGGATCTCCCCTTTAGCCTTTATTCCTTCAGGCCAATGAACCACCATTCCATTGCGGGTTCCGCCAAAGTGTGAGGCTATCTGCTTGGTCCATTGGAATGGCGTGTTCCCCGCATGCGCCCACCCGATAGCATAGTGAGGAAAAGTGCTTGGGCTTCCCCAGTCATCAATATGGTTCATCATCTGACTAGCTTTGCCGATGATCCCATTCAGAGCCATCATCTCGTTGTACGCTCCTTCTGGTCCACCTTCTGCGCTGGCTCCATTGTCGCCAACCACATAGAAGAATATCGTATTGTCCAATTCACCCATTTCCTCCAGAGACTGAACAAGGCGACCTACTTCATGATCGGTGTGCTCCGCAAATCCGGCAAATGTTTCCATTTGTCTTGCAAATAGTTTCTTTTGTTCCGGAGTCTGATCATCCCATGCCGGAATTTCCTTAGGCCTTGCGGTCAATTGAGCATCTTGCGGAATAACACCTAATGCTTTTTGCCTGGCAAATGTTTCTTGCCTCAGTTTATCCCAACCTTGATCGAACTTGCCCTTATATTTTGCAATATATTCTTTGGGTGCATGATGCGGTGCATGGGTGGCGCCTGGTGCAAAATACACATAGAAAGGCTTATCCGGAGTAAGGGATTGTTGGGCACTCACCCAATTGATCGCCTGGTTGGTCATGTCAGTTGTAAAGTGGTAGTTTGGATCATTTGGGGTTTCTACCCGAATGGTGCCATCATACACTGCGGGTGACCACTGATTTGTTTCTCCTCCAATGAATCCATAAAACTTATCGAAGCCGGAATGGGTTGGCCACCTGTCGAATGGACCTGACACCGAAACTTCCCATGGTGCTGTTTCATGGTATTTGCCAAAGGCGGCCGTACTATAACCATTTAATCTTAAAATTTCCGCCAATGGGGTTACACTATTTGGTCGTGCTCCCGTATTCCCGGGAAACCCTGTTGCCAACTCCATAATAGCCCCGGCATTGTTCAGATGGTGGTTGCGACCGGTGAGCAATGCCACGCGTGTCGGCGAACAAAGGGCGGTGGTGTGAAATCGGTTGTACTTCAATCCGTTGCTTGCCAGTTTTTCAACAACGGGCTCATGGATTGGGCCTCCAAATGCGCTGGATTGCCCAAAGCCCTGATCATCAATTAAAACAATAACAACATTGGGTGCTTTTTCAGGGGCCTTCACTCCAAAGCGGGGAGGCGCCTTGTCATTCCGGGCATCAAGCGTAGTATCATTAGGATAAATGGGTTCTGCAATCGGTAGTACGGTTCGGTCTAACTCTCCGGTCGCCACCCCTGTGACTTTAGCCTGTTCCTGGGGTGACTGGCATCCGTTTATGATGAAGGCAAGGACTGCAAAATTTAGAATAGTCGTTCTCATGGGATATGTTTGATCAAACAAGAGTTCTCGGGTTAAAGATATATTGTTTTGTTCGAATAGTGACAACAAAATCTTGATTGGCTGAGGTCCTTTCATATGAGTGCGTATTCCATAACATCAATTTGTTTAAACTTGTCAAAATTTATGCCCTTGAAGGAAGTAAATAAAACATTTGTTCTTCTTTCGTTCGGATTGCTCGCCTGCATGCTGGCAGCTCCAACAAAAGGCATTGCTCAGTCGGATCAGCAAGTCTGGCTTGAGTATATGCACAACTATTCGTTTGCCAACGTCTACAATATGGAGAATGCAGTTTCTTACAGTACGCTGTTGAACAGTCCGCGCTGGCATTCTTTGGGTTATTCCCTTACACTTGAGCGTGCCATCTCCCAGAATTTCGACGTGATGTCACAGCTGGTTCTTTCGTATACCAATCAAATTGGCAACTACAATACATTTGAAATCAGGCCGGTCGTGGGAACACGGATCCATTTTACCCCCAACCGCAGAATCCAAACCCGGTTATACCTCAGACTCGAGCAAAGAAATCTTGAAAACCTTGACACCAAAGAGTGGACTCAGCAGTGGAGGCCGCGGGTCCGCGTAGAAGCAATTATTCCGCTCAACCAGGATTCCTATTTCAAGGACAATCTTTGGTATGCGATAACTGACATTGAATTCCTATACGATGCCAAGGACCTGGAAGAGCGATATGCGAATCGGTTTCGCTTTCGTCTCGGCCTTGGATATCGTCCTACCTATACCTGGCGATTTGAATTGATGTATATGAATCAGGAATCCAGGGACGGTATCGATGAAACTTTCTCCTCCACCGATAATATTCTGCGCGTGCGAGTTAAGTACTTCTTGAAAAAATCAAAAACAGTACAAACTCATGAGAGCGACAATTGATTACTCAGGAAGCTAATTTGAAGAAGGTAGTTATCAACAAGAACAGGCTTAGCAGCAATATCAGATAGGTCACCACGAGGGAGGCCGGAAAAGGAATCACTTTATAGAAGTCTTTCAGTTTG
>JANYHW010000180.1 GCA_025358885.1 Cytophagales bacterium | reverse complement strand
GTGTCAATTTGTGTGTCGTCAATGATTTGAATTGAAATCTTCGCACTTGTTTCTCCTGCCTTGATCGTAAGGGGATTTGCACTCACAAAGCTGAAATCACCGCCGAGGAAAGCCGTAGTATCACCGCCTGCCCACGAGTAGGTAAGGACAATGTCCTGGCTGGCTTTGCTGCTTAGGGCGATGTCCGCATTTACAATTCCCTGGCTCTCATTATAACTGGAAGTAGGGGCAGCAAACTTAAGTGTTACCACCGGATTGACATTACTTTTGGAGCATGTGAAATTCATCGATGCAACCAGTATGAATGCGGCAAGACTTGCGAGATGGCGGGCGTTAAAATTTTTCATAGGTTCAAATTTTGTCGGGTTTATGAAAATATCCTTAAAGATGTTCCTGTAAGGGTCGTGTTATATTGTGCAAGGGATCTTGAGGCTGGCCCACCGGTCACCGCTCCGGTATTGTTGAATGTGGCTCCATGGTTAGGGCACCGAAAGGAATTGCTTCCGCTAACATACTGAATGGTTGATCCCGCGTGAGTGCAGGCAGCAGACACCGCGAGAAAAGCACCAGCCGCCGTATGGGCTACAATAATACCACCAGTGACGAGGTAGCCTCCCTTAACTGATAATGCGCCGGATGAAACGTCAAGGGTCATATCAACATTGGTGGGAGCGGCAGGCACCGTCCCTGCATTTGAACAACCAGAGAGTGATCCAAGGCAGGCAGGCACGAATAACACTGCAGCACCAGCGCCTACCTGAGAGAGAAATTCTTTGCGCGTCATAATTCTTTAAAGTTAAACAGTTACAGTATACATTGTATCCCGGCGTAATGCCTCGTCATTGTTTTTTTCGATGGAGCAGGAAATCGTAACCGATTTTTATCCCGGCATTGAAACTTAAACCCTGCAATTGACCCAACGTGGGTGAGTCAAAAGTTGATCCATTCTGATTGTGCGACTCTCCTCCTGAGACGATCCTGTAAGAAGCACCGGCAAAGATTTTCACAAACTTCAGGACATTGGCCTCCACATTCACCCCGGGTTGAACAAAGAAAAAGGAAAGTCCATTTCCCATACCATAGCTGTGGTTGTGGTAATATGGATCGTGCCCCCTTTGTCCGGCCGAATCAATGCTGGCCCTGCCACCACCAATGGTAAGCGGAAATGACACGTGTATCTTGCTGTTTGGATTCAAGGTATATTCTATCCTTCCTCCGCCAAATTGAGTTCTCAGCTGAAGGGAATGATCAGTACTGATTTGTGTTGGGGTATAATTTGGAAAGGCCATATAGCCACTCACACCGACACCAATTTGTTTGTTGAGTGTCAACATCAGCGATCCGCCCCCCATGGAAGTGAACTGCCCTGCCAGGTATCCATATTGGTATTCAGGAAGCAGGTAAACTCCCAGGAAGTTGATTTTTGGAGAAGGCAACAGCGTCTCCATTTCAGGGTGATTTGTTGTTACCTGTTCCTGTGCTCCGACCCGGAAGATTATTGAAAAGCTAAGAATGAATGTAATTGCGGAATACTTGATGATTTGGATCATGAAATTGGTTTTCTTTTCGACATGGTGACTTTTGCTTACCATCACGAAGGATTTTGCCAAACAGTTGGTCACCGCCCGCGGTATATTCCCGCAACCGATGTAGATGCCTAAGGTTGCAGAAGATTTTTCTATAAGAAAAAGAAGCTAAGTGTATTCTTTAGCATATTTAAATGCCCCAAAAGAGAGGCAGGAGCCTTATTTTCATTCCTTCTCGCAAATTGCGAGTCTACATTCGACCATCTTCGGTATTTATTTTGTTTGGGAACAAACCATTTCGATCCACCTTGCGTGATGTTAAACAAAGGGGTTTATCACCCTGGCCTAAATCTGTAGTCATCGAAGAGCAGGACCTTCAGGAGCTAATCAAGGCTTGCCGGAAAGGAAACCGGAAAAGTCAGGATAAACTGTATAAACAGTTTTATGGCTTTGCTATGGGCGTTTGCTTGCGATACTCCAGGTCAAGGGACGAAGCGATCGAAATATTGAACGACGGATTTTACAAGATCATGACCAACCTGGACAAGTACACCCCCGGGCTCTCTTTCAAGGGTTGGCTCAGGAAAATCATGATCAATGCCTCGATCGACCATTACCGGCGAAATGAAAAGCACTATGATAACGTAGATATCTCTTACGTCAAGAATGAACATTTGTCGGCCGACGTGTTAAGTTATTTGTCGGAAGAAGTGATCCTGAAAGCGATCCAGGAACTGCCGCCTTCTTACCGCCTGGTATTCAATTTATACTGTATGGAAGGATTCAAGCATTCTGAGATTTCTCAGAAGCTGAACATTAGTGAAGGCACATCCAAATCCAACTTGAATACGGCCAGAATCAAATTGAAGAAAGCCCTCAGCCTGGAGTTTGACTTTAATGCTGAACAAAATGGATGATCGTAATTTTGACGATTTTATAAAGGGAAAACTGGACGGGTACGAAGATCCATCTTTAGACCCTGCTGCGCTCGCAGACTTTCATGAAAAGTTAACGGCATTCCAGCCCATGCCCTGGTATGAGCTGCACCTTTCCCAGTACATGATGGCTGCCTCCATTGCCTTGTTTACTATCGTCAATGCATACCTGTTCTGGCCTGCTGGAGAAGAATCAAAGGTGACTGGATCTGACAAGAATACTTATGAACAAGTTGTTGTTGATTCATTGAACCAGGTAATTCATGAGCTCAGGCAAACGTATTCAATCACTTCGCATCACCTTGATTCAGCCCTGGCCATAAATTCCAAACTCGCCCCAAATCAAATCAGTGGCCACTCACAAAAGGAAGGTCCCGGCGTGTACCTGGGAATGACTTCAGAAATTCCGGAAGATGTATACCATGCGCTTCTTGTCAAGAAAATGCTGATCACTGAAGATGGACAAGCATACCTGGTGTCGCCTGAAAAATCAAATGATGTAGATGGAAGTCTCGCTCAACTGAATGTTAAAGAGGTTGGCAGCGATTACCCCTGGCCTCAAGTTGGATTGCCGCCTTATGAATTGACCAATAAGCCAATAGTGGTGACTGCAGTAAGCAAGCCCATGCAAAACACGATCTCAAACAAGATGCGCACGGTTCTGGAGAAACATTATTCCAAGGGTATCGGTATTAACATTGCACCTCATGCCGACCTTGCCAAAGGTGTATTTTCCAACGGTACTGGCGCAGTCACTCCACGGTTTGGTGTTGATGCAGAGTGGGTCCTATCACCTGGACTGAGTGTGACTACTGGCCTGGATTATTCTACAACCTCACTTCGGACACAAAGTGTTTATGGTGACCTCAATCTTCCTCCACCAGACCCCAATTTGGGTGAAGTAGAGTCAGTCCAGATAAAGAACACATTGCTGTCATTGCCATTGGGAATAAAATACCGCCATTGGATCTCAGAAAAGGGCCAGGCATTTGTCAAACTCGGCTATACCCCTTACATGACGATTGCACAGGAGTATGAATATACCTATGACTTTGATCGGGGGCCTGGAGCTCATCCAATCTTGGGACTTGGTCCCAACCCGAATCCTGACCATCATCATGTTACCTCGGTGCAAAAATATAGTGACAGGTATTATTATGGAGGAACAGGCACGGGGTCGGTGGGTATTACCAAACTGATGAATAATAACAACAAGATCGAGGCGTCACTGTTCTATGAAAAGAGTCTTGCCAATGTGAGTCAGGAGAATCTGGGAATGCAGCTCTTCGGACTTCGCACTGCATTCTGGTTCAACCTTCGCTGATAGAATTCAGGTGTTACTTCTTGTCAGATACATTTGGATCCCCAGCAGTTCTTAATTCTTAAGTTTTTAATCCGTGACAATTTTTCCGTCGTCCTTGATCCGCACTTCAATTTTAGAACTCCCTTTCTTCAATTCCAATTCATAAAAACTTCCCTTATCAGGTGTTTCAGCTTTCTCAGCCTCAATAATTTTGTAGCCTGCATAATCTTTAGCAATCACCGAGCGAACTGCGGCGGGCAATTTCATTTCTTTTATTTCCGTTTCTGTGCCGAGCCATTTTCCGACCTGGTCAAAATTTGAAGATTTTTTCTCTTTACCCATTTTAAACTCAGCTTCAAATTCTGTAGCGCTTTCTTTCGACCACTTTACTTCCGTAGCGGTTGGAAAGAGTTTTCCAAAAGAAGTTCTTACCGATGAAGGTAGATCACTCTCTTTTACCTTCTGAGCGTGGATAAGTCCTGAGGCAAGACAGAATGCAATTAGAATGAAGGTATTTTTCATGGCTGTTTTTTTTGGATACCATAAATTTATGGAGCGATACTGAAGAAATGTGGAACATTTGGACCCACGGACTAGCAGGAAACAATAAAAATATGTCTTCCCTTTTCCCATTGATAGGAAAGAGTCCATTGATTGATATCGCAAATCTTTTTGACCATAGCTAACCCGAGACCCCAGCTGTCTTTCGCTGAAGATTGTTTATAAAATCTTTGAAAAAGTCTTTCTTTGGGTATCTCTGATGTGGGAGAAGTGTTTGTAATGGAAAAATTCCGATCCCGCATTTCAATACGAATAGAACCGTTGTGCTGGTTATGAAAGAACGCGTTTTTTACGAGGTTCGTGATAAGGAGGTCTGCCAAAGTCTTGTTTGCATGGAAAGAAGCGCTTTCGGCAACGCTAATCTCTACTTGGATATTGAGACTTTGTTGTTGTTCTTCAAAGTTGATCAGGATTTCCTCCAGTAGAGGCTTGATCAATACCCCTTCCTTTTCCAGGAATTGTTGGTTTTCAATTTTTGATAGCAGGAGCAGGATCTTGTTGAGTTTGGCCAACCGCTGGGTAGACCGGATCAGGGTTTGGATGATATCTGCTTGATGTTCGGTAAGGTGCGGATCAGTGATAAGAAGTTCTAGTTTTGACTGGGCAATGGCCAATGGAGTTTGCATCTCATGTGATGCATTTTCGATGAATTGCTTTTGATTTTGAAAGGTACTTTGCGTTCGATTAGTTAGGTCAGCTATGGATTTGTTTAACAAAATGAATTCCTCAATCCTGCCTGGTTTGAGATCTATTTCCCTTGACTGGTCGACTTCAAACCGATTGAGTTGTTGCAGCGTGTGATAAAAGGGTTTCCATAGCTTTTTGGAGAAATACCTTGTGGTAAAATAGAAGGCCGCCACCATGAGCACAAATACGACAAGTAGTGATTGTAAAATGCTGGACACGATTTCATGAGTCTCCATTCGTGCAACAACAATATCGAGCCGATAAAGCTTCCCGTCCAATTCAAACGTGGAGGTGAGTTTCCGGAATTCGTCCCACTCCAGATCGACGGTTTCATATATAAGGGTATCTGAATAAATATCTTCCCGGAGACCGACAGCGGGTTGGATAGTAAAGTTTGAGTAGGGAAACGCTTCAGTGGAAATAATGCTGCGGTGTTTTCCGAACCACTCCTGGAGGTGCATCTTCTTGTTGTAGAGTACCTCGTCGGTACTCCGCAATACTTCCTGTTTGGTGATAAAGTAAAAAATCGCAAAGAAAAACAGGGTGAGGACTGAGAAGATCACCAGGTAATTCAGAGAGGTGAGTGCGAGTAGTTTGAGGGGCTTCATGGCTCAATCAATTGATATCCTACGCCGTAAATATTTTTGATCTCCACGGCAGCCTCAGCTTGCTTGAGTTTTTTCTTGAGGTTTTTGAGATGAACAAACAGAAAATCAAATGAATCGGCGCTGTCTACCCGATCACCCCAAATGTATTCGGCGAGAGAAGCTTTTGATATCACGCGATTGTTATTGGCGACCAGGTGCTGGAGGATGTCAAATTCTTTCCTGGTAAGACTCACCGCCTGGTCACCGATGGTAACTGTGTGCGACGCAAGGTCAATTATGATATTGGAGAATGTCAGGGTGTGAGGCGCGTCAAACTTCTTTCTGCGAATGACAGCTTGTATGCGCGCATTCAGCTCTGATAGATGAAACGGCTTCGTGAGGTAGTCATCGGCTCCCAGGTTGAGCCCTTTGACTTTATCATCCAGTGAATTTCTGGCAGAAATAATGATCACACCATCTGTCTTATTTACTTTTTTCAGGTCTTCGAGCAACTGCAGACCATTGCCATCAGGCAAGTTGATGTCCAGCAGAATGCAATCATATTCATACAACGCAATGCGTTTAGTGGCTTCCTGGCAAGTCATTGCTACCTCCGCCTTATAGTTCTCTCTTTCAGCAAATGCTACCAAGCTGGAGACCAGGTCAAGTTCATCTTCGACGATGAGAATTTTCACACATTAATTTGAAGCAAAAGTATGACCAAATACCAGAGAAATTCTAATTAAGGGCATCTCTAAAAACCCTACCAAGTTATCTATAAATTTTGTTTCTTGAGAAAAAGGAGAAAAACAGATGAAGAATAGATCAAGAGGATTATTTGATGAGCAGTTTCGGTTGGATAAAATCGGGAAGCAAAACG
>JANYHW010000142.1 GCA_025358885.1 Cytophagales bacterium | reverse complement strand
CAGATCCGCGGCTTCATTGACCTCAATCTTCTCCGGATGGGTTATTACGTTTAAAGGGTGTGCAGCCATTCTAGCCACACGATCATCCTGTTTGCTTGCATGAGTAGCGTCTTGGCCGAATCCTATGTTTGAAATGAGATTAACATTTGGAATAACACAGAATCCATGATTCTTCATGACAGCATACGTCCATTGGTAATCCCAGGTTCCGGCCTTGCGGTACACCCTGTCGAAGAGAAATAACCAGTACTTCTCTGCCTTGCTGTTTACAAAGATTGACTTCTCCCGGTTCTTTTTTAGAAATTGGAGATAATCCTTCATGTCTACATCATAATGTTGCCACGCCCGGCGCCAGCTAGCCCAGCCCCAGATGTGCGATATTCGTGAAAAATAGTAGCTGTAGCCCCCTCGTTGGAATCCAAATTGAAAATTACCTCCAGTGATATGCATCACAGATGGATCTTGGCGATACCGATTCAGCATGGTTTCGCAAAAAGGGAAAAAATCAGGGTGGGGAAGACAATCGTCCTCGAGGATAATCCCCTCTTCGACTTGCTGAAAGAACCAGTCAATGCCGGAACTGACGGCATTGCGGCAGCCAAGGTTCTGCGACCTGAACAGCGTCTTAACATCACATTCCCAGTCAACTTGTTTTACAATGTCGCGCGTTTTCTCACAAATTGATTGGTCAGCCTGATTACTTTGCCTTGGACCATCTGCCGCGATGAAAAGGCGGGGTGGTTTTGCCATCCTGATGGCATTGAATACCCGCTCCGTTACATCTGGGCGATTAAAAATAAGGAAAAGAACAGGGGTATTCATGGTAGTCCCTTTTTCAGTATGATTTGTGCCAAAGTTATGAAGCGAACCGGGTTAAGCGATCTTAGAGTCATCCAAAAAATGGATCTGCTTTGGTAAAAAAAAACGTTGCTTATCCATGCAGAAAATGCCTGGGCAAGTAGGGTGGCTACCGCCGCGCCGTTGATTCCCATGATAGGGATGAGTAGGAAGTTGAAAACAATATTGACGATCATTCCAATGATGGTCCTGTAGAGACTTAGTTTGGTCAACCCTTCAATCACGAGTTGCTGATTGCTGGCGAGCCCCCAGAATACAAAGACCCCTGTCCATACATGAATTGTCAGGACAGTGGAGGCGTCCCTATAATCTGACCCGAATAAAATGCCGATAATAAAGAAGGAAGTGATTGAAACTACTATCGCTATGCTTAAACTGATCCCGGAAAGCAAATCATACAATTGCTGGAGCTTGTGGTGGTAGGCTTGCGTGTTGTGGGAATGCGCCCTGACAATCGAAGGGAAGAGCGAACTGCATATTATGCCGGGTATGAAATACCAGATTTCCGAAAGCTTAACTGCCGCCGAGTAATTACCCAGGGCGCGATCTCCAATCATTTCTCCTATCATTACCTGATCGGTTCGCATGTACACCAGGATGGCAATTTCTGAAAACAGAATGGGTGCAGAATCCTGAATAAGTCTCTTGACAAGTACTACATTGAATATGACTGTGCGCAAAGGCAATGCGCGCGCCAGAAAAAATATCAAGATAATTCCTGAGAGGAGAAATTCGCATGCCTGTGCTGCTGCAAAATAGGCAATGCCAAATCCATGGTGAACGAGCAATAACTTGACTATCCCGAAGATGATAAATGAAATTCCCCTTGAAATGGCAATCCAATTGGATTTGAGTCTTGACTGAAAGTAGTAATCAATCACATCGGTGGATTGGGCAACATAATTTGCAGATGTAATAAAAATCAGGGTGGTGAGTAAGGTGGCGTCTGGCTTTGAGAGGGAAATGACGACTACGGAAAAGAACATAGTCAGACAACCCCCAATGAATCTTAGTGAAAGAGCCGTTCCGATAATTTCAGCTGCTTTTTCAGGCGATCGGACAAAATCCCTCAGTAAGATATTGTAAAGACCAAAGGTGGACAGGAAACTAAACAATGCTACGAACGCAATCGCGTAGTTCCATTCTCCGAAAGTCGATGCGCCAAGGTATCTCGCTATATAGGCGGTGAGAAGAAGATTGAGTCCTTGCCGGATGATCTTATCAAAGAAAAGCCAACCGGAATTGGTCAATATCTTTCTTCTTTCACCCATTTTGGCAATTTCCATTATATAGATCCGCCAAAAATAAATAATCTTGCCGTAAGCCCCGTATCCCTTGCCGTTGCTTTGGAAGATTTGCGATGTTTCATCTGTGTTTACCATATCATGTGTGGTCCTGATGGCAGGAAATGCCCTTCGGGTCAGGCCGGAGCCAGAATGGCTGCCATTTTTTACCTTTGATACTGAACATGAAATGAGAAGATGAGAAGACTTCGTATTTTGTTTTACTGGCTATTTCGGTCAAAGAATAATGTGACCTTTCGCGAGCTGGTCAGGTTTATGCTTAAGCCAAAAGTGAAAGTGATGGCTGCGAAGTATGTCAAGGAAATAAATGATACTCCTGGTCAATGGCAGGTAGGTTTTAGTAACATTCGTCAAAATTTATTTTGGCCAAAAGAATGTCCTGTTGAGGGAATTTATCAGGTTGCGACTGAAACATTCGACACGAATGACTGGCACTACTATCAAAAGGAGCATACCCGGATTGGGCACGGAGAAGTTCTGGTGGATGTTGGCGCGGCAGAAGGGTTATTCACATTGAGTGTTATTGATCAATGTGAAAAAGCAATATTGATTGAGCCCAACGATTTCTTTTTCAAATCCCTTAGCCTGACCTTCCGAAATTATGCAGACAGAATCCAATTGTGCAATGTAGCTGTGGGTGATCATGAGGGTGAGATTCGTTTTAATCTTAGTTCGCTTAGCGGCAAAGTAGATGAGGCGTCCGGAGTAAAAAAAGACCTTAAAACAATTGATTCTCTTTTGCACAACGAGAGGAAAATTACTTTTTTGAAGGCTGATCTTGAAGGTTTTGAAGAATCAATGCTGAGGGGTGCTGAACAAACCATAAAGAAACACAAGCCTAAAATGGCCATTACCAGTTATCATTTGGAAAACAATCCTGATGAAATTATCAGAATTGTAAAAGGATTTGTCCCGGAGTATCGGTATTTTGTAAAAGGCATCATAGAAACAGGCGGGAAACCAGTCATGATCCACTTTTGGCTGCATCAATGAAATCAAATACTTAGAATTGAAAATTGAATGATTATTAAGATTTCTTCCTTGCGCAGGGAACTCCCTTTATATCTCTATTTTATTTCACTAGCCACGGTGATTGACTATTTCGCGATCCAGAACATTAATTTTCTTTTTCTCGCGTTTGCAGGTCTTGGACTGATTGTCTTCCTGATTTCCAACTCCGAAGCTATACAAAGACCCGGGCAGGGATTTCTTTCATTTCTCTTCTTCTTCATGGCCTTGGTCAGTTTTGTCAATTATTCCACCGCGAGATGGACTGCGCTCTTATATTCTGGTTTCTTCATTTTTACATTTATTCTTTATAGTTCATTCTTCAAACAATATTTGAGCATAAACCAGATCAGAAAACTTTTGAAAATTGTCTTCTATCTGTATTTCACGGGATTAATTGCCGGCCAACTCAATGTATACTTTGACCTGTTTGCGCCATTGTCTGGAATATTTGGATTCATGAGGGGAAGCTTCGGAACAATTCTGGAGAAGGATGGGTTGCGCTTTTTTTCTCTTTCGTCAGAACCTTCTTATGCGGCCTTCATGGTTATTGCCACGTTTTACACCTATCTTAAAATGGATCCTCGCAAAGGGACGCTCTACGAAGGTGAGAATCTCCTGATGTTCCTTATCCTTCTTTACATGGTACTCATGTTCAAAAGTGCCTATGGGGTAGTATTGGTTGGACTAATGGTTCTGGATTTTATAGGATTTTCCAGCACAGTGTTGTTTATGACACTCATTATTTTTGGGATACTGACTTTTCTGGTAGCGAATGAGTATGACATTCGTGTACTAAACAGGGTGGTAAATATCATTCAGAAAATTGATTTGAGCGATCCGCACAGTTTATACGCCATTGACTTTACTGCTTATTATAGGGTGGCGCCTACGCTTCATTATTTCAGATCAGCGGACTGGACTGATTTTTTCTTTCTGCTGGGCCATGGGCCGGGTGCATCACGACTTTTCGTCGTGCCTGAGATATATGGGGGATATCTGGGAGGGGAATTTCTAGGAGGTTTTATGCCTGCCTTCTTTTATGACTACGGCTTAATAGGAGGACTCCTTGTGATGTTTTTTCTTCTTCGCCAGGTTCCGATATTCTTCTCATTTCCAACAGCGGTCTTTATCCTTATGTTGCTGAATGCAAATTTCAATACTCAACTGTTTTGGTACGTCGTTCTTTGTTTTCATTTGCTCAAATATTGTCCAAGTACTAACCCACTTGTCGACAAGGGCGATCAGCCCACTTTGACTCAACTAAAGAGTGAGATTGGATGAAACTGTTCGTTGATGCACATGTCTTGGATGACCTGAGTCAGGGGAGTAAGACCTATCTAAGCGGATTGTACAATGCGGCGTGCGAAATTGATCATCAAACTGACTTCTTTATCGCTACCAATACATCAGCCTCATTTCAAAGGGAAGTTGCCCCTCAACTAAATGTGCGCCATCTGGTATATGGCTCCTCGAATAAGGTTTGGAGGCTGGGCTTGGAGATTCCGCATATGATCCGCAACCATAAAATGGACTGGGCGCACTTTCAATATATCTCACCTGCAATCAAAAGGTGCAAGGAAATCGTGACGATTCATGATTTATTATTTTTAGACTATCCTGAATATTTTCCGCTGGACTATCGCCTTTTGAAGAACTTTTTGTTCAAAAGATCTGCAGTCAGGGCGGAGTGGGTATTAACAGTATCCGAATATTCAAAACAGGCCATCAGCAATCATTACCACATAGAACCTGAGAGGATCATCATAACCCCTAATGGTATCCTTGAACAATATTGGGAGGATGAAGGGTCGAATGAGATCCCCAATTCATTTTCAGGACTTAAACAATTCATTCTTTATGTGAGCCGCATTGAACCTCGCAAAAATCAGGTTGGCCTCTTGAAATCATATCTTGACCTTGGGTTGTGGAAACAAGGAATTCAACTCGTCTTTGTTGGTGGCCATGGAATCAGCACACCCTCATTTACGCAACTCCTGAATTCCTTGGGAGAAAAAATCAGAGAATCGATTTACGTTTTTGAGAACCTGCCACTGAAGGATTTAAAGTGGATGTATAAAAATTGTTCATTGTTTGTGTACCCATCATTTGCAGAAGGATTTGGTATCCCGCCGCTTGAAGCATTGGCTTGCGGGGCGAATGTCATTTGTTCAAGCACAACGGCCATGTCTGAATTTCAGTTTCTAGGAGACCGGCTGTTCGACCCTAACAACAGGGATGAAATGGTTCAGAAAATTGAATTCTTCCTGAAACGACCAGAACCTCAGGGATTGGGGGAGACGAAGACCTATTTGAAAGCAAAGTACAGCTGGGCAGAGTCTGCAAACCGGCTGCTGAAGCTCATCCGTTGAAATGGAGATCTTGCAGAAATTCCTTGTGTATACCAGGATGAATACAGGACTGTTAACATGAACAACAACAGTTTGTCCGGAGCCAAAGGGTATTTCATGTCCCTCTTATGGGCTTCGGCCGTCATCCTCTTGTTCTATCACCTTCGATGGGGCCTAGATATTCTTGACCCTACCAATGTGCAGTGGCTGATTGGTAACGACTACTATGCTAACGGCTATTTTAGTTTCAACTTCTTCCGACATCAGCCATGGACTTTTCCATTGGGTTATGTTGATGGGTTTTTTTATCCATTGGGCACCAATGTATATACATTTGATATCCCCATGCTTGCCCTTTTCCTTAAACCATTCTCTGCAATCTTGACAGACAATTTTCAATATATCGGAATCTGGTTTCTGCTATGTCATTTCCTTCAGGCATGCTTTGGCTTCATGCTTTGCAATCGTTTCGCCATCAAGGGACTGGCGAGGATAGTGTTAATTACTTTCCTCCTACTTGCCCCTATGTTGATGTCACAACTCCATCAACCGCAATACTTCTCTCAGTGGATAATACTTGCAGGGTTCTGGGTTTACTTCATGGACATCAGGAAGGAACCTATCAGAAAAATTCTTCTTTATCAGTTGGTCGTTGTGTTGATCGGAACCCTCATGACGCCAATGCTGACTGCAGTGGTATTCGGACTTTCTATTGCGGTCATATTTCGATTGTGGATAAGCGAGGGAGTGATTGGTACAAGGCTCGCAGTGGTTTCTGTGTCTGTGTATTGCGGAGTCATCATATCCCTTTGGATGCTGACGGGCCTAATTTCAATCAGCGAAAATCCAATAGGCAGTTGGACCCCAACGGAAAGTTTCGTGGCCCTTCAAAACCCAAGGACTTTTCCATCTGCACTGATTCCTTCATTTCCGGTGTGGATATCCTACTATCTCGGAAAAATGAGTTATCCGGGTGCTGGCATTGTGTTATTGACTATTCTTTCCGTTTTCTCGTTTGGCCTCGGCAAACTAAAACGAAGGTCAGGGACCGCCTTTTTTGCTGTATTGGGAATACCTGTGCTGCCACTATTGATCATAGTTTTGGTTTTCTCTATACATGGGATAGTCAATTCAAGTCTCATTTCTTCAAAATTTTTTGGACCAAGCGAATACTTTATTTGGCCGGCAGCTTACCTGGTTTTCTTCTTCGTCTTTTATGTCGTTAATTCTATGCCTTGGGGTACCCTGATAAAGAATACGCTTTTTGTTGGCTGCCTGATCATTCAATTTTACGATATCCAGGTTTTGTTTAAGCCCGAAATTGAGTACCGTGAATTTTACGATCCGTTGATGAACCACGCTGCATGGAAGGCATTATTTTCAACAAAACAAACTGTTCTCTTCTTCCCCGGTTTCCGAGAAAACTACCAGGCGATTGGCGACCACCGTTACTTCACCTATTGTGCAAGCATGTATGGAAGTAGAATCAATGTAGGTACACCTGCAAGGTTCGATCCTGCAACTGCACCCGCACGTATCCGAAAAGTAAATAATCAGGTTAATGAGGGAAGACTTGATGACCACACCATTTATGTGGTCTTGCCACCTTATTTAAATCAATTTGCAGTGGCGATCTATGAGGGTGTGGCGTGGAGAAACCGGTCTAATTGACCAGTGTATTCCGGCCCAAACTGACCACCTTCTCCGGGGCAAACTGACCACCTAATTCCGGAGCAAATTGACCACCCCTTAAGTGATGTTTTAGCAGGTTGTTTTGAGCGCTAAAAAATGCTGACGTTGGCTTACTAACCAACCCAGAGCATTCATGGCCAACAAAGCAATCGAGATGATTAAAGTAAGACAGATTTTACGGCTCTACGAGCAGGGCCATAGCAAGGTTCAGATCAGTGTGCTGACCGGAGTTGCCCGCAATACCGTGAAGCGCTACCTGCGCAAATTCATTGCTGGTGAATACACTTTTGATCGCGTCAGTATACTCAATGATCATGAGTTGGAGACCCTGTTTGGAAGTGATGAGGAGCCGAAATTAGATCCACGCTTCGAAGCCCTTCACAAGTTATTACCCGAGATCAACAAACAGCTAAAACGTAAGGGCATGACCCTGCTCAAACTCTGGGAAGAGTACAGGGAAAAAAATCCCGATGGATATAAGATCACTCAGTTCTGCTATTACCACAGCCAATACAATCGTGGCACTAATCCTGTCATGCACCAGGAACATAAGGCCGGTGATAAAATGTACATCGACTTCGCTGGTGA
>JANYHW010000134.1 GCA_025358885.1 Cytophagales bacterium | reverse complement strand
AAAAGTGATACTATCGATCGCCGGTACACGACCCATGGCCGATACCGACTGAAGGTTGTCACCCGCCACCTGGATATTCAGATTATACTTTCTTCCCACAGCACCAAATACCTCACTTGCCAAGGGCTTCCATACGTAGTTGCCTGGATTTTTATCATCCTCGCTAAAGGAATAGATTTTTCCAAGATCGTCGGTGACCGTTATGATTGCTCCGGAAACGCCCGGAGGCAGCGTGTTGTCAAAATAGGGCTGAGACTGGGTAAGCTTGATGACCTGGGAACCCTGTTGGTTTGTAATCCAACCGTCCACGACCAACACCGGGACTGCACTTTCAAGGGTGGGATTTACTTTGTCTTCACAGGAGAACAAAGCCAATGAACTGATAAATGCGCCAAGGATTAATCTGTTGATTCTTTGGTTATGCATGGCCATCAGAATTTGAAGTTGTAAGAAACCGAAGGAATAATCGACCCGATAATTGAGAGTTGTGTTGCCTGGGAGCTCAGCGGCTGCCCAACAGGAACCCGCACATCGTTCTGGGAAAAATATATGGAGAAGGGATTTCTTCTGCCATAGACATTGTACAATGAAAATACCCAGTAGTCAGAGTTTTTCCTTTGCTTGTCGTGCTTTGTCTTCTTTCCCTCCAGTCGGAATGAAATGTCTAGCCTGTTATAACTCGGAAGATGGACATTGTTTCTCGAGTCGTTGATGTTATAAGGAATTAAAATACCCTGCTGAATGTACCTTGACGTCGGGAAAGTGGTCGGAGTGCCGGATACATAGATAAAGTTACCTGACACTGACCAGCGGGGATTGATATCATAGAATGCAGCGATCTTCAGATTGTGGGTTTGATTGAATCTCGTTTCATACCACTCTCCCCTGTTAATGCCGTCTACTTTCAATTCGGTACGGCCAAGGGTGTAACTCACCCACCCCGTTACACGTCCGGTCTTCTTTTGAAAATACGTTTCGATACCATAGGCACGTCCCAATCCGCTAAGCAAATCTCCCTCGAGGTATTTATTGATCAGAAGACTCGCCCCATCGATGTAGTCAATTTGGTTTTGCGTGTAGCGTAGATATCCCTCCACCGACACTTCATATTGCCTGGTCTCCCCGACGTCCTTGAAGTAACCCAGCGTAAATTGATCAGCGATCTCAGGTTTGATATTATTGGAAGTGGGTGTCCATACGTCCAGTGGATTCGAGGCTGTTGTATTTGAGATTAAATGCAAATACTGGACCATGCGATTATAACTTCCTTTCACAGAGCTAGACCCACTGGATTGGAGACGAAAGGAAAATCGGGGCTCAAAATTATTGTAGGTGGCGATGTTTTCTCCGCTCCCATAATGCTTTGTTGACTTGACCGTCTTGCGGATACCCGGGATGGTATCGTTATAGGTATACGCCGTGCCGGGTCCCATGTATTGAAAATGAGAAAACCTTAGTCCGTACTCAATTGACAACCCATCGGATATCTTTTGGCTGTTGCCAATATGTAATGCCGTTTCCAGGTTGTACTTCTTCTCCAGGCTGATATCCACCGCGTTTCCGTTGGTTACGCCTACTGCGTTGGCCGGCTCGAATGTATAGTATGTGAGATCAGCGCCGAAGTTAAGTTCGTTTTTGCTATTAATGAAGTAGGTAAACTGCGGCCGCAGAATCAGGTTGGATATCGATGAGTTCCAACTAAACTGGTTGCGGTCATCCTTGCCGAACTGCAAGGCATAATCATACTTACTGTATACGAGTGTGATATTTGAAAAGAGACGTTCATTGAAAAGGTGGTTCCATCTAAGTGTGGCCGTAGAGTTGCCCCAGTTGAATCCCTGTGTTTTGTCAAACCTGAAATTATCCCGGCCAAAGTAGCCGGAGAGGTATAGCTTGTTCTTCCGGTTGATGTTATAGTTCGTTTTCATTGTGAGGTCATAAAAGTTAAGGGCACCACCGTCTTTCAACAGGGGTACAAAAGGTCTCGCCAGCACGTCGATGTATGACCTGCGCGCGGCAATGATGAAAGATGCTTTGTCTTTGATAAGCGGGCCCTCTACCGCAAGCCGGCTGAATACCGAACCAATACCACCGGTCACCTCGGTCTTCTTGCTGTTGCCATCTTTCATACGGACGTCCAGGATGGAGGCCAGCCTGCCGCCATAACGCGCCGGAATTGCGCCCTTGTAGAGCTTAGTGTCTTTTACCGCATCAGGATTAAAAACGGAAAAGAACCCAAACAAATGTGAAGAGTTGTAGACCGGTGCTTCATCCAGGAGAATAAGATTTTGCCCCACACTCCCGCCACGCACATTAAACCCGGATGCTCCTTCTCCTACAGTACTTACGCCGGGCATTAGTAGCAGACTTCTCAGAACATCTGCTTCTCCAAATAGCATGGGTACCCGTTGGATCGTCTTGATTTCGAGTTTATTGGTACTCATCTCGGCATTGCGGACATTGGCCTGCTCGATTTCTGCCTGGACCACGACTTCCTGTAATTGTTCCGTTTCCGGAGCCAGCTCAATGCTGATCTGAATATTTTTGTCCAGGACTACCGCTTTGGAGATCAGTTGGAAACCGACATAACTGAAATCCGCTGAATAGGTACCCGAAGGCAAGGTGATGGAATAGAATCCATACTCATTGGTGGTGGCTCCACTCCGGATTTCCTTGATATAAACAGTTGCCCCGATCAGGGCTTCCCCATTGGAGGCATCCTTTACATAGCCGTTGATCGTGAACTTATCCTGTGACAGACTTGAATAGAAGCCCAATAGAAAACAAACTGCACAGATCAATCGGCTCATGGGGCGTCGGTCGCGTTAGGGAAAATATACTGGACGAATTCGGGGCTGTTTAGTTACATTAAACAGTAAATTTGTGGGAATGTTATGTTTCAAAAACTAAAAGAGCTGTACAGGGAGTATAAAGACTATGTCAGGGTCGACCTGGTGATGTATGCAGTGATGATTTTATTAATTATTCTTTATGCCATCTACACGCTCGCCGTCGATTGATCCGCCAAAATTTCCCTCACATTGTCCCGAATCTTCACAGTCAACTCATCAGTAGGCAGATCATTCACATCTTTGCCGAAAGGATCCTCAATTTCCTCAGCGATCAACTCCACACTCAGCAGGATATAAGATATCAGCACAACAATAGGAACAGTCATGTATTCCGTTTGGGTAACAAAACCAAAGGGCAGGGTGATGATGAATATGAAAATAAATTTCTTAATGTACATGGAATAGGAATACGGGATTGGGGTATTCTTAATCCGTTCACATGCTCCCAGGATATCCGCAAATTCTTTCAGTTCCTTGTCAAGCAGCAATAACTGATCTCCGGAAATTTCTCTCTTCACATAAAGGTCATTTACCTTCTCATACATCATTGTCGAGATTCTGTTTGGAATGTGATTGACGAATTTAAACCGATTCTCAAAGTCCTCCCCCGTGGACTCCAGATCACTGACATTTAAATTGTTTCGCAAATGCTCGCGAATTCCAATGACCATATTAACAATCATGACCCGGAAAAAATCTCTGTTTACCAAATCCTCCTTGGGAAGAAACGCGTTGATTTTATGTGCAAGGACACGGGTATTGTTCACCAGCGAGCCCCACAACTTGCGGCCCTCCCACCACCGGTCATAGGCGGAATTCGTACGAAATACCAGAAACAATCCAAGGACAATCCCAAGAAGAGAGTGCATGCCTATCGTACTGTGAAACTCCCTCTCATGGAGCCTGAAAACATCCAGCACGAGGTAGCAGCAAACCAGCGAATAGCCGCCCATAAACAGGAGTACGGGGCGCAAGGTCCGCATAACATGCCGGCTGTAAGAGTGTGATAAGAGGGAAGCCCAGGCTTTGGGGTTGTAATTAATCATGGAGTTAAAATTGTGGTCAAGTACGTTCTTTCTCAAAAAAAAACCAATAAACTGTTTTGAAATAGCGTTAAACTTGCAGTCAATTTTGATTCTAATTTTTTCGAAACAGCTTCATTTCATGAGACGCTCCGGCAATTCTTCTATCCCAATATTGTGCATTATGATGATGTGCGGGGCATTTACTCTTGCTGCACAGGACTTTCTGATTACCATGAAAAGCGACACACTGCTTGGCAAGACTAAAATAATGCCATACGATGTCGTCGACAGGGTACAAATCAACGATGGCATACATAAGAATCAATTTACCGCAACCCAGATCAAGTTGCTCTTCCTGAATAATGAATTCTACGGACCCGTGCGCACAGAAAATGGATACAGAATGATGAAGCTGGTTAAACTGGGGTATGTATGCCGATACCTCGGTCGGGGGCAAAACACCCTCACCTATGATGTTGACTATCTGGTAAGGCAGGACGGACAAACCCTTGAAGTGCCCAATGTCACCTTCCGGAAAGGAATCCTGGAATTTTTTAAGGATTGCAAGACGATTGAAGAAAAAATGAATGAGGAGAAATTAGGCAAGAAGCACCTGGACAGAATTATTGAACTCTACAACCAGTGCATTGATCAACAAACAAGAGCATCCAGAGGCACGCCGGCAGTGGATGAAGGGGATCCCAAACTGGTGGCGATGAACAGCCTGAAGAAAAAACTTGAGCCATCCACCCTTACCTCCAAAACGGACGCCATCGATATCCTTAATGATATGATCGACAAAGTGAAAAAACGTCAACCCGTGCCGAAGTACCTCCTGGAAAGTTTAAAAGGAATACTCAAAGATGTGCCGGATTACCAGCCTGAACTGGAGAAGTTGACTCAGGCGCTTATAACTCAATAACCTTACTTCTTCCCTGTAAGAGACCTTATCAGCCCCTGGATCTTGTCGCTATTGTACCACAGGACATAGACGGAACATATAGCAACCACAAGTGCGTAAATAAACAATTGACCACCATCCCCATTCACTTCAATTCCCAGGAGGGTTAAGTGCATCCCCAGAGCACCCACCATTAACCCGAGAGCAAGCCCGGCGCCAAGCCAGGATGTCACTGGAAGAAGGATCAGTACAGAGGCAATCAATTCCATCACACCGACACCAATCCTACCCCACGGTTCCATACCAACCGTAGTGAAAATATACACTGATTCAGGAGCGCCTGTAAACTTGAAATATAGCGTCTGAACCATGATGACGGCCGCCACAATGCGGGCTGTCCAATAAAAAAGTAATCTTGCTTTCATATGGGAACCAAAACGTGATGCAATGGAATTAGATATGTCATGCAGATGACAGTCTGCCGTGATTTGTTAAATTTAAACAATTTCAATTATGGTTCAGCCCGCCCTTTGCCCTAAAGTTGCTCTTACTTTCAACCGCATTCAAAGACTGTTGCCCGCATCATACAACCATCTCCAGGGCCAACCATTGACTCCAGCAGGATGAAACTAACCAGAACCTTCGGCCTTTGGTCTTCCGTTTCGCTGGTCGTTGGAGGCATCATCGGCTCTGCCATATTCATGAAGCCGGCACTCATGGCTTCACAGCTCGGTTCGCCCCTGCTGCTGCTCGGTGTCTGGGTCATCGGTGGGCTGATAACCCTTTGCGGAGCCCTGACGAATGCAGAGATCGCCGCGATGATGCCGGAAACGGGTGGACAATATGTGTTCTTCCAAAAGATGTACGGTGACTTCGTTGCCTTCCTCTATGGCTGGGCCGCCTTTGCCGTTTTCAATACAGCAGGTGTTGCCTCAATTGCTTATATCCTGGGTACTTACACGGAATACTTCATCGCACTCCCGAGGTTCTCTCCGGATATTGAGCAGCAATTCCACCTTTACATGCCTGGTGTAGGGACAATTTTTCCATTGGCAAACATTGGAGTCAAAGGCGTTACAATTCTAGTCATTTGGTTACTGTCGTGGGTAAACCTGAGGAGCGCATCTTTTGGTGGCAACATTCAGGTAATCTTCACGGCGCTCAAAGTGGGTGCCATGGCCTTCCTTGTGCTGGGCTTGTTATTTTCCGGGAGTGGAAGCCTGGCGAATGTAACCGCCCACTCTTCCACCATCCATTTCTACGGTTGGCCGCTGATGCTTGCGATCATCGCAGCGACTTCCGGCGCCTTTTGGGGATATGACGGCTGGAACAATATCACTTTCATTGCGGGCGAAATCAAAGACCCTCAAAAAAATATTCCGAGGAGCCTTATGATCGGATTGAGCTCCACGATTCTCATTTATGGTCTGATCAACCTGTCTTATATCTATATGTTGCCCATTGACACATTGGCACATTCTTCATTCGTAGCCTCCGATGCTGCCTCAAGGGCATTTGGCTTTGCCGGCGGTGGACTCATAGCCATACTGGTTATCGTATCTACGTTTGGAACCACAAACGGAAACATATTGGCTACGGCCCGTGTAAGCTTTGCCATGGCGGAACAAAAAAACTTCTTTGGCTGGGCTGGAAAAGTTCATCCACAGTTCAATACACCTGCCAACGCTCTTGTCCTTCATGCCGCCTGGACAAGCATGCTCGTGCTCAGTGGATCATTTGATATGCTCACCGACATGCTGGTTTTCGTAAGTTGGCTGTTTTACGGATTGAGTGCCGCTGGCGTATTCATCCTGAGAAAGAAAATGCCTGATGCAGAAAGGCCTTACAAGGTGTGGGGATATCCATGGCTTCCGGGATTGTTCGTGCTCTTCACTGGATTTTTTCTGATCACCACCGTGTACAATGACGTCAACAATTATTTGAATGATCTTTCCCCGGTAATCAATTCCCTTTTTGGAATGCTGCTGACCTTTCTGGGCGTGCCCTTGTATTTCTATTTCAGAAGGCTGAAGTCAAAAATGAATACAAAAGATCTACCTGTTGTTTGAAGGCTTCAACATTTCCACCAGGTCAGGGTTCAAGAAGAAGGCGATCAACACCGTGATAAGGACAATGATCATAAAGAATAATTGAGCCAGGAGGTAAACACCTAATCCTTTGAAAAGGGCTTTTACTTTGGATTGATAGCTGAAAAAATCTGCATAGGCAAAACTAAAATACCCAATGGAAATGGCGATGGTCAGCCAGTTCATGAAGAACATACCAGTGATCTTATAGAATATCACATTGAGTATACTGATCCAATATACATGCCCTTGAACATAAAAGGGCAGTACGGAATGTTCGAGCATATTGAATCCTGCCTTCCGAAAGAATATATACCTGGAAGTCATCGCATATATAGGTACGATCAGGAAAGAAATAAGTTTTATGTTATCGGAGACAAACTTGATGGCCTCCTGGGTGAATTTCGCCTGGTGTGTGCCTGGTCTGGCTTCAGGTTGCAAAGCTGTCTTCCCTGCATTCTTCATAAACATCACGACGTCAACATCGAGGATGCTCATGAGCAGCAACATCACCGTGATCATAAGGAAAAAGTATCCTACCGGGCCGTAGTACTGCACCCGGTTGCCCTGGATGAACGCACGCGACGCTTTACCAGGCCTGAGTGTGATGTCCCTTAAGGTACGCGGGAACATGCCATCAAAACCATAAATGCGCGCCTGAAAGTCGTGGTACATGTTGGCCAGCGTAATCTTTTTGGGGGGACTCGGCTGACCGCAGTTCGGACAGAATTTCGAAGCTACTTCCGTACCACAGTTTGTACAATTCATAGAGCAAGTACCTGTTTTACCAAATGTAATGGTGGTTTACCTTCTTTCCTTGCTTTGCCTTATTTTTGCAGCCTCCTTTCCCTCTGGACAGGAATAACTACTGAATTCCGGAACAATGGCTGAGTATAGTAAAGAAGAGATCAGAAAAATTGAAGACAAATGGCGGCAGCGCTGGATTGATAAAAAGGTCTATAAGACTGAAATTGATGCAGCAAAGCCCAAGTATTATGTGCTGGATATGTTCCCGTACCCATCCGGAGCCGGCCTCCACGTGGGGCATCCTCTCGGTTACATTGCTTCGGATATTGTCGCACGATTCAAACGCATAAAGGGGTTCAATGTGCTGCACCCCATGGGCTTTGATGCCTTCGGCTTGCCAGCTGAACAGTATGCCATTGAACATGGAATTGATCCTGCGATATCCACCGAACAGAATATCCAGAATTTCAAACGCCAGCTTGGTAAAATCGGATTCTGCTACGACTGGGACCGTGAGGTTCAGACCTGCAAACCGGAGTATTATAAATGGACTCAGTGGATCTTCCTGCAGATATTCGAAAGCTGGTACAACCGAAAGAAACAAAAAGCTGAACGGATTGAACTCCTTATCAAAATATTTGAGTCAGAGGGAAACATTTCTTATGAGTTTCCAAATACAAAGTTCAGGATTCAGGGTTCTGGTAAAGATTCGTTCACCGCATCTGATTGGAAATCATTTGACGAAAAGGTGAAGCGGGAAATATTGATGCAATATCGCCTGGCGTACCTTGCGTATGCCGATGTGAACTGGTGCGAAGCACTCGGCACCGTGCTTGCCAATGACGAAGTAATTAATGGCGTAAGTTATCGGGGTGGATTTCCCGTAGTAAAGCGCCAGATGCGGCAATGGAGCCTGCGGATCACCGAGTATGCCGACCGATTGCTGACCGGGCTGGATGAGATCGACTTCAGTGATTCCATGAAGGAAATCCAGCGCAACTGGATAGGGAAAAGCGTTGGCGCAAAGATTGACTTCCAGGTGAAAAGTGAGAAGGCAGTGGTTAAGTCGATGACGGTTTTCACGACCCGTCCGGATACCATTTTCGGCGTTGACTTCATGGTCGTGGCTCCCGAACATGAAATGGTGAAAGAAATTACTAGCACTGCACAACATACGGATGTAGATAAGTATTTAAAGTATGTGGAGAGCCGTTCAGAGATTGAACGCATGGCCGAAGTGAAGAAGATCACTGGGTGCTTTACGGGCGCTTATGCTGTCAACCCGTTTAATCAGAGAGAAATTCCCATCTGGATCAGCGAGTATGTATTGGCGGGTTACGGAACCGGCGCCATCATGGGTGTACCTTGTGGCGACGAGCGTGACCATAAGTTTGCGAAGCATTTTAATCTGCCCATTACGAACATCATCGGAAAATTCTATGACGGAACTGAGGCCAATCCGACCTATGATGCCATTTTAGAGAACTCTGATTTTCTGAATGGCCTGATAATGAAAGAGGGCGGGAAAGTGGTTATAAAAAAACTGGAAGAAAAAGGAATTGGAACACGCCAGGTAAACTACAAGATGCGCGATGCAGGATGGAGCCGCCAACGCTATTGGGGCGAACCGTTCCCCGTGGTTTTCAGAGATGACACTCCGTATGCGATGGAGGAAAAGGATCTTCCCTTGACGCTACCGCATTCAGATAATTTCAAACCCTCTGGCTCAGGAGAAGGCCCGCTGGCCAACTTAAAGGAGTGGATCAATATTAATAAGAATGAGCGAAGGGATTCCAACACCATGCCTACGCACGCCGGTGCCGCGTGGTATTTTCTCCGCTACATGGATCCCCACAATACCAAAGCGTTTGCCGATAGCAAGAACCTGGACTATTGGGGACAAGTGGATGTGTATATCGGAGGATCAGAACATGCCGTAGCGCATTTGCTGTATGCAAGGTTGTGGGTGAAGATTCTACATGACCTGGGTTATCTGAATTTTGATGAACCTTTTAAGAAGCTGATTAACCAGGGAAAGATTACAGCATTCTCATACTTTATTCATTGCCACACTGAAAAAAGATTATTTGTTTCTGACGAAGACTACCTCGACTTTATTGAAGCTCATATGCAAAAAATAGAAAATGAAGAGCCATCAGTAAATGCAGACACTTCAATTATCGAATATTTCTTGCGATATGAGATCAACGATCCAGTTGAATTCAAATCCATAAAGGTCCCATCGGAATTTGTCGTCAATGAAAAACTTGGGAACAAGCAAGGATTTCTAAATTTTTACGGTGGGACTTACAACGATTGTGAATTCTTAGTACCAAAAAGTGAAAGAGGTTTTACTCTCGAATCATTCGTAGAGAAAATGTCCAAGTCTAAGTACAATGTCGTGAGCCCTGACGAAATCGTTGAGGTATATGGTGCGGATACATTCCGAATCTACGAAATGTTCCTCGGCCCACTTGAACAATCTAAGCCTTGGAGTACAAGTGGCATCGACGGGTCCTTTAAATTCCTAAGAAGATTCTGGAACCTCTTCCACGATCCCACCGGAAATTTCAAGGTGACCGATGCTGAACCATCTCGTGAAGAATTAAAAGTTCTGCATAAGACGCTGAAAAAAGTGGAGAGTGATATTGAACATTATTCTTTCAATACTTCAGTGAGCGAGTTTATGATCTGCTCCAATGAACTTACTTCGCTTAAGTGTAACAAGCGCGCTGTCCTTGAACCACTCGTGATTGCCCTCTCCCCTTTTGCGCCGCACATGACCGAAGAGCTATGGGAAAAACTCGGACATACGGATACCATTCTGAATGCTAAGTTTCAACCATTCGATGAATCGTATCTAAAAGAAAACGCCTTCAACTATCCCATCTCCATAAACGGCAAGGTGCGGGCTCAAATGAATTTCGCTCTCGACATGCCGAAGGAAGACATTGAAAAACTGGTGCTGGCATCGGAGATCGTGTTGAAGTGGACAGAGGGCAAAGCACCAAAGAAAGTAATTGTGGTGCAGGGCAGGATTGTAAACGTTGTATTGTAGCAAGAATTGTTTAACCTTTTAGTCACTGATTGCACGGATTGATTTTGTCCGTGTCAGTCAGAAATCCATGGCTATTCTTTTTCTTACCTTAGCAGACCCATAAAAGGCCTATATGCCCTATTCCAAGATTGTTGCCCTTGGCCACCATGTGCCGGAAACGGTCATCACCAACCAATATCTGTCTACCGTGATGGACACTTCCAATGAGTGGATTATCGAGCGCACCGGAATACAGGAGCGACGGTGGATGGATCCCAAGGTTGATACGGTTGCGAATATGGCGACAAAGGCCACACGCATGGCCCTGCAACGCGCCAACCTCACGGAAAAAGACATTGAGTTCATCGTATTCGCCACCATCACGCCAGACTACTTCTTCCCTGGTTCCGGAGTTTTGCTTCAACGCGAACTGGGACTCTCAGGCATCGGAGCGCTGGACATCCGAAATGCCTGCTCAGGGTTTATCTATGCCCTCAGCACCGCTGATGCTTTTATCAAATCCGGTATGTACAAGACCATCCTTGTTGTCGGTGCTGAAATACAATCTACGGCATTGGATGTAACAGACCGCGGACGCAATACCGCAGTAATTTTTGGAGATGGAGCAGGTGCCGCCATTGTTCAAGCTTCGGATAAGCCAGGCGTTCTTTCAACCCATCTCCACTCCGACGGCCGCTTCGCTGAGGAATTGTATGTGAAAGACCCGGGCAGTAGCCGACCACGTGAAGAAAGGCAAGCCGAGCAGATCCTGGATACAACATCATTTAAGGTCGTCATGAATGGCAGCCAGGTTTTTAAACATGCGGTGGTGAGATTCATTGAAGTAATCAATGAAGCCCTTCAGGCCAACCACCTGAAAAAGGAAGATATCAACCTGTTCGTGCCACACCAGGCCAACCTTAGGATCAGTCAATTTGTACAGGAGAAACTTGCCTTTCGCGACGACCAGGTCTACAATAACATTATGCGCTACGGCAACACTACTGCGGCATCCATACCCATCGCATTAAGTGAGGCATGGGCAGAAGGAAGAATCAAGGAAAATGACTTAATTTGTTTAGCGGCTTTTGGCAGTGGCTTCACCTGGGCTTCCGCCTTGATCCGTTGGTAACCGTGTAGAAAGAAACCTATGAAGACTGCTGCATACAACCCCAGTCCGCTGGAAGTGGACTTTGCGAACGCCCTGTTTATTCTCCAAAAAGACATCCAGAAACACCTGCAGGACAACAAAGTTGTTAACGTGGAGAGCAACATCAAACGTGACAACCCGATGGTGAAGTTCAGCCTGCTGGACAAGGATGGTGACCCGCATGAAATTGTGGTGAGGATCATTCAGATTCCAGACAAGTTTTGATCGAAATCGGTTAAAGACCACAGCAGAACTTCCAGGTCTTTGATTCCGTTATACAGCACAGCTACTCAATTCATGAAAAAACGAACGGTATTCGGGGTGATTCTTCTGGGAGGGATACTTCTCTCCTTTACACCCCCGGCTGACCGGTACTTCGAGATTGCCAAGAACCTTGACATTTTTGCCATGCTTTTCAAGGAGGTGAACAACCTCTACGTCGATGATGTCAATCCCAATAAACTGGTGCGGAATGGAATCGACGCGATGCTCAATTCCCTGGATCCATACACTAATTATATTCCGGAAGATGAGGTAGAGGATTTCCGAACCCTTAATACCGGGCAATACGGAGGTATCGGCGCCGTGACGCGGGTTATCGGCCATCGCACCCTGATTACCATGATGTATGATGGATATCCGGCAATTAAGGGTGGGCTGAAGATCGGTGATGAAGTCCTTAAACTGGATGAAGTGGAATTGTCCAAGATCAGTGTGGAGGAAGCCAACCACCTGATGCGCGGACAGGTGGGCACAAACATCTCTGTAACCGTGAGGCGCTTTGGAATGAAGGATCCCATTCGGTTGGAATTCAAGCGCGAAAAGATCAAGATCAGCAACGTTCCTTATTTCGGAATGATCGCCGATAACATCGGATATGTGCAACTCTCGGATTTCACTCCGGATGCCGGCAAGGAAGTAAAAAATGCCGTGGTTTCTCTTAAAGAAAAAGGAGCAAAAGGAATTGTTCTTGATCTTAGAGGAAATCCAGGCGGGTTACTATCAGAAGCCGTCAACATCTGCAACATCTTCTTACCCAAGGGAAAACCCGTGGTGAGCACCAAGGGAAAAATTCCAAGCAACAACATTAATTACGAAACCCTCAATACCCCGACGGATCTTGATATCCCGGTGACCGTGCTCATTAACCGCGGAAGTGCTTCAGCCTCCGAGATCGTTGCCGGAACTTTGCAAGATTACGACCGCGCAGTAATAGTTGGAGAGCGGTCCTATGGCAAAGGTCTTGTGCAAATTCCACGGCCACTTTCTTATAATTCGCAGGTAAAGATTACGACAGCCAAGTACTATACGCCAACCGGTCGCTGCATACAGGTGCTGGATTACAGCCACCGCAGAGACGATGGAAGTGTGGCTTCCGTGCCCGATTCAATTAAGAAGGCATTCAAGACCACTCAAGGCAGAACAGTTTACGATGGCGGAGGCATTGATCCTGATATCGCGCTGCCTACGGAGATGGCCGCAACCATTTCACATGTGCTGAATGCCAACGGATATATTTTTGACTACGGAACACTGTACGCATCCAAACATCCCACGATTTCCCCAGCCAAAGAGTTTGGCCTTACCGATGCGGAGTACATGGAGTTCGTCAACTGGGTTAAGTTGAAGGAGTATAACTACAGGACTGCTCTTGAATTGAAGTTGAGTCTACTTACTGCCGAAGCTAAAAGTGAGCGATTCTATGAAGACCTGAAACCACAAATAGAACAAATCCAAAGCCGGCTCGCAGAAAGCAGAAAAAATGATCTTGCCACCTATAAAGATCAGATCAGGAATTTGCTTGAAGAAGACATCGTCGCAAGATATTATTTTGAACGTGGCCAGGTGGAGGTCTCATTCAAACAAGACGAGGAGATCAAAAAATCGATGGAAGTACTGAACAATCCCGCCCAGTACAGAAAGATCTTAAATCTTTAACGTCAGATGCATTCCTGGAGAACGTGGCGAAGATGGATTATTCCGCTATTTATTTTTTCCGGGTGCCTCATACTCATGGACAGCTGCATGCAGTTTCGCATGAGCAAGTCAGAAATAGATCAATATTTCTCTAACAAGCCAAAGAAAGGAACCTTACAAGAATACAAGACTCAGGACCGGACCATGCACTATGTCGTTGCCGGCGACTCGACACTTCCTCTGGTTGTGTTCGTTCATGGTTCACCCGGGTCCTTGAGTGCGTTTATCAATTTCCTTTCTGACTCCTCCCTCCTCGCCCATGCCCAGCTCATTACCGTAGACCGACCCGGCTTTGGACTCTCCAACTTCGGAAGGGCAGAGCCTTCTTTGCATAGGCAGGCAGAGTGCCTGAAACCTGTTCTTGAGAGACACAAAAATCAGCGACCCATTATTCTTGTTGGCCATTCCCTTGGAGGGCCACTCATTGCGCGGATGGCCATGGATTTTCCTGAACTGGTGGATGCTATCGTCATGGTGGCACCTAGCATCGACCCCGAATTGGAACCAAACGAATGGTTCCGTGGGCCGTTTGCCACACCCTTCCTCAAGTGGATGCTTCCACGATCGATACGCGCGTCCAATGACGAAATCTACAGGCTAAAGCCGGAACTGGAAGAAATGCTTCCCCTTTGGTCAACCATTCACGCAAAATCCGTTGTCATCCAGGGAAAAAAAGACTCGCTCGTGCCGAAAGAGAACGCCGACTTCGCTGCCAAGATGATAACCAACGCCCCACTCAAGCTCATCCTGGTGGAAGGCATGGACCATTTCGTACCCTGGAGTAATCCGGAGATTATCTCGAATGCCATACTGGAATTGTTAACGGAGAGCAGTGCTCAACACCATTAGGCTCTTTGATTGCACGATCACAGCAACCAACGTAGAACCAATGAGCACAACAAGTTCTCAATGCCGATCCAGATTATTCTAAATTATTTATCAAAATTGAATTCATTACCGATATTTAGATCATGAAGGCAGAAACTATATTCCAGATTTGCAACAGTTTAGCTCCCATTGGCTGGCTCCTGATGATCCTCGCTCCGCGATGGACATGGACCCGAAAAATCGTCCTGTCCGGGTTGCTTCCCCTGATCCTTGGCCTTGTCTATTTATTCTTGATTGTGATTTATTTCGGAGAATCTGAGGGGAATTTCAGTTCTCTCGAAGGAGTCGCAGCGCTATTCAAAAACCCTTTTGCCCTCACAGCAGGATGGATCCATTACCTCGCTTTTGACATGTTTATAGGAGCATGGGAAGTAAGAGACAGTCAGAAGCACGGCATCACACATCTTCTCCTGATTCCTTGCTTGTTCTTTACTTTCATGTTCGGGCCAATAGGTCTGATTCTATACTTTGTACTGCGATTCACTAAGACAAAAAGACTCTTCCATGAAACTGAGTGAATTTTTTTCTGAACTGCGCAGGCGAAATACCGCTTTGGTTGGGTTTGGAATGATCAATATTCTCCTTCTTCTCCTCGGCTTAGTCATGTTCTCAATTGATGATACCATCATAGCAGGGATCAATGCCTGGATCAAGCCAATGAAATTTTCGCTTAGCATAGTCATCTATGCATGGACCTTTGCCTGGTTGCTTGAGTATATTCCAGACGAAAAGAAACGTAGGCTCATTTCCCGGATGGTCATCGTCTGCATGGCAGTAGAAAACGGACTCATTTACATGCAAGCATTCCGGGGCGTGCGTTCACACTTCAATGTCCAGACCGCATTCGATGGCGCCGTGTTTTACACCATGGGTATTTTCATCCTTATCAACACTTTCGTCGTACTCTACACACTGGTGTTGTTCTTTTCAAAAAATATCACCCTGGGTGGTTCGATTCTCTGGGCGTGGCGTGCCGGGCTGATTTTATTTTTTCTAGGCGGAATTTCCGGTGGCTACATGTCAGCAGTACTTACCCACACGGTAGGCGCCGTGGATGGTGGGCCTGGTCTCCCCTTCGTCAATTGGAGCACCGTAGCTGGCGATATCCGCTCGGCGCATTTTATTACGCTGCATGGACTTCAGGCTATACCGATCGCAACGTTTATACTTGGCGGAGGTTCAATATCCAAAGTCAGATGGCTGCCGTTTGCATTCATTTTTCTTTATGCCGGGCTTTGCGTTTGGCTGTACTGGATTGCATTTCAGGGACTCCCGATTATTGCCATCGGCCATTGATCACAAAGGCCGCCGAGGTCTCGAACAACCTTAGATCCCTTTCTTTAATTCCCGTGCATTGCTATTAAATTGAACTTTTTCACAAATAATCTCGTCTGGCTTATCTTTAGCGCATGACGGAACAGCTCATTGTTTTTGTATTGCTCCTTCTCGGAGTTTCCCTGCTATCGGTGTTGGCAGACAAAATAAAAGTCTCCTACCCGATACTCCTCGTGCTGGCTGGATTAGTTATATGGCTGGTTCCCGGAATGCCGGTTCTTGAGATGGACCCAGACGTAGTCTTCTTCATATTTCTTCCGCCCCTGCTATATGCTGCTGCCTGGCAAACTTCCTGGAATGACTTCTGGAAATGGAAACGTTCCATATTCCTCCTCGCTTTTGGTTTAGTGATATTCACCTCCACCGTGGTGGCCTATGTTTCAATACATTTGATTCCCGGGTTCACCCTGGCCCTGGGATTTTTGCTGGGGGGAATTATTTCTCCACCGGATGCCGTGGCCGCTTCTTCCGTAATGAAAGGTCTTGTTGTTCCCAAAAGGTTGTCGGTCATACTGGAAGGAGAAAGCCTGATCAATGACGCCTCCAGCTTAATTATATATCGATTTGCCATCGCCACCATCCTCACCGGCACATTTTCTTTCGGACATGCATCGGGTCAGTTTATCCTTGTGCCATTGATGGGGGTTGTAATCGGTCTTGTCATCGCTAATATTCTTTACGTTACGCATCGATTCTTACCGACATCTCCCAGTGTAGACACGGCCATTACATTGATATCTCCTTATTTCTGCTACCTGGCGGCAGAATATTTTCATTTCTCGGGCGTGCTCTCTGTCGTGTGTGCGGGGCTGTTCTTGTCGTGGAGATCTGATGAAATATTCAACTACCGAACGCG
>JANYHW010000115.1 GCA_025358885.1 Cytophagales bacterium | reverse complement strand
GGCTCACAAAAAACTCTCTTACTTCTGCCAGGGCCTCTTCATGTATCTTGAGTTCACAATTGAAATATTTCGCGAGGCACGGTTTGGTAATGTCATCGCTTGTAGGTCCTAGTCCTCCGGTGATCAGAATAATATCTGCACGCTTTTCTGCCTCTGCCAACGCCGTAAGGATTTCGGATTCCTGGTCGCCGATGGATGTTTTGCGCACCACCTTGATCCCGACCCTAACAAGTTCCACGCTCATCCACTGCGCATTAGTATCTATAATCTGACCATACAGGATTTCGTCGCCAATAGTAAGAAGTTCCGCCAGGATGATTTTCATGGAAAAGAATTAATACCCAAAGATAATTGACTATTCACACGGAGCAACGGTTCCCCGATTGTGGGTGATGTTTTGTCTGCTAACTTAGTGGAATGAACAAACCTTCATTTCCCACAGGTGATCGTCAAAGGGAAATCTATTTAAATGGCTTCGCCGGTATTCGTTCCAATATTCCCGTCGACGGAAAAATGCTGGAAGAGAAAGCCAGGATGAAAATGAGTGCTGAAGCCTTTGCCTACATCGCAGGAGGTGCGGGACACGAAAGCACGATTGCCTCGAATCGTTCAGCATTTGAAAAGTACAAGATCATCCCCAGGATGTTGCGGAACGTTAGTGAACGTGATACAAGCATTACGTTGTTTGGGAAGAAAATTCCTTCCCCATTAATCCTGTCACCGGTAGGTGTTCTTGAAATGGTGCATCCGGAAGCCGACCTCGCGGTTGGCCGGGCAGCCTCCAGAGAAAATATTCCTTATATCTTCAGCAATCAGGCCAGTGTGCCCATGGAACAAGTGGCCACCACGATGGGATCAGGTTTGAGGTTGTTTCAGTTGTATTGGAGTAAATCGAATGAGCTCGTGGCAAGTTTCGTGTCGCGTGCAGAGAAGTGTGGATGTTCTGCCATTGTCGTAACACTGGACACTACCTTGCTCGGATGGAGAACGCGCGACCTGGAGATGGCCTATCTTCCCTTTCTTGAAGGAAAGGGAATTGCGCAGTATACTTCTGATCCGGTCTTTCAGAAACTGATGGACGAGCCAAATCCAAATGGGCCAAAGCGAACCATTACCCTTGATGCGCTTTCGGGACTTATAAAGATGGTGAATGCTTATCCCGGGAAAGGGTTCATTCGCAAACTGAAATCCGGACGCCCCGTGAAGGCAGTTCAGAAATTCACTGCTATCTATTCAAATCCGGCTATCAGTTGGAAGGACCTTTCCTTTCTCCGACAATGCACCAAACTTCCTATTCTGTTGAAAGGCATTCTTCATCCCGATGACGCCAGCCTGGCGATTGACCACGGCATCGACGGAATCATCGTCTCAAATCACGGCGGGCGGCAGGTGGATGGGGCGATCAGCACTTTTGAGGCGCTGCCGGAAATAGTTAAAGTGATTGGCGGACAGATTCCCGTGTTGATGGACAGTGGAATTCGGGGAGGGGCCGATATGTTTAAGGCCATTGCCATGGGGGCCACTGCCGTTTGTATCGGTCGCCCTTATGTATATGGTCTCACCCTGGGCGGGGAATCCGGGGTTCGCGAAGTCATTCAGAATCTGGTAAGTGACTTTGACCTTACCATGGGACTTTCAGGGTGCAAGTCGGTTTTGGAAATCAATCGCAGCATGTTGCTTCCCGTGTAGTACAGACTTTTCCTACCTTGCATAACAATACGTATATGAGCAAAATCCTGACTATAATTCTTGTGATTGCCTGTGCGTGTTCATCCACGCAGATCAACCAGGCACTCACTGAAGCATCGAAATCATTGGAAGGTGCTCCTCAGCTTACAACCGCGGAGGTGGGAGATGGCTTAAGGGAAGCCCTGATCAAAGGCGTTTCTAATGGCACGGCCCAGTTATCCGCTACGGACGGCTATTTCAAGAACCCTCAAATTAAAATTCCTTTCCCGCCCGATGTAAAGAATGTAGAAGACAAGTTGCGTCAGATCGGCATGGGAAATGACGTTGACAGGTTTGTGATGACGCTGAACAGGGGGGCGGAAGATGCGGCCGCCCAGGCCAAGCCTATTTTTATTGATGCGGTAACGAAAATGACCATCGACGATGCCTGGACTATTTTGAAAGGCCAGCCGGATGCCGCAACCCAATATCTCAAAAGAACCACATCAACCTCACTGAAGGCGAAATTCAAGCCCGTAATTCAAAATTCCCTTGACAAGGTGAGCGCCACAAAGTATTATGGTGACATCGTCACGACCTACAACAGAATTCCATTTGTTGATAAAGTCAATCCCGATCTGAACGAATATGCAACCGATCTGGCCATGCAAGGACTCTTCGCCATGATAGCCAATGAAGAGAAAAAAATACGCGACAACCCCGTGGAGCGCACTACTGATTTATTGAAAAAGGTATTTGGTTATCAAAATTAATTCCACGACAATTCTATCCCATGTCACTATTTCAAAAACACGAAGCCTCACTCAAGCAAGCCATCCAGGCACTACATGCAAGAACATTCTATGCAGCGTTTCCTGAGAATCCCTCACCCGCAACGTATGGCGAGACCGCGGATGCGGATGGTCAGGCAAAATTTAAGTCCAGGATCGGCCAGAAATTTGATGAATTGAAGCAGCCCAATCCGGAAGGGTGGGCTGGCCAGGAAGAATCGCCTTACCTGCAGGAAGCCTTAAAGATAACCTATCCGATTTTTTCCGTGCCTACTTTAGTGGGCCGCGCCTCCCGGGCGTTTGATACGTGGAGAAAAGTAAACGCTAAAGACCGCGCCGGAATTTTGATGGAATCACTCGACCGTGTGAAAGGGCGATTCTTTGAAATTGCCTATGCCACGATGCACACCACGGGTCAAGGGTATATGATGGCGTTCCAGGCTTCTGGCCCACATGCGGCAGACAGGGCATTGGAAGCTATCGCCTCAGGATATGAAGAGCTCAACCGATTTCCCTCTTCAGCGATTTGGGAAAAACCCATGGGCAAGTATAACCTCCAGCTACACAAGGAGTGGAGGGCTGTACCGAAAGGAATTTCCACGGTAATTGGATGTTCAACGTTTCCCACCTGGAACTCGGTAACTGGAATCTATGGAAGTCTCGTCACCGGAAATCCGGTAATTGTGAAGCCCCATCCCGGGGCCATTCTTCCGATCGCCATTGTCGTTGCAGAAATTCAAAAGGTGCTGGCTGAAAACAACTTCGACACCAATATTTGTCAGTTGGGGGTGGATACTTTTGACAAAATGATCACCAAAGAATTGGCTGAACATCCTGATGTGAAGCTGATTGATTTCACCGGTAATTCTTTGTTTGGCTCATACCTCGAGGCGTTGCCAGGCAAAACAGTGTTTACAGAAAAGACCGGGGTTAATTCTGTCATCCTGGATTCAGCTGAGGACATCGATAAGGTTGCGGCAAACATTGCGTTCTCGGTGAATCTCTACAGTGGACAAATGTGTACGGCGCCACAGAACTTTTTTATTCCCGAAAGTGGGATAGATACACCTTCCGGGAAAGTTTCTTTTGATCAGTTCGCGCAAAAGTTTGTAGACAACCTGAACAGTCTCGTGGACAACCCGAAGGCTGGGCCATTTGTATTGGGTGCAGTTCAAAGCAAGAAGACCAGTGAACGGGTTTTGGAATCAGAAAAACTTGGAAAAGTCTGGCTCAAATCGCGGTCATTTGAAAATCCTATGTTCAAGAAGGCCCGCCTGGCGACGCCGGTCGTGGTGGAGGTGGATGCTTCGAAAAAGGAAATCTTCAGCAAGGAATTATTTGGACCAATTGCCTTGCTGATCAAAACAAAAAATACAGATCAGTCGATAAGTCTGGCGAAAGAGATGGCCCTCACACACGGCGCAATCTCATGCGGAGCATACACCACCAACCCCACGACGAAGGAAAAGATTGCCGATGAAATGTCGCTCGCTTCCACGCCTGTCTCTTTCAATCTTACGGGGGGTATTTACATGAATCAGAATGCGGCGTTCTCCGACTATCATGTTACTGGCGGAAACCCTTCCGGGAATGCATCATTCACCAACCCTGATTACGTGACCAAGAGATTCACCTGGGTGGGACATCGGGAACCAGTTAAAGTTTAACACTTATTTGAGAGTTGCAATTTTCATACCGGAGCCCTGCATAACGCCTTTGGTATGATTTCTTTGAGCGGATGCCAATTCAGGCAACCGTTTGTCCGGGAACGCAGTCTAAGGTTTCGGATAACCTTTCTACCAACGCACACTCCGGTCGGGAGGTGATTTGTCAGATAGCCAATTTGAAATATATTTGCAGTCCGAAAAGTTAAAACAGGGGGATTAGCTCAGCTGGCTAGAGCGCTTCCATGGCATGGAAGAGGTCATCGGTTCG
>JANYHW010000106.1 GCA_025358885.1 Cytophagales bacterium | reverse complement strand
AAGTCAAAATTTTAAAAAGGGTTTTTAGAGACCCCCTAGATTTAGAAAGGGATTGGGCTCCGACTTGTCGGAGCCTTTTTTTGTTTGGGTTTATTGCAATAACCACGCTCTTAAGGCCGGGATTATTATCCATCCGCTTAGCGAGGCTTAAGGCCAAATTATCTTCGCCGCGTGAACATGTGCCTGATTCTTTGTTAATTCGCTTAACACAACATCATCATGAATTTTCAACTTACGGAAGAACATTTGGCGGTAAGGGAAGCGGCTAGGGATTTTGCGCAGAATGAATTGCTTCCCGGCGTGATTGAGCGGGATACCCACGCCAAATTTCCGGAGTCTTTGCAGCGGCGTATGGGTGAACTTGGCTTCATGGGGATGATGACCAGCCCAACCTACAACGGCGGTGGCATGGATACGATCTCTTATGTGCTGGCCATGGAGGAAATGTCCAAGGTGGATGCCTCTGCTTCAGTGATGATGTCCGTGAACAATTCATTGGTCTGCTGGGGACTAGAGAAGAATGGAAACGAAGAGCAGAAACAAAAATATCTAAAGAAGCTGGCAGCCGGTGAGGTGTTAGGAGCGTTCTGTTTGTCAGAACCGGAGGCGGGATCAGATGCCACCAGCCAGCGCACTACGGCAGAAGACAAAGACGGTCATTATTTATTGAATGGCACGAAGAACTGGATCACAAACGGCAGCAGTGCCAGCGTATATCTCGTGATGTGCCAGACCGATGCCTCGAAGAAACATAAAGGGATTAATTGCCTGATTGTCGAACGAGGTATGCCTGGCTTTGTCGTGGGCAAGAAGGAAGACAAGATGGGCATCAGGGGAAGCGACACGCACTCCCTGATGTTTACAGATGTCAAGGTCCCGAAGGCCAACAGAATTGGAGAAGAAGGTTTTGGGTTTACGTTTGCGATGGGCACCCTCAACGGAGGTCGCATAGGTATTGCGGCACAGGCACTGGGCATTGCCTCCGGTGCCTATGAACTATCCGTGAAGTATGCCAAGGAACGCAAGGCCTTTGGCAAGCATCTGTCCGACCACCAGGCGATCCAGTTCAAGCTGGCCGAAATGGCAACGAAGATTGATGCCGCGCGTTTGCTGATTTGGCGAGCCGCATTTTTGAAAGACCAGAAAAAAGATTTTGTCAAGGCCGCTGCGATGGCCAAATTATTTGCCTCACAGATTGCCCAGGAAGTGACGACCGAGGCGGTACAGATCCATGGCGGCTATGGATATGTGAAAGAATTTCATGTGGAGCGATTAATGCGCGACGCGAAGATTACTCAAATTTACGAGGGCACGACAGAGATACAGAAGATGGTAATTTCGAGAGAGCTGCTTAGATAATTAATCAATTTGAAAAATGCCCGGCATGAAAGGGGGGCTTTCACTTTCTCATTTTTTCTTTTTACTGCGTCTGGCCATTTCTCTTAACACCTGCTTCTCCTGATTTTCTTTCACACGAAACTTTACAATGGCAGTCACCAGTTTGACGGGTAAGGGTTTGTCGTAGGGAAAGCGGATAGTTCCTCTTCGCGTCTCGTATTGAGTCACCTTGTCTTTGAATACCAGAAGCGCATTGGCACCCGGATAGAATCCATAATGGTTGTTATGGGCCATGAAGTAGATGAGGATGCCATGATATTTGTATGCAGGCATGGCGTAGCTGATCACTTCCTCTGCTTCCGGGGCGGCTTTGCGGATGGTCTGCCGGAGTTGTTTGAGCAGGGGACGGATTTTGGCGGGCTGCTGGCCAAGGTACTCGTCTACGGTGGTAGGTCTTGGGGCGGATTGCATTGTGTTACTTTATGATCCTTACTTCTATGCGCCAGTGCAGATCCTTTATTTCTACTTTTTCGCCTCCACATTCTGATTCCAGTCATATACCTTCTCGCTGATCTCGGTAAGCAGGTCGGGATTTTTTTCAAGGGAGTTGCCGATGACAATCATGTCGGCGCCGGCTTCGAGGGCGGCTTGAGCCTTTTGGGATGTGTTGATGCCGCCCCCTACGATGAGGGGAACGGAAACAGATTTGCGCACGGTGGAAATCATGCGGGCATTGATCTCGCGCTCTGCACCACTGCCTGCGTCGAGGTAAATCAAACGAAGGCCAAGCATTTCTCCGGCAAGAGCCGTGCAGGCTGCCAATGAATACTTGTCTTCGGGGATAGGTGTTGTGTTGCTGATGTAGGCCACGGAGGTTGTGCGTCCTGAACTGACCAGCATGTATCCCGTAGGAAGAATTTCCAATCGGCTGTTCTTCAAAATCGGAGCCGCCTGCACATGCTGACCGATCAGCAAATCGGGATTGCGACCGGAAATGAGGGATAGGAACAATATCGCATCAGCTGAAGGATCAATTTGTTGTGAGCTTCCGGGAAACAGCACCACGGGAATGTTCACATCTTCCTTGATGCTTTGAATCACTTCGGCCATGTTGGACGTGGTGATAAGACTTCCGCCGACAAAGAAGAAGTCAACGCAGTTTTCACTTGCGACATTGATCAAGTATTTCAGCTTGGCGCTGTCATCCACCTTGTCCGGATCAATGAGGACGGCGATGGATTTGGCCCTTTGGCGGTGCCGTTGTTGTAGGGTTTCAAGAATTTTCATCCGCCTTCTTCCTGGTCTCTAAATATTCAAAAAGTTTTTCTTTGGCGATGTCCAACAGCATAACGGTTGCCTGATTCATTACTTTGGTGCCGATTTGTCCCAGTACGGATGGAGAATCATCTTCCTCCTCCACTACCTCCACTCCGTCTTGTGCTCCTTGTGCCTTGGCAATCTTAGCTCGCGTCTTTTTCTTCTTGCCTTTGGAAATCGAGCTGATCACGAAATAAGTAAGCGCCAGGGAACCGCCGATGATAAGGGCGTTTGTGAGCATGCGCTCTGTCTTCTGAGCAAGGGCAGTCACTTCTTTTTCCAACTCTTTTTTATGCCGGTCGGAAGTTTCGATCAGCCTTCTTTTTTCGGGGTCCTGGGTTTCCAGCAATTCCATGGCTTACTCTTCTTTGCGTTTGGTCATCTCTATAAAATGCTGTTCGAAGGATGTCAGGATACTTTTTCTGAATACGAGCACAAGCAGAAAAGCAACCCCGTAAATCCCCGCCACGAACCAAAAGCCTGAAAACGACTCATCGAAGTAGCGGTTAATAAAATGGGCGAGGCCAATGCTGAAGAAGATCAGAAAAAGAAAGCCCATAAGAAGTAAAGCGACCGTAACCATGGCACGGGAGAGGGCTTTAGCGATGTCTTCTTTAATCTCAACCTTTAATAATTCAAGCCGAGCTTCAACAAAGCCTGTGAGGCTATGGATGAACGTGTCCAGCTTCAGGAACTTCAAGATCGTTTCGGAAATCTTCTCCATATGGTATGGCAATATAGGGGATTTTGGGCTTTTAGGAGGCAATGCCTTCGATTGGATTGGAAAATATCACACACTACAGGGCTTAACCCTTTTAAGGAATGGGCGTTGCCCTCCTTATGTAAGGGTGAATTATTTTTTTACCACACTGAAAAGTTCCTCCACTTCAATGGGCTGACCAAGGGTGTCGCGCTTTTCTTTTCTTACGAGGAGGCTGGAGGGGGAACTGATGTAATACCAGGTGGATGTGAGTTCCGGCCGCTCGAATTTCTTTTCAAATACAAACACGGTTTGAAATGACTGGGCCTCTGTCTTAAATTCAGGAAGAATTTCCTTCACACACATCCTGAATTTTCCCTGGGTATCCTCACCATCATGACAAAAGCCAGGTTTATTCATTTCAAAGAGTTCGTTGTTGATAAGCAGGACATTGTTCTTACGGTAGACGGAATAAATTCCAGTGGGCTCTGTATTCTTTTCTCCTGCATATTCTGTCCAGCTGCTCATGGTCTGATTTTCATAAGTCTTCGTGATGACGGTGAAAAATGACTTCTCCTGGTGTTCTGTCCGCTGGTAAGTAAGTTCGGTGATACGGACTGCATCCCGATTGAAATAAATCAGGGAGAAGGGAATAAAGAAGAACATGAGCAGGAGATATAATAAACCTGCCAGGCGGTATTTTAACGTAAGGCGACCGAGCCCCAAGGCAAGTTGGATGGGAATTTCCCGCAGTCCGGGTATCGGATAGAAAATAAGAACACCGATGAAGTTGAAAAGAAAATGGGCGATGGCTATGCTGATTGCCGTATTGGAGTTCACCATGGCCGCGAGGAATGCACTGATGGTGGTCCCGATATTTGCGCCAAGGATAAAAGGCACTGCACTTCTCAGCTTCACGACCTTCTTCGCCACCAAGGGCACAACCAATGAAGTAGTTACCGAACTGGATCGTATGGCGGCCGTGGTGAGTACGCCCCAGCTAAAGGATTTGAGCGGACTCTGAAAAAAGAACCGTTGAAAGGTTTCCGGTGAACCGAAACCAAGCAGATTGGTAAGTACTTTCCTGAAGAAAAGAATAGAACCAAAGAGTATCCCCAAAGACAGAATGATAAGCACGAAGCCATTGCCAATTGAATTCACCATCCAATCGGTGATTGCCCCGAGCCCTCCTCCCAGCATGGAGAATCCTTTTACAGGTCCAACCGGTTGATTGAAAAAAGCAGTGGCGATGCTTTGCGACAGGCGGGAAAGAAATTGAAAGTAATATTCAAGCGGGAAAAGGATGAAGACGGTGAGGATATTAAAAAAATCATGATACGTTCCTGCGGCGACGGCCCTTCGGAATTCTTTTTTTCTTGGTAGAAAACCAAGAGATACGATGGTACTGGTAATGGTTGTCCCGACGTTTGCACCCATGATGATTGGTACGGCACTTTCCAGGGTTAGAGAACCGGAGGCTACGAGGGCTACGGTCATTGAGGTCGTTGCGGTACTACTTTGAATGATGGCAGTGATGAGCAGACCAATAAACAGTGCAGTAAAAGGATTAGATGTAGCAAGAATAATTGTTTCTGCTGCACTTTTGCCCAAATGCTCAAGGGAGGAGAGCATCAACTCCAGTCCGAAGAGAAATATCAGCAATGCCACGAGAACATACACTGTATTGCGGATGTAGGTTCTCCAGCGGGTTGGGTTGGGGGGAGCGGCAGGAACTGGTACTTCTTCGTTCATCTTGCCTCGTAAAGATAGAAACCCACCTGCAAGTAGAAAGGAGTTAACAAAGACTTAATTTAGACTGAGACAGACCCGGGATTGTTCCTTATAAACCACTTTCCAATTCTTTCAATGCCATCCATGCCATCAGTCCAGGGCTGAGCGCAAGGGCATCTTCATCGATGTCGAAAGTTGGAGTGTGAATATAGGAAGTGATGTTCTTCTTTTCGTTTCGGGTGCCCAGCCTGTAAAAGGATGCCGGAAGCACCTGGGAGTAGTATGAAAAGTCTTCGGAGCCAAGGGTAATATCGATGTCTACGACGTTCTCTTTCCCGACGTATTCTTCGGCTGCCTGACGGATACGGCGGGTGAGGGCAGGATTGTTTTCGAGGTAAGGATAGCCATGAGAGATTGTTACTTCACACTTGCCTCCCATGGATTCAGCAATCCCTTCGGCCATTTTCCTGATCTTGATCAAAGCTTCCTTGCGCCACCCTTCGCTGAGGGCCCTGAATGTTCCGGCAATATTGACTTCGTCCGGGATGATGTTGGTGGCGCCGTCCCCATGAATCTTTCCAAAAGATAGAACCGTTGGCTGCTTCGGGCTTGCATTCCTGCTGACCACCTGCTGCAAGGCGACAAGAATGTGCGAAGCGATCAACACGGGATCGATCAACAAGTCGGGAGCGGACGCATGACCTCCTTTACCAATGACTTTGAGAAAGATTTCATCCGAACTGGCCATATACATGCCTTCCCGAAAACCAATCTTGCCCACAGGTAACAAGGGCATTACATGCTGACCAATAATAGAAGCCGGCTTTGGGTTTTCCAGTGCGCCATCCCGGATCATGTAGGAAGCACCCCCCGGATTTTTTTCTTCTCCGGGCTGAAAGATAAGTTTCACCGTGCCTTCAAACTGATCTTTCAGGCTTGAAAGAATCTTTGCGGTTCCCAGCAGGGATGCGGTATGGGCATCATGCCCGCAGGCATGCATCACCCCGGCGATCTTTGACTTGTATTCTGTTGTGTTTGCTTCTGTAATGGGGAGCGCATCCATGTCCGCGCGAAGGGCAACGACTTTTTTGGATGGATTTTTTCCTTCGATCACCACGACTACCCCTGTTGTAGCGATCACTTCCGGCGAGAGACCCATACTTTTCAGGGTATTCGATACAAAGGCAGCGGTGTTGAATTCCTTAAACGAGAGTTCCGGATGGGCATGCAGGTAACGCCGCCAGGTTACCGCATCTTTAGCATTTGCCAGTGAAAGTTGCTGAACGGATTTGAGCAAGGCCATTAGCGCAGCATTATTTTCTCTGGCACAAGAATGGCATTTGGGAAGGGGCGCTTAAGCCGTAAGAGATCTTTCTGTGCCTCAAGGCGGGAATAATAGCTTCCCACCCTGACGCGGAATTTCGGCTGGTTGTACTCCAGCTCTGCAGTCAGATCTGAAACATCCGTGATCATTTTCTTCTTGGAGTTCATGGCTTCTTCTCGGTTTTGGCCGGAATAGATCTGAATGGTAAATCCGTCGATGAACGTCCGGGTGACATTGAAGCGGTTGATGCTGTCCAATATCTCATCGACCACAACGTTGACGTTTCTCATCGCCACCAGCGTTTCTTTCTTGCGATGCTGATCCTGCTGAGCCGTGTCCAATACATCCTCAAATTTTGGACGAAGGGAGTATAAGTCCTCGTGATAATAGGTCTTGCTGCCGTTCTTTTGCGCAGCGCACGAAATGGAGAAGAAAAGAATAACGAACAATGAATATCGAATGATGAATGCTGACGTAGGGATACGGTTCGCAATCGTACCCCTCTCGCTTTTTACTTTCGGCAAGCAAAGCATCACTATTCTCATCTCCTTTATTGTTCAATCACAATACAACGGCCGTTCTTGACGTCGTCTTCCACCTTTTTGTATTTCACATCTTTCAGCACACGACCATCAGGATATTGTACTGAAACCTTATCATTGCGGCCAGCTACCTTTTCCGATTTCACCGGCATTACCTTTTGCTCTACCTGTGTTTGGGGTGCAGCTTCACTCCCCCCTCCCTGCAGTAGCGAACGCGACTCGTCCTTTTGTTCGCTGAATCGCTGACGTTTTTGAGAACGGGCTTCCTGTACTCGTTCGGGTTCTTGTACAGGGATCTCTGCTTTCATCAGGAAAGAAATAGTTTCTTCATTTACCCGCGCAATGAAACGCTTAAATGCTTCAAATCCTTCAAACTTATAAATGAGCAATGGATCTTTCTGTTCGTACACCGCATTCTGTACGCTTTGTTTCAGGTCATCCATGTCGCGCAGATGCTCTTTCCACTGCTGGTCAATGATTGCCAGGGTGATCATCTTCTCCATGGAGCGGATGAGTTCGGCGTTGTTGGTTTCAATGCACTTCTTGAGCGGCGCCGACACACCAATTTGTTTCACTCCGTCGCTGAAGGGCACGAGGATATTTTCCACTGTAGCTCCGCGCGTTTTGAAGATATCGTGAATGATGGGCAATGCTTTCTGTGCTACTGCCTCGTTCTTGCTTTCATAATGCTTAAATGCCTGTTGGTACAGGGCTTCTGTCAGTTCTCCTTGATTGAGCCTGGTGAACTCATCTTGGACCATTGTAAAATCAATTCCGAGAATGGTGAGCACGTTAACCCGGAAGTTCTCCAGACTTTCTCCCGCCTTGGCATTTGCCACCAGGTCGTCGCAGGTATCGAAAAGCATATTGAGAATGTCGAGCTGAAGACGCTCGCCAAATAGGGCGTTTCTTCTTCGCTTGTAAATGACCTCACGCTGTGAGTTCATAACGTTATCATATTCCAGCAGCCGCTTTCTAATGCCGAAGTTGTTCTCTTCTACTTTCTTCTGGGCACGCTCAATGGAATTGGTGACCATAGAGTGTGAGATCACTTCGCCTTCTTTCAGACCGAGCCGATCCATGATCCTTGCAATTCGTTCAGGCATGAATAGGCGCATGAGGCTGTCTTCAAGAGAGACATAGAACTTGGATGTTCCCGGATCTCCCTGACGTCCGGCCCGACCGCGCAGCTGACGATCAACGCGACGAGATTCATGTCTTTCCGTTCCGATAATGGCGAGTCCGCCTGAAGCGCGTGACTCCGGCGTAAGTTTAATATCCGTTCCACGACCCGCCATGTTGGTGGCAATGGTAACGGTACCGGGTTTTCCGGCCTCAGCAACAATTTCCGCTTCGCGCTGATGCTGCTTTGCGTTCAACACATTGTGTTTGATCCTTCGCATTTGCAGCATGCGGCTGAGCAATTCAGATATTTCCACAGAAGTAGTACCCACCAGCACCGGTCTTCCGGCAGAAGTCAGGGTGACGATCTCTTCGACTACGGCATTGAATTTCTCCCGAATGGTTTTGTGCACGAGGTCATCAAAGTCTTCGCGTGTCACCGGCTTATTGGTGGGAATCACCACAACATCCAGTTTGTAGATGTCCCACAATTCGCCTGCTTCCGTTTCTGCTGTACCTGTCATCCCCGCAAGTTTGTGGTACATGCGGAAATAATTCTGAAGGGTGATTGTGGCATACGTCTGGGTGGCATCTTCCACCTTCACGCTCTCCTTGGCTTCAATGGCCTGATGCAATCCATCGGAGTAACGCCTGCCATCGAGCACGCGGCCGGTTTGCTCGTCAACGATCTTCACCTTGCCATCTACGATAATATACTCTGTATCGCGTTCAAAGAGTGTATACGCCTTCAACAACTGATTGATGCTATGCACCCGCTGCGACTTGGTTGAGTAGTCGCGAATAAGCTCATCTTTCTTTTGAAGTTTGGTGGATGGATCCATGCCCGCATCTTTTTCAATGCGTGAAAGTTCCATTCCGATTTCAGGCAAAATGAAAAGAGAATGATCCTCACCCTCTCCGGTGATCAGGTCGATGCCTTTGTCCGTGAGTTCAACACTATTGTCTTTTTCGTCGATAACGAAATACAAAGGTGCATCCGCCTTGGGCATTTCTTTCTTGTTGTCCTGAAGGTGATAGTTTTCAATTTTTTGGAGGAGGCTTTTGTTGCCTGACTCACTCAGAAATTTGATGAGGGGTTTGAATTTAGGCATGCCGCGATGAGAACGGAAAAGGGCCAGACCTCCTTCTTTTTCATCCCCATCGTGGATGAGTTTCCTGGCGTCGTTGAGATATTGCGTCACGAGTTTCTTTTGCGCCTCCACTACCTTGAAGATGCGGGGTTTCAGGTCATAGAATTCATGCTCGTCACCTCGCGGAACGGGCCCGGAAATGATGAGGGGAGTTCGCGCTTCATCTACCAATACGCTGTCTACTTCATCGACCATGGCATAATGGTGACCTCGTTGCACAAGTTCTTCAGGGTCGCGGGCCATGTTGTCGCGCAAGTAGTCAAAACCAAATTCATTGTTGGTGCCGTAGGTGATGTCTGCCTGGTAGGCATTCCTTCGGGCAATAGAGTTGGGTTCGTGCTTATCGATGCAGTCTATGGTAAGTCCATGAAACTGAAAGAGCGGACCCATCCACTCGCTGTCGCGGGTAGCGAGGTAATTGTTGACGGTGACAATGTGCACACCTCTTTTTGCAAGGGCGTTGAGAAAGGTGGGGAAGGTCGCTACGAGGGTCTTTCCTTCACCCGTAGCCATTTCTGCAATTTTTCCTTCATGCAATACAATACCACCAATGATTTGTACGTCGTAGTGCACCATGTCCCAGGTGATCATATTACCGGCGGCCATCCATTGATTATGCCAACGGGCCTTTCCGGCTTCGATCTTCACGTGATCATATTTTGCTGCGAACTGATGATCGTAGTCCTGGGGAGTGACTTCAAGAAATTCGTTCTCCTTGAAGCGTCGGGCAGTTTCCCGCATGATGGCGAATGCTTTGGGAAGCATGGCCATAAGTACCGTCTCAAGTTCCTTGTTGCGGTCTTTTTCTATTTGATCTATCTGGTTGAAGATGGCTTCCTTTTCGTGGAGATCGAGTTGAGGCTGATCCAGCACCTGACGATGGAGTTCTGCCAATTGATCATCAATGGGTTTTAGCTTTTCATTGATGTAGGCCTGGACCTCTTTTGTTTGATTCCTTAGTTCATCATGCGACAGTCCTTTCAGCTTTTCTCCTTCCCGCTTGGTATCCTCCACCAGCGGCATGATGCGCTTGATATCTTTTTCTGATTTCGTACCCAGTAATTTGGCAATGAATTTTAGCATGTCTGATGTTTATTCGCAGGGCCCTGGTGATCATTCCGGTTCCCAAACGGGGTGTAAAGTTAAGATTTTCAGGGGTGCAATTATAGGCCCAAATTGACTTGGAGGGCATTTTGGCAGTGTGTTACCTGCCCTGTGCCAGACTAAAGGTCATAGGTTGTCTCAAAAACCAACTGAACAGGGCCAGTAAGGAAGATGTCACGAAATATGCCATCGGGCCCTGTCTTGAATGTTACCTCGAGCTCGCCCCCGGGAGCGGATAATTTAATTGGAGAAGGGCGGCCTGTTTTAGCAGCAACGACCAGTGCGCAGGCTGTTGCCCCTGATCCACTGGAATAAGTTTCTGCTTCTACCCCGCGTTCATAAATGCGAAAGGAAACGCTGTTGTCTCCATTGATCTCAACAAAATCAACATTTGTGCCATTGGGCTTATACAGATCGCTATAACGCATTTTCCTTCCTTCGTCGAAAACAGGGTATGCGGCCAATTCTTTAACAAAGCGGACATGATGCTCTGTGCCGGTATTGATAAAAAAATCTTCTTCTTTGTTTTCAATTTTGCTTACCTCACGCAATGAAAAGCGGACCATTCCGCCAGGTAGAATTACAGCATCGTGCCGACCGTCATACGCATTGAATGAAGCGGTGCCATTGATTATTCCAAGGGTGTGTGCAAAATGCACAGCGGCGCGGCAACCATTCCCGCAGAAACTTTCGCTTCCATCGCTGTTCCGGTACACCATCTTGAAATCAAGTGATGGGTCCTTCTCCAGAAGGATTAGGCCATCCGCTCCGATGCCGAAGCGGCGATCACAAATCTTGGAAACCTGCGCCGCCGTAAATGAAAGTCTGCTTTCACGGTTGTCAGCCAGAACAAAGTCGTTGCCGGTAGCCTGGTATTTGAAGAAATGAGTACCAGATGTTGGATGCTCTTTGCTGGTTGCCGTATGTATGCTGTTGGTGATGGCGTGCACGGTAGTTGACGATGGTGGATGCTGGATTGGGTCCCCGGCATCCTGGATCCTTTTTATTTTACTTCTTCGTAATCGACATACTCCCCGCCTTTCGATCCGCCTTTTTTGGCTGATCTTTTCGGGGCATTGTCCATGTGAATGCTGCCATCAGCAGGTCGCCTGAATGGAGGAGCTTGCTGGGGACGACCCATCACCCGGAAAAGAAATACACTTACCTTATTGAGAAGGTAGATGACCAGTATCAATATGATAATTAATTTGAACATAGGTCCGTCAGCAGAGGTGCAAAGATAGCCGTTTCTTAAGAAAGTACGTATTTTAACGATTAAACCCCAGGTGCTTCAGCCATAGACGGCACAGGCCTGAAATTGTTTGAATTTTACTCAACTTTATCAAAGGTTAGTGCATCAATACTGTAGTCTATGTTGCGAAATTATCTCAAAATAGCCTTTCGGAGCCTTGTCAAACAAAAGATCTACACTACCATTAATGTGGTGGGTCTTGCCATAAGTATTGCCGCCTGTCTGTTAATCACCCTCTATGTCAGGCATGAGGTATCGTATGATCGCTTCTTTCCGGATGCTGAAAGGATTTACAAGATCGCATTGGAGAGAAAGTATCCAGGCCACGCTACTTTCTATGCGGCCATCCCTCATTCCTATGCTCCCACCATGCAACACGATTTTCCCGAAGTTGAAAATAGTTTGCATCTGCTGGGCCCGGCCGACAACATGGCCGTAAACTACAAGTCGGGCACAAGTGAAGTCAAAACCTTTGAAGAGAATTTTTTTATTTGGGTCGACAGTTCCTTCTTCTCCTTTTTTGATTTAACGCTGGTGAAAGGAGATAAGAAGACTGCCCTTGCGGTACCCGATCAGATCATTTTGTCGGAGGCCATGGCCCTGAAAATTTTTGGAAAGGAAGATCCGGTTGGAAAGGTGCTGTACGGAAATTTTGGTGAATGCAAAGTGTCCGGTGTTTTCAAGATGATACCAGACAACTCTCACCTTCGTGCAGACTTCATCGCCTCGTTTTCGGCGGCTGACTTTCGGAAGACTGAAAACTACATCACCTTTGACACCCATTCATATTTGAAACTAAAGAAAGGGGCTGATGCCAGCGCGCTGGAAGGCAAATTCCCTGCTATGGTAGACAGGTATGCATCGGGACAAATTGAACGGGAACTTGGTCAATCCTGGGAGGACTACAAGAAGGCTGGAAACGGATATCGATACTTCCTTCAACCCCTGACGGCCATTCATCTGGATCCGACGAATATCGAGTTTACCATTACACCCAGCGGTAATTTGAAATATGTCTACGCATTGATCTTCATCGGCGTGCTGATCCTTTCCATCGCGTGTATCAATTTCATGAACCTCTCCACGGCACGTTCCGCCGAACGGGCACGGGAGGTGGGTGTAAGAAAAGTGATGGGGTCATTGAAAGACCAGCTGGTCACCCAATTCCTGGTGGAGGCTATTCTGTTGGCATTGATTGGAATGGTGATCGCGGTGCTTGGTGCCCTTCTGCTGCTTCCGACTTTCAATACGCTGCTGCAAAAACAACTGCACTTCACTTTCGATACCCAGGTGATCATTGGTTTATTGGGATTTGCCTTGACCGTCGGTTTGTTGGCCGGTCTGTATCCTGCCCTGGTGCTGTCGTCGTACAGTCCTGTGGTGGTCATGAAAGGGAATTTTTCGGGCAGTTCAGCTGGCTCCTGGCTTCGCAATGGGCTCGTGGTGTTTCAATTTATCATATCCATTGTGCTCATTGTCGGCACCCTGGTGGTAGGTGAACAAATGAGGTTCATTCAAAACAAAGACCTTGGATTTAATACGGAACAAGTATTGATGGTGGAACGGGCATGGGCTCTTACTGAGAAATTTGAAACATTCGCTGAAGAAATCAGAAGAATACCGGAAGTGAAATCTGTGTCCGGCACCAGTTCCCGTGTGGGAAACCGCGATGATTTTTTTGGTCAGATGTTTCAGCCAGAAGGCTCCAATGAAGTCCTGACCGTGAAGTCCATGGTGATGGATGATGACTTTGGCAAGGAGATTGGATTCATACTTAAGGAGGGCCGACTCTTTTCAAAAGAAACCAATGATTCACTCAATGTATTGTTGAATGAAACGGCTGTTAAAACCATTGGCCTTACCGATCCTATTGGGCGCAAGTTGTCGAACACAGACCTGTTCCGAAATGATTCGGTTAACGAACGTGCACGGCTGTTCACGGTCATTGGCGTTGTTAAAAATTTCCATTTTCAATCCTTGCGCGATGAAATAACGCCCCTTGTCATTTTCAACAAGGAGGTATTTGCGCGAACAAACATGAATTACCTGGCGATCCGGTTGAAGCCGGATGGGTTGCAGCAAGCGCTGACGCAGATTGAAAAGAAATGGAAGGAATTTGTGCCTGACAAAGCCTTCCGGTACGAATTCTTACAAGATAACCTCAACCAGGGCTATGCTGACGACAGGCGGTCGGGAAAAATGTTCACTGTCTTTTCGACCTTGGCCATTGTCATTGCCTGCGTAGGTCTGTTCGGACTCTCGGCATACACGGCCAGTCGGCGGACCAAAGAGATTGGTGTCCGAAAAGTTTTGGGTGCTTCCGTGGGAGGAGTCGTGATCCTGTTGTCGAAAGATATTACCAGGCTGGTAGGGGTGGCATTCGTGCTGGCAACACCCCTGGCGTGGTGGATGATGGATCAATGGCTGAGCAGTTTTGCTTATCGCATTGATCTGGGAGTAGAATCCTTTGCTTTAGCAGGACTGGCGGCGTTGTCCATCGCCTGGCTTACGGTGAGTTATCAATCCGTAAAGGCTGCGATGGCGAACCCGGTGAGGTCGTTGAAGAGCGAATGAAATATTTGGTGATTTGACTGTCTGGTGATTTGGCGATTTAATAATTGAAGACTTGACGTTCGGAGTCAATCACCGAATCACTAAATCACTAAATAATTCTATCTGCTCAGGTACAGATTCCTCTCCGAATAAATATTCAGGAAGTAATCATCCATCAAGTCATCAATGAAATAGATTGCTTCTCCGGTGGATTTCATTTCCGGTCCAAGCTCCTTGTTGACTTCCGGAAATTTGCTGAAAGAAAACACAGGCACTTTTATCGCATATCCCTTCTTGGTAGGATTAAAGGTAAAGTCCTTCACTTTCTTTTCCCCCAGCATCACCTTGGTGGCGAAGTTGACATAGGGTTCATCGTATGCCTTGCAAATGAATGGCACCGTTCTGGATGCCCGGGGATTGGCCTCAATGATATAGACCTTGTCACTCTTGATGGCGAATTGAATATTAATCAACCCAACAGTCTTTAAGGCCAGTGCGATTCGTTTGGTGTAGGTTTCGATTTGTTTGATAACGAAATCACCCAGGTTATATGGAGGAAGAACAGCATATGAATCGCCGGAATGAATGCCCGCTGGTTCAATGTGCTGCATGATACCAATGATGTACACATCCTCACCATCGCAAATGGCATCCGCCTCGGCTTCAATCGCTCCATCCAGGAAGTGGTCCAGCAACACCTTATTTTGAGGTAGGTGTTTCCAAATGTCAAGGATATGATTCTCCAACTCCTTTTCGTTGATCACAATTTTCATGCTCTGACCGCCGAGCACGTACGATGGCCTCACCAGCAATGGAAAGCCAATGGTCTTTGAAACCTCCAGTGCTTCATCGGCATCCGTAGCGACGCCAAAAACAGGATAAGGAATATTTAGATCTTTGAGCAGTGTCGAAAAACTGCCGCGGTCTTCTGCCAGGTCAAGAGCCTCGAAAGAGGTGCCCATGATTTTAACGCCATACTTATGAAGCTTTTCGGCTAGCTTCAATGCGGTTTGACCTCCCAGCTGAACAATTACACCTTCTGGCTTTTCATGCTGGATAATATCCCAGAGATGTTCCCAGAATACAGGCTCAAAGTAAAGTTTGTCTGCAATGTCGAAGTCGGTTGAAACGGTTTCCGGATTGCAGTTGATCATGATTGTTTCATAGCCGCATTCTTTCGCCGCGAGCACGCCATGAACGCAGGAATAGTCAAACTCTATGCCTTGTCCGATGCGGTTAGGTCCGGAGCCAAGGATGATTACTTTTTTTCTATCTGAAACCGGTGATTCGTTCTCTGCATCGAAGGTAGAATAGTAATAGGGGGTTTTGGCTTCGAACTCTGCCGCGCAGGTATCCACCAATTTGTAGACCCTGTTGATTCCCATTTCCCTGCGTTTCTGGTGCACTTCACTTTCCAGGCAGTCCATC
>JANYHW010000105.1 GCA_025358885.1 Cytophagales bacterium | reverse complement strand
ACACCATCAATATAGCTGGGTGACTGGAATGCTGCGCCATAGTTCAATGCCTTTATAAATGCATCCGATGCACTATCTGTCAGCTCCACACCTCGAAATCCCACCATGACTACCACAGCAAATGGGGCGCTTAGCTTAATTTCCACTCCCAGGTCGCCGGCAATTCCCAAAGTCGTAGAGGACTTGAGCTCGAAGGCGGGTTGTGTTTGGGTCGGAAACTGGGTGGAGGTTGCTTTGTCCTGATGCATCGTGTTGGAATTGCTAAACATGTATCCAGCCTGAATAAATGGTATCACCTTGCTAGTGTTGGCGACGAAATTCAGTTTTAACTGAACACCCAGTGAATTGGATATACCTGTCCGGTGGCTGGCAGTGCCCGTGAATTGCACGTTACTGTAAACCAGGCCTGCGCTAAAAATGCGCGTGGCCTCCCAGTTAGCATAGGCAGAGATGGTGGTGGCACTGGCGCCTTCGTAAAATACTATTTGATTGGACGAAGAACCGCCGGTTGGGCTGACTTTAGGCCACGATGTATTCAGAGCATATTGATCACCTTTGTCAGTACTGCTCCCAATCCCTGCGTTGAAGCCAAACGACACCTGGGCTACGGATGGCAATGCAAAAAGCACGCAAAAAATCACAGCCAACAACAATACCCTCCATTTTGCCATACTTATTAACTATTAACGTTAGGTTGATTTGGTTGCGAAGCCAATCCAAGTTAGGCAAAAATCATACGTGTGACAGCCGAAAAGGCATTTTTTAACAGGAAATGCAAATGGGATCAAAAGGCCATCCAATCACCCGATAGTCCGATCAATACCTAATTCGAGCGGGAAACGGGATTCGAACCCGCGACCCTCAGCTTGGGAAGCTGATGCTCTACCAACTGAGCTACTCCCGCTTGATATTTGGTGGTTCTCTGATTTGGTGATTGAGGCCCTACGATTATGATTGTTCCTGCAAATTAACAATTGGCTAGCAAAAGTCCATTCCTAATAATATCTGAATCCACAGCAGCAAAACCGAACTTTTCTTACAACTTAAAAAATATCTTTTTCGAATAAAGAAAATAGCATATCCCCCATTCCAAACCGAAGATTGACAGTGAGGTGATGACCATCTTCAACATTCCCTGCACATGGACGAAATCCATTACTCCATTGGTTACCGCACCCACATATCCATTGAACCAACGTGCACCGATAATCTCAAAAAAGAGATATAAGAAAATTGAATTCATTCCCACCATGGTGAAAAACTCAAGGTGTTTCCGGTACTGAAGAAAATCGATGCAACCGTAGCTCAAGGCAAGGGCTAAAAGACACCATCCACCCGAAACGATAGTAAATGAACTGGTCGCAATGCGCTTGATGATCGGGGTAACAGAATAGTCCATAGAATAACCCACCATCAGGCAAAGTACTCCCGCGCCAATCAAGTAAGAGATTTTCTTACCGTCCGGCATTGTACTCAGCAAAAGTCTTCCAGCGATTGCACCCCAAATGGTGTGAGCCGCTGTGGGTAGGCAATTAATCGCCACCCAGCCATCCTTATTGACTTTATGCATCAGCACCCAATCCATGTAGTTGCCGAAGTTGTGCTGGTCAACGAATGGTTGGTCATAACCACTGATCCCCGTGAAGCGGTAAAGTATTTCCGTAAGCAAGAGAAGTCCTAGACTTATCAGGAGCTGCCTGGAAACGGGCAATCGGAAAATAAGAAAGGTTATTAGCGTAGTAAATGATAGTTGCGTCAGCACATCCCACAACTCAAATGAAAGTCCACCGGGGCGGACGGCGTAGTCCAGAACACCCCAAAAGAAAAGCCAGCCGCTTCGTCTAAAGGCTTTTTTCAATTGCTTACTCCATGGGATGCCAAGCTCACTTTGCCTTTCAATAGAAAAGGCCATGGCTGTGCCTGCCATAAACATGAATCCGGGCTGGATCAGGTCCCAAAAACGAAGCCCATTCCAGGGATGATGAAAGAACTGAAGAACAACTGCATTCATCGCACTCCCTTCACTCCACTCAAGAAGGTGATCGAACAGGTGTGTACTCTCCAGCGCAAGCAGCACCATGATGAAGCCCCGAAGGAAATCAAGGGAAAGAAGGCGATGCTGATTGGTGAGAACCATTCATCAGAAATATAATCAGAAATCTTTCTTTCGGAGAATCGGGGTTCTCATCGTCTGTTGACCGGAGCACAAAAAAATTGCCATAACCCGAAGGTCATGGCAATTCAATCATTTTCTAATTTCTGGCTTATTTCTTCCGGATCGAAATATCCCCATTGTAATTCCTCATGGTAATCTCCGCTCCTCCCCCGTTCACATCGCCCTTTTTCCATTCATCGATCACCATTTTGAAAGCCCCTGACTTCGTGTCTTTCTTCTGTACGGGGCCACTGCTCACAATGTTCATGTCGAAGCCGGTATAAATATCTCCCTGCTCTGTCTTCATCTTAAACGTTGCCTTTACCGTCGAAGGAAAGGTAAGGTCTATGTCTCCATTGTAGGTGGCAAAAGACATCGGTGTTCCGTCGGTTGTCTTGTCGAAAGTCACCTTCACATCGCCGTTGTAGGTCGTGGCCACCACGGATCCTGAAACATTGAGGGCGGTGATGGGTCCGTTATAATTGGTAAGTTCCACTTCACCCTGGATATTGGTAATGATCAGGTCACCGTCATTGTAAGTGCTCACCTTAAGGTCCATTCCTGAAGGGACTTCTATCTCAAGGGCTGTTTTGGCATTCCAGGAATCAGAACCTACTTTCACCAGGTTTGCATTTTCGCTGGCCTCAAGCTCCAGACCTCCGCCCCCAATCCTTTTGAGGCCATCTTTGGTATCACCACCCTTGCGGCCATGACGGTCATCATCTGCATCTTTCGTTGAATTGTATCTTACCAGCACATCTTTTCTGGCAGTGCCTTTCACCGTAATTGATCCGTAGTTTAAATGGGCTTTCAACTTGCCACGCTTGGCCGGATCGCTCAGCGGAATGGTAAACTCATTATTGTTCTGCGCCTGCGCCATCCATCCAAACAACATCAAACCAAAAATCAAAATCATCCTGTTTTTCATAGTCTTTTCCGTTTTCAAATTTTCAAATTGTCTTATTTTCAAATCACTAGTTCACCAAATCGTCAAATCACCAACTAATCAGTTCTCTCTCAGATACACATCACCATTGAAGGTCTCAAAATCCAGCAGCGGCCCACCCGTTCTCACCTTGTTCCGGTTGCCATTCACCTTGGACTGCAAACCTTCTCCTGTCGCATACTTCTCCACCCGTACCGGCAAGGGCGTGATGTCATCCACCGACGAGTAGAATTCACCATTGAAACTTTTGAAAGTGAGTTCTGCCGCGAGTCCTTTGTGAAAGTTTGCATTGATGTCGCCATTCAAAGAGTAATACTTCGAATCTCCGGAAGGGTTACCAGAATAATTTATATCCACATTTCCATTGATGGTAGAGGCATGTGTTGTGCCGGAAATATTTATTAACCGGATACTCCCATTCACGTTGTCGGCCAGGAGGTTTCCATTGACATTGCTGATCTCGACGTCTCCACCATTTACTGTGCTGGCATAAACACCGATATTCGTCGGCACTTTGATGGTATAACTCATCTTGTAGTCGTATTCTTTGTTGTTGCAATCACCATTTTTTCCACAGTTATTCCATTGATATCCCCAGCCCCACCCACTTTGCCAGTTCTCTTTCTTCTTGCGTCTGCCAAATTCGGAGCAGAGACCTTGCACGTAGACAATCAGGGTGTCCGCACGATCTATGACACCCAATTGAATTTCGGCTTTCCCCTTTTCCAATCTCGCCTCCGTCTTTCCATAGATTGTCTTTTTCACTTCAATAAGAACTTTGTCACCCGTATATCCCTCCACTTTCACCTCGCCATTAATATTGAATACCATGAGGGCGTTGTTTGCGGCTTTCTTTTCAAAAACCAGCTCCCTTGTTATGGTCTCGGTAAACGTCTGGGCTACTCCTGGTGTGACCATGAGGCCCAACAGCATCAACAAACCAATTCTTGTTTTCATATTGTTATAATCTTTAGATCAACACATCAATACTCTCTTTGATTTTATTCTTCACCTCTCTCGGCGTACGATCGTTATCCAACAGTTTTTGAAGTTCTTTTACCGATTTCTTTTCCTGGATAGACACCATCAATTCCGCCAGGGTAACCTGCACCAGGGGAGAATCCTGTTGGGAGATGGAATGAATTAACTCCTGTCTGACCTCGCTTTGCTTTGTGTAGGGCTTCAATGCCTCAAGCGCCGCGAGTCGCACGTTTACATTTGGATCATGATTCAGGGTTTGAAACAGGGCTTTGGTCACCTTGTCGCTTACATGGTCCATGTCGTCGGTAAGGCTCACAGCGCGAAGTCGTTCACTGGCCGACTCTTTTTCCAAAAGCGACAGCACCATCATCTCCTTCATCTCGCTTACTTCTTTCGTCAAGGCCTGAACATCGCCCTGTGGGATTGGCCGTTGCAGCCAGTATCCGCCGATGAAGCCCACCAACAAAAGAGATGCCGCCATGGCGAGACGAGGGAAGAGCATATTCCATTCCGGAAACTGGAAAGACAATGGTGTGCGCTTCATCTTTTTCTTCTCTTCGGCAAGCATGGCATGGAACTGATCATCCAGGCGAAGCGATGGAACCGGCTCCTCCTGCTTCATCAGTTGCAGGTCCAGCGCCGAAAGCTCCCGCAATTGCGTCAAGTCAACAAGCCCTTCTTCTATCCATTGCTCCAGCAACTTGATCTCAGAAGGGTCAGCAAGTCCTTCGTTGTACTTGGCGATGAGTTCGATTATCTTATTCGTTTCCATAATCCTTAATTTTACTTCTGATAAGCCTATTACTTCAATTACTTAACTGCTCCAGGCCAGGACCTTCGACTTTAAGTTTTATTAACTCTACATTCTTTTTTCCAGTTGCTGATACACAGCCTTTAACTCCTGCAACGCGCGAAACACTTTCACTTTTACAGCCCCCTCCGAACATCCCAGTATTTCTCCGATCTCCTTGTACTTCTTCTCCTCATACTTGCTCAACAGCAGCACTTCTCTCCGGTCCTCCGGCAAACGTGCCATAGCCATATTCAACAATTCCTGTTCTTCCGTGGCCTGCATTTCGGAAAGTTTGTTTTCGTTATGTCCCAATCGCTCGTGCCACCTGTCCACATCCTCCTTCAACCTGATCTTGTTCTTCCGAAACTGGTCGTGACTTACGTTCCGCGCAATGTGGAACATCCAGGTCTTAAAATCACCGTCGCCACGGAAGAGGTGCCGGTACTTTAGAATCCTGATGAAGGTGTTCTGTACCAGATCCTCACACAGCTCCTGGTCCCGGTTCATCCCATAAAAAAAACCATACAATGGCCTTTTATAGCGCTCGAAGAGCAGGCCCAGCCTGTCCAGATCGCCATCTCTGACTTTTACCATCAATACGTTGTCCGAAATCGCTTCCAAATCAGGCGGTTTTCAAATAGGGTAACTAGGAGTTTGAAGAATGGTTACAATGAAATTAGACAATTGGGACGAAAATGGGATTGGGTACCGGCTAATGGCCATTAGGGTAAGTCAGCGATTGGAATGACTAAAGTCACGATTTGACGATGGGTTGGATGTCTCCGGAGCCACATTAACCTTACTATGAGTTTTAAGACTGTCTGCACCTGCAATTTGAATAAGGATTCCTCCAATTATATATATCAAAGGCACACATGAACAACTCCAAACAAAGAGTGGCATCCATTCTCAACTTTCCAATATCCAGGATGTCAAACCTGAAATATCATAACCATGGCGCAGGCCTGAAAAGGTCAGGAATTTTTCCTAGCTTGACTGATCAACAAGAAATAAATTATTTATTCATGAAAAAAGTAATTGCGGCATTGTTTGCGGGAATTATTCTCTCGCAGTGCGGCCAAAAAGAAAGCTCCTCTCCCGACCGTATCGATAAGCTGATAAGCCAGATGACGCTGGAGGAAAAGGTCGGGCAGTTGAATGTCATTGTGGGGGACTTGTTCAACACGGGGCCAACGGTGAATACTTCAGAGTCACCAAAATTTGACAATGCTATCCGGGAAGGTAAAATTACAGGACTGTTTAATGTTCACGGCACGGCCTACACGGCACGACTGCAAAAGATAGCCACGGAAGAATCTCGCTTGAAGATCCCCTTGCTGTTTGGCGCTGATGTGATTCACGGATTTCAAACGGTTACACCGCAGCCACTGGCAGAAGCCGCAAGTTGGGATCTGAAAGCCATCCAGTCCTCGGCTCGTGTCGCAGCCGAAGAATGTTCTGCCGTCGGCATAAACTGGACTTTTGCTCCCATGGTGGATATCAGCCGTGATCCTCGTTGGGGGCGTACCTCCGAAGGAGCCGGCGAAGATCCCTATCTGGGTTCTCGTATCGCAGAAGCCAGGGTAAAAGGATTCCAAGGTGACGAACTTTCTGATCCGACAACCATTGCGGCTTGTGTCAAGCACTTTGCAGCCTATGGAGCACCCCTTGCCGGTCGCGACTATACTGAAGTAGATATGAGTGAACGGCAGTTGAGAGAAGTCTACTTGCCGCCGTACGAAGCCGCCGTAAAAGCTGGCGCTGCATCCATCATGAATTCATTCAATACCCTGAACGGTATTCCTGCTACAGGAAATAAGTTTCTATTGCAGCAAGTCCTGAGAAAGGAATGGGGTTTCAAAGGCATGGTTGTTTCCGATTGGGCATCTGTCGGAGAGATGCTTCCGCATGGTTTTGTTGCCGACAGCGCTCAGGCAGCGAAAGTGGCCATCGAAGCGGGTTGCGATATGGATATGATGTCGGACATATACATCAAGAGGCTTCCCGACCTGGTGAGATCCGGGCAAGTGAATGAGTCAATTGTGAACGAGGCTGTCCGGCGTGTGCTTCAACTCAAGATGGATCTCGGATTATTTGATGACCCCTACCGCTATTCCAACCCAGAAAGAGAGAAATCTGATGTCCGTTCAGAAAAACATCTAGCCTCTGCCCTGGATATGGCACACAAATCCATTGTCTTGCTGAAGAATGAGAAAAATATTCTGCCACTCTCTAAGACTATTAAACGACTGGCCGTGATTGGTCCATTGGGGGACAATAAAGCCGATATGAATGGTTCGTGGTCGTTCTTCGGGAGAGCGGAAGATCCGGTAAGCATGCTCGAGGGCATTCAACAAAAACTTGGCGCCACGACAAGAGTCAGTTTCGCGCCAGGCTGCAATCTATATGACGATAACAAAGAAAAATTTGCCGCAGCAAAATCCATTGCCACCCAATCGGATGCCGTGATCATGGTAGTTGGCGAAAGCGCAGTCATGAATGGGGAGGGTGCTTCGCGTTCCAAGATCGGGTTACCAGGAGTACAAGAAGATCTTGTGAAGGCAATGGTTGAAACCGGAAAGCCAATCATTGTTGTTCTGATCAACGCCCGCCCGTTGGCTATCGAATGGATAGACCAGCATGTGTCTGCCATCGTGGAAGGTTGGACCCTGGGCTCTACCGCCGGCACCGCGATAGCGGATGTATTGTTCGGTGATTTTAATCCATCGGGAAAGCTTCCTTCCACCTTTCCACGAAGCGAAGGGCAGATTCCCATTTATTACAGTCACCTCAATGGTGCGAGGACCTACCACGGCAATTACAAGGAGCCCTTGAGTGACCGCGTGTATCAGTCCAAATACCGCGACATCGTCAACGATCCCTTGTATCCGTTCGGGTTCGGACTAAGCTATACACAATTTGAATATAGCAACCCCGTTTTGGATAAGACGACCATCGCATCAAGCGAAAACATTGGGGTAACTGTCCAGGTAAAAAACACCGGAACCCGTGGTGGCGACGAGGTGGTTCAGCTTTACATCCGAGATTGGGTGGGGACAGCTGCACGGCCGGTTAAAGAATTGAAAGGCTTTGATAAGATTTCACTTGGAGCCGGAGAAAGCAAAGAAGTGAAATTTACACTTACACCGCAGGACCTCTCGTTTTACCGTGGCGATATGTCGTGGGGTACCGAACCAGGAAAGTTTTCAATATTCATTGGTGGCAACTCAAGGGATGTGAAGGAAGTTACTTTTGAATTGAAGTGATGGGCAAGAAATGCACTAGTCCAACTCCATTCTTTCAAACCAAAATGAATCCTGCTCGAATATTTGTCTTCCTCATTATACTTGTTGGCATGGTTTCTCTCTCTTTTAAGGAAGACAATAAAATGAAACTTATCTGGTCCGATGAGTTCAATTATACAGGTGCACCGGACACAACTCACTGGAACTACGATCTGGGCGATGGCTGTCCCAATGTATGCGGATGGGGAAACAATGAACTGGAGTACTACACAAAGGATTCAAAAAACGTCAGGGTGGAAAACGGGAAGCTTATTATTGAGGCACGCAAGGAATCAATGGGTGGCAAAGTTTATACCTCTACCCGTATGGTCAGCAAGCTCAAGGGCGATTGGTTGTATGGCAGGATTGAAGTGAAGGCAAAACTGCCACGAGGTAAAGGGACGTGGCCTGCCATTTGGATGTTGTCAACCGATTGGAAGTATGGTGGCTGGCCCGAAAGTGGCGAGGTTGACATCATGGAACATGTTGGTTATGATCCAGGGGTGATCCATGGAACTATTCATACTGAAACCTATAACCATGCAAAAGGAACACAAAAAGGAGACAAAATCACGATAGCCGATTGCATGGACGCCTTTCATATCTATGCCGTTAACTGGACGGAATCAAAGATTGACTTCTTCGTTGACGACAGACTGTATTACAGCGTTACCCGGAGTGCGCGCGAAGACTTCAAGGGTTGGCCCTTCGACCAGCGATTTCACCTGATCATGAACGTCGCGGTCGGCGGCAACTGGGGTGGCAAAGAAGGCGTAGATGAAAATATTTGGCCTCAAAGGATGGAAGTCGAGTACGTTCGGGTTTATCAATAGGGAACCCATCAGCCCATGCCCTCATACTTCAATCGGGAAGGCTGGGCTTTCTGGAGTATTGAACGGGTAATGATTTCAATGCAGCAACCTATTTCTTTCGGATGTCTATGATTCCCTTCATCTGCTTGTTTTGCAGCATCGGATTAAGCCCGTCAATACCCGCCTTCAATGTATTGTCCAGTTTGACCAGCTCACCATCCAGCTCCTTACTCAACTCGGCAAACACTTTGTAAACACCGGCCGTTGGTTTTGCATCGCCAGTCTCAAGGCTTCGTCTGACAGCAGAGATGCGATTTCCTAATTTGATAGGAAAGTTCAACGGGTCCTGCCCACTACGGTTGCGGACCTGATAGAGGTCTTCTTCTATCACGCCAAGTTTGGATAGCAAATCCTTGGCATATGCCGTGATGGTTGGATCGGATGTTTCTTTCAGCCCCGCCTCCATCTGCTTGCGGATTTCACGAATGCGGATCACCGCTTCATTGGCTGCGCTTTCTTTGTCCCGAATCTTCATGGCCACGTCAAATGTTTCCTTCAAGTCCGCTTCGCTGACTCCTTTAAGATTTGGGTCCATCTTGATGTTGAAAGGATACGTCTGGGAATAACTGCCAGACGTGAATCTCACCTGGTACTTACCAATTGGTGCCTTCGGACCTGCCTTAGCATTGGCACCCCAGAGGATCATTCCCTCAAACACCGTTGCACCCGGATAGCGAAGATTCCAACTGAAAGTATTCAGACCAGCGGCCGTCGTTGGTTTGGCTGGCTCACGCTCCCACCAGGGAATCCCCGGATCGGGTTTATATTCTGGCTTATCGCCCCTGAATTTTTGAACTACGTTTCCCTGTCCGTCAAGAATCTCAACCTTCACGGTGTCCACTTTATCTTTCAGGTAGTATTGGAAGCTGGCATTGTCCACTCCGCGCATGGCATCACCTGGCTGAAACAGAATGGTATTCTGCTTCATCAAGTCCGGGGTGAGTTGCCTCAAGGGCTGTATGTCATCCAGTATCCAGAAGCCGCGTCCATGCGTGCCTAAAACCACATCATTGTCTTTCACCACGAGGTCGCGGATGGGGGTATCAGGAAGATTGAGTTGCAGCGGCTGCCAGTTATCGCCTGCATTAAATGATACATAGACACCATGCTCCGTTCCCAGGAACAACAATCCCGGACGGACAAGGTCTTCGCGAACAGACCGGGAGAAATGGCCGTCTTTAATTCCTGTTACAATTTTGGTCCACGTCTTGCCATAGTCTTTCGTTCTGAATACATATGGCTGACGGTCATCTACCTGGTAGCGGAATGCCGCCACGTAAGCCGTTCCCGCGTTATGGCGCGACTCATCGATAATGGCTACGACTGAATTCTTGGGCAGGTCTTTGGGTGTGATATCCGTCCAGTTCTTACCCCCGTTACGTGTGATATTGATTTTTCCATCGTCGGAACCCGCCCAGATCGTGTTTACATCATGGAAGGAAGGCGCCAGAGCAAATACGGTTGCATAGATTTCCGGACCATTCATATCACGGGTGATGATACCACCGGAGACTCCCAGGGTTTCCGGATCAGCATAAGTCAAATCCGGGCTGATCTGTTCCCAGCTTTGTCCATCATCAACTGTTTTCCAAATATGTTGTGAACAGGTAAATAATATTTTTGGATCAAGAGGAGAAAATACAATGGGGTAGGTCCACTGCCAGCGCTCGGGTAACTCACTGGCCGGCTCGCCGGAGAAAAATCTCGGATATACCTGGATGTCCCGGATTTGTCCTGTGGATCGATCATATTTGGTCAGCAATGCTCCCTGGCTGCCGGCATAGAAAATATCCGGGTTCAAAGGATGTGAAGTGATGTAACCACTTTCGCCTCCACCAACATCATAGCCCCATGCACCCAATACATCCGCATGATCCCATCCATCACTTGGAATGGCGATGGTAGAATTGTCCTGCTGCGCCCCCGCTACATGGTATGGGACGTGATTCGTTGTCGTGACATGGTAAAATTGTGTGGTAATATAATCTTGATCAGTCCATGATTTGCCACCATTGACGGACACCACACCACCACCATCATCGGAGAGTATCATGCGCTGGTTATTGTTTGGGTCGATCCATAGATCATGGTGATCGCCATGTTTACTTTGAATCTGCTGATCAAATTTTACTCCACCATCCGTGGATTTGAAGAAATCAACATTCAGGCAATAGACTGTCTCACGGTCCAACGGATCGGCATAGATACGGGAATAGTAAAACGCCCGTTGACGAAGCTTGCGGTCATCGTTCGTCTTCTTCCAGGTAGCCCCGGCATCATCGCTGCGGTAAACACCTCCATCATTCGCCTCAACAATCGCCCATAGTCGTTTATTATCGGCTGGTGAAACAGTGATGCCGATCTTTCCCAGAGGCCCATCCGGCATACCCGGATTTTTTGATAATTCATTCCAGGTCTCTCCGCCATTTTCTGATTTCCAGAGTTTGCAATCCGGGCCGCCGCCCCACATCTTCCACGTCTTACGATATACTTGCCAGGTAGACGCGTACAATATCTTCGGGTTGGTTCTGTCAATAATCAAATCCGCAGCTCCTGCTTTCGGACTTACATACAATACCTTCTTCCAGGTATTTCCTCCATCAATGGATTTGAAAACTCCACGCTCTTCATTGTCGCCGTAAGGATGTCCCAGTGCAGCGACATATACAATGTCAGGATTAGTCGGATGAACACGAATCCGGGAAATGGCTTGGGTTTCTTTCAGGCCGAGGGATCGCCATGTTTTCCCTCCATCCGTCGTCTTGTACACGCCGTCGCCCTGGGTAATGCTGCCGCGAAGCTGGGTCTCCCCGCCTCCTATATATACAATGTCCGGGTTGGTCTCTGCGACCGCCACCGCACCGATCGAGGAACTTGAAATTTGACCATCGGTAACGGGAGCCCATTCCTGGCCGCCATCTGTTGTCTTCCACAAGCCACCGCCTGTTGCGCCAAAGTAATACTCATTCGGACGACCGGGGCTGCCGGTACTCCCCAGGGAGCGCCCACCCCGCAGTGGTCCGATGTTGCGCCACTTGAGTTTATCGAAATATTTGGCGTCATAAGCTCCTGATGTTGTCGCAGGGGTTTGGGCTTCTATGTAGCCAGGGCCGAAGGTCAGCGAAATCAGTAACAGATAGAATAATTTCATGGCTAAGATTTATTAAAAGGTAAGGAAAATGGAGACAATCGAAAACGGAATTTGGATTGGTGATCACTTCAGCCGGATAGGTGGTACTTTTAGAGAATTCATCCTCATTTGTTCGTTGCATTCCCCACACTTCATCCTTACCTTGTCGCATGACCTCACGCCGACAATTCATCAAAGCCGCGGGTGTACTCGGCGGAATGACGGCCATCCCATCCCTGGGACTCGGTAACATCTCCAGGCAGAATACAGCAAGTGACTTAAAGGCGGCTACCACAGATGACGAATTATTCAAACTAGTGCGGCAGCAACTCCTGATTCCTGAAGACCGACTATATCTCAATACTGGAAGCCTTGGACCCAGTCCACGTTCAGTAATTGATGCCGTGAGTGCCGCAATGAAGCAATTGGAGACGAATCCCGTTGCTGAAAACTGGGGACCGCTCGGCAATCAGATGGAAGAGGTGAGAAAGAAAGTCGCCGACTTTATTCATGCCGATGTGGACGAGGTTCTGATCACACGAAATACCACCGAAGGCTTAAACCTCATCGGCCAGTCCCTCAAGCTGAATGCTGGCGACGAAATCCTCACTACTACGGATGAACACGGTGGCGGTGAGGTGGGGCTGGAGTTCCTGGTGCAAACCCGGGGAGCTGTTATCAGGAAACTGGAGATGCCCATCCCCTCACAATCTCCGGAAGAAGTCGTCCAGACAATCGGAAAGAACATTACCTTAAAGACAAAGTACCTGATGTTGAGCCATATCAACACCAGTACAGGTATGGTGATGCCCTTCGCTGAGATTTCCAGGATCACTCAGGCCAAAGGAATATTTCTCGTCGCCGACGGTGCACAGGCTCCCGGACTGATTCCTATCAATGTAAAAAATCTTGGTGTAGATGCCTATGCAGCCAGCGGACACAAATGGATGCTGGGCCCCAAAGAAACAGGATTTCTTTATTTAAGAAAGGGCTTTCAACCTCAAGTGCAGCCTGTATTTTCCTCTTCCGGATTTGGCACTTATTCTAAGTCTTCCGGAACCCGCAATGTGGCTACCATTATCGGACTGGGCTCAGCCATCGATTGGCTCAACCAGATCGGAATGGAGAAGATCGAAAAAAGGACAATAGAGATCCGCAACTATTGTATGACCGAACTCAAAAAGCTACACGGTCTGAAAATCATTAGTCCTGACGCCCAGGCTCTTTCCTGTGGCATCGTGAGCTTCTCACCAGAAAAAACTAAGAATAAAAACATTTACCTTGCCTTGAAAGAAAAAGATATTATTGTTAAAGTACTCACCAAGCACAATGGCATAAGAATATCCTGTCACCTCTTTGTGTCAAAAGCAGACATTGATAGATTCATCACAGCCCTGAGTCCGCTGTTGTAAACTTGCTACAAAAAATCCAGATGAAGCCCGGAATAATGTTCTTAAACGCACTTGGTGCCATGTGCTTGTTGTTGTCCAATCCGGCGAAAGGTCAAAAGCCAAAAGCCGACCAGGATCCTTATGGAAACGAAATCAAAACGCTTGCGAATCATAAATCCGTTATCGATGCCTTCAACATCATCGACCAGCTCGAATCCACCACCCGCAAAGAGCACATCGAACTCACGGAGATACCAGCCCCACCTTTTCATGAAGGTGCGCGCGCCCAACGCTACAAACAACTTCTGGAGGCAGTGGGACCCAACAAAGTGTGGATGGACTCACTTGGAAATGTGCTGTTATTGCGCAAAGGAAATAAAGGCGGCAAGACAGTTGTGCTGGACGCTCACCTCGACACCGTATTCCCCGAAGGCACGGATGTAAAAGTAAAAGTGAAAGGCGATACCCTCTTCGCACCAGGCATTTCCGATGATACCCGCGGATTGATCGCGATGCTCACCTTGTTGCGCGCCATGGAGAAAGCGAATATCCAAACCAACAACGACATAATTTTTGTAGCAAGCCTGGGTGAGGAAGGACTCGGTGACCTACGAGGGGTACGCTTTGTTGCCCGGACAAATAAATTCGATTCCTGGATCTCCATCGATGGAACAGAAATTGAAGATATTATCAATGGGGCCTTAGGTTCCGTGCGATATCGCGCCACCGTGAAAGGTCCCGGGGGTCACTCCTGGGGAGCATTTGGGCTCGGCAATCCACACCATGCGATGACCCGTGGGTTGAATTACTTTGTGCAAGAGGCAACCCTATTCACTTCATCCGGGCCGAGGACAAGTTTCAATGTAGGCGTCATCGGTGGCGGCACGTCTGTAAACTCAATCCCATTCGAGTCATGGGCAGAAGTGGACATGCGATCAGAGAGCCCGGGTCAGTTAAAAAAGATTGATTCCCTCTTCAAAGCCTCTATGAAGAAAGGACTAGACGATTACAATGCGAGCATTCGCAAGGGACCAGCCTTGACCGTAGATCTAAAACTCCTCGGCTTCAGGCCATCGGGCTCAACTTCTGAGCAATCGCCGTTGATACTTAGAACCCTTGCCGCGGCCAGGCATTTCAACACAACACCCAGATTGGGAATTGTATCAACCAATGCAAACATTTCAATTTCCAAGGGCATACCTGCAGTAACTATAGGTGCAGGGGGCAAAAGCAACAAGGAGCATTCACTGGGAGAATGGTGGTTAAATGATCATGGTTCCGACGGGATAAAATTTGACCTGCTTGCGCTCCTGGCTGAAGCCGGCTTGTACAGATAATCAACCTCACCACACAAAAGTTCCAACTGCTCCGGCCGGGAGGATTGCCGTTGCCCGCTTCCCATCGAATTGAATAGTCAATGACCGGGGCTCCTCTGCTTCATTTAAAACTATAAGCACCTTCTTATTCTCCGGAGTAAGGAAGGCCACATTGGGAAGTTCATCAAACCAAGTTGAAGCTACTCTGACCGAACCTGGTCTTACAAATTTTGAGGCATGCCCGATGATGTAGTAGGAGACATTGCGTCGTATGGAATCACCAATGGTCAGGGCACCCAGGCATTCTGTACAACCTCCTTCATTCGTATGTGGATTGTCACTCGGATCTCCAGCGAGATTCCATTCCAGAACACAGCGGCTCCAATTCCGGGTCGCCCCCACAATCAGGTTCTTTACATGCCATCGAAGGTCACCGCCAAATTGTCCCTTTGAGGAAGTCCACTGCTCAGTGAAATAAATATTTTTATCTGGGGAAGCTTCGTGGACCTGGGTCAAGGCACCGATTTCACCCAGATACAAATGAAATGCTGAACCGTCGATATACTCGCTCGCTACCGGGTCATTCAGCACCTGCATCGGGTATTGGGGATGATCTGCATTGTGGTCGAACACAATGATTTTGGTTTTGATTCCCACTTTCTTAAACAATGGTCCGAGATTGTTTTTGACAAACTCCGCCTCGTTTTCCGGTGTCATCAGCATGCTTGGGTTGTTCTTCGGATTTTCGGGTTCATTCTGCAAGGTGATGGCGCCAATGGTGATTCCCTCTGCTGCCATTCCCTGAATGTACCGAACAAAATAACGGGCGTAGACGTCGTAGTATTCTGGTCTTAGACTGCCCCCTTTCAGGCTTCCATTGGTTTTCATCCACGCCGGTGCAGACCATGGGCTCCCCATAATTTTGATACTGGAATTCAATTTTAATATCTGCTTCAATACAGGAATAAGGTTCTTCTCATCCTCGGCCAGACTAAAATGTTCAAGCTCGATATCTGATTTCCCGTCCGGCATATCGTCATAGGTGAAAACATGATCATCCAGATCAGAGGAACCAATGCTTAACCTGAGGTAACTTACTCCAATCCCTTTCGCCTCAGTCATGAAAATCTCCCTGAGCAGGGAATCCCGCTTCCCCTGATTTAACTTCTGGTTAATCAGATAAGCACTACCCCCCGTGAGTGCATAACCAAATCCATCGATGGTTTGAAATTTTTTTTCGGTATTTACTTCAATCACTGGTGCTGTCGCAGCTTCATTCTTGAGTTGCAGCTTATGTGGAGCTTCTTTTAACAACAACGATCTATCCCCTGTCGTTACCCAGTAAGTGATGTCGCCTTCGGTTTCGGATCTATTTTGCGAACAAGCTGCAACAAGAGTAAATATGATGCACAAACGGACTATATGAATTAGTCTTGTTTCTATCATGAATATTTTGTTAAAACATTTTCCATAAATTTTACTGATTTGCCCGGATGTAAACTCTCGACGGAAATTTGCGAGCCATGCGGGAACCTAAAAGAACCAATTCTGAAATTTACGAAATCGATAATGGTTATCTTTATCTCTGATTAAATCGCCGCCAACTCCATGGTTCGAATCCTGGTCTTTGTCGTCATTTCAAGCCTTGTGACAATCACAGCAAGGTCCCAGCAATGGGATTTCATCAGCGCCGATAGTGGAGTTGACTCCATTCCGCAAAGGACATTTTTTCAATTCCAATACCAGGTTGGTCGCCTGGGAAATACAAATACTGACGCGATCAAATACATTGAATCAAATCCTTATCAGGCATTTGACTTGCGTTATGGCATCATCGGTTACGGAAAAAAGACATGGCATCAGCTTCACCATTTTCCAACCTACGGCATCGGCATCAGCAAAGTACTCTTTCAACCAAGAGATAACATTATTGGCAATCCTCTTGCCGCCTATATCTTTTACAATCAACCGGTATTCAAGTTCAGAAATTCCTCCATCTCCTATGATTTCTCATTCGGGCTGGCTGGAAACTGGAAACCCTATGATGAACAAACCAACCCCGAACAAAAGGCAATCGGGTCAGCCATCACCGGCCTGCTTGGCCTCGGGGTTCAATACCATTTCAAATTATCTGGCCGCCTGGATGGAAGCCTGGGTATCGGCTTAACCCATTTTTCCAATGGCCGAATACGCTCACCCAACAGAGGAATTAACTTGTATGGAGTGAATACGTCAATATTTTATCGATTGGGATCGGGCGGAAATAAGACGCACCTGGAGCAGGATCGCGCATCAATACGTTACCCAAATATTAATTCTGAAATTCCCACGTTCAAGCCCAGAATAGAATTCTATGCCGTGGGGAGCCTGGGTGCAGTAACAACCTTCCAGGACATCAACAACCGAAGTTTGTACTATCTCGCGGGATCCATAAGTCTAGATGTCGCCCGCCATTTCAGTTATACAGGCAAGTATGGCGTTGGACTCGACTGGTCATATGACGAGTCACTCAAGGTGGTCTACCAGAATGACTATCCCAATGGCAACGTTCCGGTCAACCTGTTATACTGGCCCGGTGTACACCTGTCTTATGAATATATGGTACACCGATGGACATTCATATCCCAGGTGGGCGTAAACCTTAAAGTAGTTGGGGATAAAGGCACCGGCTATGGCCGATTGGGGTTGCGCTATGACCTAAGCAAACACATCTTCCTACGTGTAGGGCTCAGGGTATACAAATCTCTTGCGTCCGATTTTATTGAGTGGGGCATAGGCTACAGCTGGACAAGGATCAAGTGATCTTCCTACTCTACATCACAAATCAACATAAGAACGCTATTCCACTATTACCTTCTTGAGATAATATCCGGTCGGGTCCACTTGCGGAAGACTATCCGCCACAATAGTTACTCCGCCCTTGTCTATGGTGTACCGGATTATCTTGCCATTGACCAGCACTTCAACCGGCAGGGCGCCATCGAAGTTGAGCAACCGGATGACATATTTTTTATCTTCCACCTGCTTGACATCCATTTCAAGTTTCAGGATGGTACGGAGGTAGAAATCAAATAGCGGCTTAAGGTCTCTATGAGAATCCGCGCTGAATAATTTCTCTACATCATCCGTTGTAACAAGATTATCATAGGTGTAGCGGGGATCGGTAGAAAGCTTTTTCAACGTAGGAAAAAATATACTGTCCCCAATCACGAACCTCAGGGTATGCATGAAGAACGCACCTTTCCCATAGATATCTCCATGATACGTATCGTCCGAATCCACTACCTCACCTTGCACAATTGGCTTCACATTTTGTGTATTGCGACCGGTTTGCCTCATGCGTTTCAGGTATGCCTCCTCTCCTTCCATTTCGCGCACATATAAGGCATCACCAAAACTGCAGATACCTTCCTGTATCCACATGTGGGCCCAGTCTTTGTTGGTCACTTTGTTTGCCCACCATTCATGCCCAAACTCATGGTTGAGGAGCCAGTCAAAATCTTCTCCTCCCACTTTGGTATAATTAAACTTGTTGCCGTAGGCAATCATCGACTGGTGTTCCATGCCCAGGTGAGGCGTTTCAACAAGACCAATCTTTTCCTTTGCCCATGGATATTCTCCAAAATATTTTTCAAGAATATGACAAGTGCGTTCCATCATCTCAAGAAGGTGCGCGCCTTTATTTGCATGTTCATCCAACACATAAAATTCCATTGGCACTTTGTTTCCCAGTACCGTGGTGTAGGGCCGGGTGACTACTTTGTAATTGCCGATATTGAATACAATGCAATAGTTACTGATCGTGTAGTTGGTCTTCCAATGGAATATGGATTTGCCTTTTGCTTCTGATTTCTTCACCAGCAATCCGGGACCTGCCACCACGAGACCCCTGGGGACGGTGATAATCAGGTCGGCTCCTTCATTTGGTTCATCACTCGGATGATCTTTACAAGGGAAATAGATTTTTGCTCCTTCCGACTGGCAGGTGATGGCGACCCACGGATTGCCGTGTTCATCCTTACTCCATTGAAAACCTCCTGTCCATGGGGGTCGCACAGCCACGCCGGGCTTACCTCCGTACGCTACCTTCACTTTTATCTTACCCACTTCGAAGGGCTTATTCCCCGTGATGGTTAACAGATCATTCTCACTGTGGACAAATGGGTTCACTTTTCCATTGACCCACACTTTTTCTACGGTGAGACCGTGCCACAAGTCCAGCAGCAATACCGGACTGACAGTGGATAATTTCAAATCTATCTCTGTATATCCCTTGATGGATTGTTGTACAGGGTCAACTTCCAGGGCAACCGTATAATGGCGGATGTCCATGATGGCCTGTTCGGGTTTCAGCGCGCCTCCGGAACGCAGGTTTTGGGCTGAAGCCACTTCAACAGCAATGAGCAAAATGAATACAGTAATGATTCTCATAGAATAGGCTATTAATTGATGCAATCCGTTGATTGGGCTCCTAAGCTAGAAAAAACATGCAATATCATATCGATGTGGATATGTCTAAGGCCAAACCAAACCCTTTTAAGAAAAAATTTAATACAAAAACATATCTATTTTTGAGCACTTGAAAACCAAAATCTCCAAAATCATCTTCAGGGCAATCGGGATTACCTTGGCCGTTCTCCTAACCACTTCCATTGGATTTTATCTTTTGCAAGACTCTTTTATATTTCAAGGCAAGACACTTGAGTCAGGGTATCATTTTAAGTTTGATCAGGATTTTCAGGAATATTCCATTCAAACCGATGACGGGGCCACACTAAACGCTTTGCGGTTCAATGCACACACACCGTCTAACGGACTCGTCCTCTACTTCCACGGCAACGCAGACAATCTTCAACGTTGGGGTCAATACGCGGTCGATTTCACGTCAAGGGGGTTCGATGTGCTGATGGTTGACTATCGTGGATACGGAAAGAGTTCAGGTAGTCCGTCGGAAGCGATACTCTATAAAGATGCTCTCGCCGTCTGGAATTGGGCTGCATTGAACATCCCTTATTCGCATACTATTATTTACGGGCGGTCGCTTGGGGCTGCTGTTGCTTCCCAACTTGCCACAATCCGCACCCCTGATCTTCTCATGCTTGAAACACCTTTCGATGATCTCAGCGGCACGCTCTATCCGCCCTTCCGTCCATTGCTCATGATACTGCCCATAAGGTCACAATTCCCAAACAAAGAGTTTATCCCGAAGATCACTTGTCCCATAGTTATTTTCCACGGAACTTCAGACTGGGTTGTACCTCTGGCATCGTCATTGAAATTAAGGCCCCTGCTCAAGCCCCGTGACCGGTTCATCATCATTGAGGACGGCGGACATCGCAACTTGCGTGATTTCGAAAGTTATCACAAAGCCCTGGATGAGGGGTTAGAAATGATTCAGCACAATTGATTTTACATTTTCTTGTTTCTTTGAACAAATCAGAATTCACTACTTTAATGAATAATTTAAGGGTCTCATGATTATTGCATTCATCGCCCTGGCTTCATTGTACGCCGGCATTTGCGTGTTTTTTTTCTTCTTCCAGCATTTGTTGTTCTTCAGGCCGGAGAAACTGACCACTGCTTTTCAGTACAAATACTCCTTCCCCTTCGAAGAACTTGATTTTGATATGGAGGATGGTGGACGCATTAACGCCATTTATTTTAAAGTCCCCAATGCCCGGGGAGTGGTATACTACCTGAAAGGAAATTCAAAAAGTATAAAAGGATGGGGGAAGTTTGCCAAGGATTTTCTCAGCAATGGCTATGACTTCTTCATGATGGATTACCGCGGTTTCGGAAAAAGCCGGGGAAAAAGAACTCAAACAAAAGTGTTCAGCGATGCCCAATACATTTATACCTGGCTGGCAAAATCATATCCCGAAAATAAAATTATCCTTTATGGCCGTTCATGGGGAAGCGGGATAGCCGCACGCGTAGCTTCCTGGAATAAACCGGGGATGCTGATCCTGGACTCGCCTTATTTCAGTTTTTATTACACCATCCACCGGTATCTCTTCTTCATCCCTTTGGGATTGCTGCTCCGCTATGACATCCGAACAGACCAATACTTGAAGATTGTAGAGTGCCCGGTACACATCATCCACGGGACCAAGGACAGGCTCATTTCCTTTTCGCAAAGTGAAAAGCTGAGAGCACTATATCCCGATAAAATTAGTCTCCATCCCATTGAAGGAGCGCGACACAATAACCTGGGGGATTTTTCAGAATTCTTCGAAGTATTGTATAGTGTGCTTTATGTGAAGCCCGTCGCAGAAAAATCTGTCTAAGCAGATGGAGATTATCAAGAAACATAATGTTGATTTCACCCGGATCTTTGACATCATTGCCTATCAAAGGGAAAAATATCCTAACGCTCATTCACTAAACGCTTTTTCCAATGGTCAGTGGAGGAGTATTTCCATCACAGAATTACAGGAGAGGGTCGATGCCATGTCAGGATGGTTGGTGGGCCAGGGTTTTGCGAAGGGGGACAAGGTTATATTTATGCCCATCATGGGAACCCCCCAGTGGATTATACTTGACTTTGCTTGCCAGCAAATTGGATTGATTGTCGTGCCCGTTCACCCTACCCTGCGAGAGGAAGAAATGGAAACGATCCTCCTCGAAACTGAACCAAAATTATTCATTTCGGCCAACGTCGGCCTATTTGAAAAATCAGGAGCAGCCATCCGAAAATTGAGTATCCGCACAGACCTTTTTCACCTTTCACAAGGTGTACCCGGCTACTTCGAAGCATTGGATCTGACCAAAAATATCAACGCAGATGCGCTGAAGACTCTAAGAGACAACATTAGGGAAGATGACATCTTCACGATATTGTACACATCAGGGAGTTCTGGCGTTCCAAAAGGAGTGATGTTAACACACCGCAATGTGGTGCATAACATAAAAGCCATTCTCACCTTGCTCCCCCTGGAACCTGGTGAGCGCGTGCTGAGTTTTCTTCCATTCAGTCACATTTTTGAACGGACCACCTCTTATGGATATCTGGCCTTTGGCGTGTCATTGTATTTCAGTCAGACGAAGGACAGCTTTGCTCACGATTTCAAGTCTGTACGCCCGGTTTTTTGCACCAGTGTACCCCGGGTACTTGAAAAAATGTATGACTTCATGCAGGAACAATTGCTGAGAAAGAATTTCATTCAGAGGCAGCTTATCCGATGGGCGATGAAGGTGGGTAGAGCCTACGATGAAGGTCACTTACTTCATCCGCTGTTTGCCTTACAATTGTTCCTGGCCCGAATCCTGGTATTGAGTCAATGGCGTCACATGCTCGGAGGAAAGATTCGTTACATGGTCGTAGGAGCGGCCTCACTGCAACCAGAGATCGGTCGATTGTTCTCCGCCGCAGGAATTAAAATTGTCGAAGGGTATGGTATGACAGAAACATCGCCGATCATTACCTTGAATCGATATGAACCGGGTCAAAACAGATTCGGCACGGTCGGCATTGCCATCGCGGGAGTGGAGATCAAGATCGATCAACCCAACGAAGATCTTGAAGGAGAAATCCTGGTGAAGGGCGCAAATGTAACACAAGGTTATTTCAAGAAACCGGAACTTACCTCTGAAGCTTTTACGTCCGATGGTTGGTTTAAGACCGGAGATATTGGAAAATGGGAGCACCAACGTTTCTTGAAGATCACCGACAGGAAAAAAGACATCTTCAAAACGAGTGCAGGCAAATACATTGCCCCGATGCCTTTACAAAATCATTTTGCAGGATCTCCATTCATTCAACGTTGTTTGGTCCTCGGATTCCAGCGACCGTACGTCACCGCACTCATCATGCCTCACTTTGCGATACTGGAAGCCTGGTGTCGGGAGGAAGGAATTCATTGGACTTCTCCCGCCTTCATGGTACACAACATAAAAGTAAGGGCTAAAATGCAACAGGAAATCGATCGCCTGAATCAATTGCTGCCCAATTTCCAGCGCGTAAGGAATTTTATTTTGTGTCATGAGGAGTGGTCGATAGAGAACGGAGAAATAACAAACACGTTGAAGCCGGTGCGTCACCGCCTTGTGGAGCACTACCAATCGGCCATCGAAAAAATGTACACGGAAACCACCTGATAAAAATCAAAATATGATACTTCACATCACCTCTTTTTCGGATTGGGAAAGACAAAGTAAGCAAAAGTCATTTGCCCCGGACGGCTATGCGGATGAAGGATTCATTCATTGCTGTGAACAAGATCAATTGCAAGGTGTGCTTCAGAGGTATTATCCAGGCCGGTCAGACCTGCTCCTCCTGCACATTGATGAGTCCAAGCTTGAATCGGAGCTCCGGTATGAGGCAAGCCCCCAGGGTGAAATGTTCCCGCATGTATTTGGGCCCATCAACAAGACAGCGATCAGCCAGGTGGGAAAAATCTAACCCCGGTTACCCTTCTCAATGGCGTGGCCGATCGACCTGACGACATCATCGAGCTTTTCGGTGGTCGTCCGTAGCTGTTCGAGATAAATTTTCTCATCCTCTTTTAACTCGAGGGTCTTCATCAAATTAACAAGGCCGAGGATGCTGGCAACAGGTGCGCGAAGCTCATGGGCGTTGATAAACG
>JANYHW010000069.1 GCA_025358885.1 Cytophagales bacterium | reverse complement strand
CCTGCCCGCAGCACGCCACAGGTGATGCCCTTTCCGGGGGGAATATTGATTTCGGTGGAGTGCATTGCGCTTATTTAACATTTGTAGATAAGTAAATTGGTTTATGGAACGCGGCAACCTCTGGCTCATTGTCTTAGTCTTCTTATCCCATGTTGCGTTCGCACAAGTACCTGCAGGGCCTGACTCCACTCGCAAATCCGGCAATCCGATTTTTCCCGGATGGTATGCAGACCCGGAGGGAATAATTTTTGGAAACCAATATTGGATCTACCCCACTTATTCAGATGATTATGGCCAGCCGGATCGGTCGTCTGGATTCTCAACAAAGCAAATTGAAGCGCAAAAGAAGACCATCAATCAACAGTATCTAAAACAGACATTCTTCAATGCTTTTTCTTCCCATGACCTGATTACATGGGAGAAACATTCACATGTACTGGACATCATAAATGTATCATGGGCTTCTTATTCACTTTGGGCTCCTTCCATCATTTTCGCTAATAACAAGTACTACCTTTTCTTTTCGGCCAATGACATTCAGAGCAATGAGGAGTACGGCGGGATTGGGGTTGCCGTCAGTGACCGCCCTGAGGGGCCATTCGTAGATGCACTGGGGAAACCTCTTATTGATAAATTTCGCAACGGCGCTCAGCCCATCGATCAGTTTATTTTCAGGGATAGTGATGGAAGTTATTATTTGTACTATGGCGGATGGAAGCATTGCAATGTGGTGAAGCTTAGTAAGGACCTGTTGAAAGTCATTCCCTTTGAAGACGGAACCTTATACAAAGAGATCACGCCCGAGAATTATGTGGAGGGCCCGTTCATGATAAAGCGTAAGGGGAAATACTACCTGATGTGGTCGGAAGGAGGGTGGGGAGGTCCAAATTATAGTGTAGCCTACGCGATGGGTGATTCACCACTGGGTCCATTCAAGCGCATCGAAAAGATATTGAAACAGGATTCTGCGATCGCTACTGGCGCAGGTCATCATTCGGTGATCAACATTCCGAACACAGACGAATACTATATTGTGTATCACCGCCGTCCCTTGTCCACCACCAACGGCAACCACCGGGAGACATGCATCGACAAGATGTATTTTGATGAGAAGGGCTTTATCAAGCCGATAAAGATGACCTTTGAAGGGGTTACTAAACGCAGCTTGAAATAGACTCTGACACTTCAGGTAAAACAAGATTGACGAATACGGTCAATTGAATTACCACTGTTTTCGGGATGAAGGTTAAAAAAAAGTTTACCAATCGCCCATTTGACTTCAACTAATTACCCACCGCAATCATCATATTAACTATGTCTCACGCAATTTTTCAATGAACCCATGCTGAAGTTGATAACCCAAGTTATAGCACTCCTATTAATTGCTTCCGGTCTCCATGCCCAACCAGCTGACAATTCAATTGCCATAGGCACCAAAGAGAAAATTACTTCCCGCATACTCAAGGAGGATCGCGAGATTTTTGTGTACAAACCTGAAAAAGTAAATGTCAGGTTGTCTTTGATACTTGTCTTTGACGGAGAGAGTTTATTTTCTCCTGTAGTGAGCGCCGTCCAGTTCATGAACCATGCGCAGGAGCTCCCGCAGATTCCCGAAGCCGTTGTGGTGGGAATACCCAATACCGACCGCAACAGGGATATGCCTATCCCCCAGATGTACGGCAAGGAAGGGGAGGAGAATTTTTCGCGGTTTCTCGCTGAGGAATTGATCCCCATGTTGACACAAAAATATCGTCTTAATGGACAAATCGTCCTGATAGGCCATTCCCAAGGTGGATTGTTTGTTTCGTATTTGTTGACCCGGTCGCCTGACTTGTATAAAACTGTTATTGCTCTCGATGCCCCGATGGATGTGGACGTGAAAGTTGCAGGCATAAAACAAAAGATTGGTCAGCAGTTGGAGGTAGCGGGAAGCAAAGTCCGCTATGCCTCCCTCGAGATGGCTTTTGGGTGGGGAAAAGACTGGGAGACGACGATGGCAAAATCGAAAGGAACCGTTCGATTGACTTATCCCAACGAAACGCATGAATCCATGCCGTTCAAGGCAATTTATGACGGATTGAAATTTATTTATCAGGGCTTTGCTCCAACGAAGAGGGATATGACGCTGAATGGACTTTTGCACTATTACAAAGATGTGTCGGAAGCCCTGGGGTATGAGTATGAAATACCCAGCGCGGTATTGCTTGCAAGCGCGAACAGGAAGATCATGGACATTCGAAAAGATGATGCCTTGGCCTTGTTAAGTTTTG
>JANYHW010000120.1 GCA_025358885.1 Cytophagales bacterium | reverse complement strand
ACAAGAACTCCGACGCTATTAACCCTTCCGTCACCGGATCATGGACCTTGTTCAACGGATTGAGAATCCAAAATACATTCAAGCAGAATCAGCGTGATGTATTGTCTTCCAACTATGACCTGCAAAAAGCCAAGAATGATGTTATCCTCAATGTTGTAACCCTCTACACGAACGTTATTTTTAACCAGGAACTTTTTGAAAATGCCAAATACCAGTTGAACTCAAGCCAGCAGCAACTGGAGCGAATCAAGAAGCAGGTTGCCGCAGGTGCACTCTCTATTTCGAACCAACTGAACCAGGAGGCCCAGGTGGCCACCAATGAACTTACTTCCATCAACCAGGAGAATGTGTTGTTGCTCTCTGTACTTCAACTAAAGCAGTCCATGCAGGTACCTGCATCAGAAAATATGCTCATCGATATCCCTGACCTTCAACTCGAAGACCTGGTGCTCGATCAAAACGCTGAGAGTGTATATAAAATAGCCCTGGAGTCGATGCCGGAAATCAGAAGTGCCATCCTAAAAATGGAGAGTGCTGAATTTGCCATGAAGGCTAACCGCGGGAGCTATTTGCCCAGGCTGTCCCTCAATGCATCAGCGGCATCAAATTACTCGAGTGTCTCAAATACTGCCCGCTACCAATCTGATGGTACCTTCTCCCTGGGCACAACCCCCATTGGTGTGGCGTTGCCTAGCAATCAAAGCGTTTATGCCTATACTCCAAACCTGGTGCAGATCGCACCCGAATATGGACAAGCAGATCAATTGAAGGATAACATATTTAAAAGTATTTCCCTTCAATTGACGGTGCCCATTCTCAACGGCCTCGCTACCCGTGCCAACGTGCAACGGGCAATCATTAACAAGGAACTGGCTGACATCACTATCACCCAGACGCAGAACACGCTTCGGCAGAGCATTGAGACGGCCTACAACGATGCCTTGGCTTCGTCACGTTCATATGCATCTTCCCTCAAACAGGTGAAGGCCCAGGAAGAGGCGTATCGAATGAACAAGCAGCGCTTTGAGGTGGGTGCGTTGAGCATTATCGAATATCAGGTTTCTGAAAATGACCTGTACCGCGCAAAGTCTGACCTTACCCGTGCCAAATACAATTTTATATTCAAGAAGAAGGTGCTTGATTTCTATCAGGGAAGACCTATCGAATACTAACCAAATTAACCCCTAAACTTTTAATTTCTTTAACGAATGGCAAAGCAGCAAAAAAAGAAGTCAAGCCGACTGATGTATTATCTTATCGGAGGCGTTGTGGTCCTAATCATTTTCTTATTTATTGGTAAATCAGCAGGATGGATTGGTAAGACGAAAGAGATTGAGGTTGAGTTTGCAAAAGCAAAACGTATCAATATTGTTGAAAAGGTAAGTGCCTCAGGGACGGTACAACCCGTCATTGAAGTCAAGTTGGCACCGGAAGTTTCGGGCGAGATTATCGATCTTGATGTGGAGGACGGTGATTCTGTAAAACTCGGCCAGGCGTTGGTAAAGATTCGTCCCGATACGTGGTTGAGCCAATTGGAACGCACCGAAGCCTCGCTAAGCCAGCAGAAGGCCAACCTCGAATCCTCTAAGTCAAACCTGAGCCGCTCGGAGGCGCAATTTGCCAGGACAGAGCTTGACTACAAACGCCAGGAGAGGTTGTGGTCGGAGAAGGTGATATCCGATGCTGATTTTCAATTGGCCAAACAGAATTATGAAGTTTCAAAGAATGATCTCGCTTCGGCAAAGCAAACGGTTGAAGCCGCAAAGTATATTGTAAACAGCACAGAAGCTTCGGTTAAAGAGTCTCGGGAGAATGTGCGAAAAACTTTGGTTGTAGCACCGCTCACTGGGATCGTGTCAAAACTGAGTGTGAAGAAGGGCGAACGCGTTGTCGGAACGGCCACTATGGGTGGTACGGAAATGTTGCGTATTGCTGACTTGAACAAAATGGAAGTTCGTGTGAATGTGAACGAAAATGATATCGTTCGCGTGCACCTGAATGATTCTGTTGCCATTGATGTGGATGCTTACCAGAACATCAACAAGCAATTCAAAGGCCTTGTCACGAATATTGCCAATACGGCCAAGGATAAGGCCTCTGCTGATGCGATTACGGAGTTTGAAGTACGGATATTGATCTTGCGTTCATCCTACGATGACCTCATCAAGTTAGGCAACAGGTATCCCTTCCGTCCAGGAATGACGGCAAGTGTTGATGTGCTTACCAACCGGAAGTCCAATGTGCTGTCTGTACCATTGGCGGCGGTAACGACCCGAAACCCGGATGCTAAAGCAGTTGTTGTTGCACCTACCGGCGGCGGTGGAGGTGGCGGCGGCGGTGGTCCTAACAACAACAACCGTGCGGAAGACGCCAGCAAGAAGGCACCCCAGAAGAAGAATGACAAGGTTGTGGTCTTCGTGAATGAAAACGGGAAAGCAAAGATGATAGAAGTGAAGACCGGCATCAGCGACTATGACAATATTGAAGTGATCACTGGATTGTCAGACTCAACTCAAGTCGTGATCGGGCCATTTCTGGCTGTATCCAAACGACTCAAGGACGGCGACCTGATCAAGGAACAGAAGAAGAAAGAAGAAAAGAAGGACGACATTAAGTAGCCGTCACTCAACAAAGAGAAGCCTCGTCCGGATAGCGTCCGGGCGAGGCTTCTTTATTACCTTTATGGTATGATGAAGCACCCATGGCATGAAGCCCCGATAGGACGGAAGGTCCCGGAGTTTGTAAATGGAATTGTTGAGATATCCACTGGCTTAAGGGCCAAATATGAAGTAGACAAAGAGACGGGCCTGCTTAAACTTGACAGGGTACTTTATTCATCTGTTTATTACCCTGCAAACTATGGTTTTATCCCACAAACACTGGGAGAAGATATGGATCCACTCGACATCATGATCTTGTCCCAGGTGTCCATTGAACCACTCTGCCTGGTGCCAGCGCGGGTGATTGGGGTTATGCTTATGTTCGACCAGGGCCTGGAAGATGAAAAGATACTTGCTGTGGCCGAACAGGATGCAAGCGTTGGCCACCTGAACGATGTAAGCGAACTTCCTCCACATTTCACCATTGAGCTCAAAGAGTTCTTCGAAAGTTATAAGAAGCTCGAAAACAAAGTGGTGACGGTTCCCGATTTTCAAGGCAAAGAAACGGCTATGAAGATCATTGAAAAAGCGATCAGGTACTATTCCTTGAAGATCCGTGACAAGCATGACCAATAGTACAACGCCGGCATCATTTCTGATTATTCAGACCGCATTTATTGGTGATGTTATTCTCGCAACGAACCTCATAGAGTCCCTTCACCTGAAATTCCCTGATGCTAAAATTGATTTTGTTGTAAGGAAGGGAAATGAAGAATTACTCGCCGGTCATCCATTGCTGAGGGAAGCCATTGTTTTCGATAAGAAGAGGAAATTCAGGAACCTGGTCAAACTCATCAAGCGAATCAAAGGCAGGAAATACGATTATGTAATCAATGTTCAACGATTTGCCACTACCGGGATAATGACCGCGTTCTCAGGGGCAAAAACAACGGTAGGTTTTGACAAGAATCCGATGTCATTCCTTTTTACGAGAAAAGTCCCTCATTCCATGGAAGGCCGCCATGAGGTGCAGCGCAATCATGATCTTATTGAATTCCTTACCGGAGAGGAGCGAAGCAAGCCGAGACTCTATCCAACAGAGGCTCAATTTGCCAAGACATTGCCATTCAAATCGGATCCCTATGTCACGGTGTCCCCGGCATCCGTTTGGTTCACCAAGCAATTTGCAATGGAGAAATGGGTTGAATTCCTTTCGGCCTTGTCGCCTGACTTGAAAGTCTATTTGCTAGGCTCTGGTTCGGACAAGGCTTTATGTGAAGATATCATTGTCCGGGTTTCCAATGGGAGGACCCATAGCCTTGCGGGCAAACTTTCACTTCTTGAATCAGCCGCCCTGATGAAGGATGCCAAAATGAACTACGTCAACGACTCGGCGCCCATGCACCTGGCATCAGCTATGAACGCACCCGTAACGGCGATCTACTGCTCCACCATTCCCGGCTTTGGCTTTGGTCCATTGTCAGATCTTTCATTCGTTGTGGAAACTAAGGAGAAATTATCCTGTCGTCCGTGTGGACTTCACGGCCATCGCCAGTGCCCGGAGGGTCATTTCAAATGTGCGGTGACCATTCAGAAAGAGCAGCTTCTGTCCACGGTCCAGGTGTAACAATACCCTTAGAAGGCCATTAGGTGTTTATAGACCTTGTGCATGGGCAGACCCATTACCGTGAAATACGATCCAGAGATCTTCTCTATTCCCACCATTCCCAGCCAGTCCTGCGCGCCATAGGCTCCTGCTTTGTCCAGGGGTTTGTACGTGTCGACATAGAAGCGTATTTCTTCGAGGCTTAGGTTTTTGAAAGTCACCTCAGTGCGGTCATCGAAGGTATCCACCTTCTCCTTTCCCAGGAGACAAACGCCCGTAATAACAGTGTGAGTACGGCCCGATAACCTGGACAGCATCGCGATGGCTTCCGCCCGATGTTCAGGCTTATTGAGGATTTGTCTTTCCAGGATTACCACGGTGTCGGATGCGATAATAATCTCGTTAGTGAGATGAGTTGCCAGTGACCGGGCCTTTTTTTCTGCGAGAAAAGTGGGGACGGCAGATACGTCCATGTCATCTGGAAAAGTTTCATCGTCGCTTGGTTTCTGGATGGTAAACTGAAACCCCGCTTCCTTCATCAGGAATTGTCTGCGTGGAGATGTCGACGCAAGAATAAGCGGGCGTGCTACTTTCATTGCTGATAAAAGGGTGAGTAGGGCGAATTGACGAACTCCTCTTCACGAATAGATCCAAAAAGAAAACCGCAAATTACTTTTGGATAGAAATAAGTTGACTTTTGAGGCATAGTATACCCGCTGGCGCAGACCCGTTTGACATCGTCAATGGACACCTCCTGAGTAATGATGGCCATTTGAACTTCTTCCCTCATAACTTTTGCCAGGCAATCCGGGAAGCTGCGGTCAAAATCAATATGATCGGAAACCCTTTGTTCGCGGCCTGGGATACCAAGTGCTTTTTCGATGATGAAATAATGCATTACGGTAAGGTCCAGTTTCTTGATTTCGTCGGGGAATGGCCAATGAAAATGAAGAAAGGCTTCGGGCAAAAGTCTTACTTTGTACGCATTCTCCTTGAAGACCAATCCAAAGGCCCAGGGTTTTCCAAGTATGATTTCACAAAGGGAGTCCTGCTCTTCAACAGGTTTAATGGTGAAGTAAGGCGCCAGCTTTCTTAATACTTTTTCCTCAGTAAAGTCCGGAAGGTTTCTGATGAGGCGATGGGTGGGCAGGATTCTGAGGTCGTCTGATTCCGTATTGGTTAAAAACATAAGATGGAAATGGTAACCCTCCCTACCCGTATCATCTTTATTCAGTTTCTGCATTTTCTGTTTGAGTACGAGCGAACTTTCGTAGCGGTGATGTCCGTCGGCAAGGATTATGGTCTTGCTCTCAAAGATTTGCACCAGGCGATGAATTGCCGCTGCATCATGAATGATCGCAAGTACATCGCGCACGCCCTGATAATCCTCTGTTTCGTAGATTGGATTTGATATGGCTTCGTCCATGAATCTTTCAACTTCAAATGTTGGATCCGTATACAGCCCATGTGTGGGGCTTACATGCAAAAGGGTTTTTTCAAGTAGTTCCACCCGGTCGTTGACTGATTTAGGAATGGTATTCTCATGACGGCGAATAACTTTTTCCTCCCAGTCGTAGGCCCGGATATTACAAATGATTCCCTTCCTG
>JANYHW010000232.1 GCA_025358885.1 Cytophagales bacterium | reverse complement strand
CGAAGAATGGATTAACACCATTATGAAAGTTTCAAATAACCGTGAATTTTATATCAATCGTGGATTCAGCCGCGCCAAAGAATACAATTGGCAAATGGTCATCAGCCGTGTCACCGACTACATTGTCAATAATTCAAAATAGATTTTCCGCTCTGGTGAAATTTGACAGGGACAAATCCTTTGCTGAAACCAGCAGGTTCTGTTTCAACTGCCAATCAATGTTCAGGTCCGGGTCATTGTACAGAATCCCGTGCTCTGCGGCCGGATTGTAAAACTCATCACATTTATACAATACATCCGCGAAATCACTTAGTACCAGGAATCCATGGGCAAATCCTTTCGGAACCAGCAGTTGCTTCATATTTTCCGAGGATAATTCAATGGAATAATGTTTTCCGAAGGTCGGTTGCACTTTGCGCAAGTCCACTACTACGTCCAGGATAACACCGGACAATACCCGGACAAGTTTTGTCTGAGCATATGGCTGCTTTTGAAAATGCAATCCGCGAAGGACTCCTCTTTTTGAACGAGATTGATTGTCCTGGACAAAATTCATCTCTATTCCGATTTTTTGAAATGCGCTTTGATTGTAAGACTCACAGAAAAAACCACGCTCATCATCGAAAATGCGGGGCTCAATGATCAGCAGACCTTCAAATGGCGTTTTGGTAATTTTCACTTCCTAAGACTTTCTTAATTGATAAACTGCATCGATAGATGGCCTGGCATCTTCAATTCCAAAACCATGGTTGGCAAGAATTTGCTCGTAGCATTTGGTATGGAGATCCGCGAAGCCATCACTAAACTCCGTTTCGACTCCTTCGATTTTGAGAGAACGATAGGTTCGCTTGCCATTTTCCTTCACCGCCGCCGGCAGATGGTCTGCATTAATGCTTAGCGACCATCTTACGGTAGCCTTTGTCAGCTCTAGAACACCGGATGCGTGATCACTCCCGATCTCTCCTGAAATACTCTCCTTCAAGCCTCCAAAAATCCAAAGCAACATATCAAAAAAATGGATGCCGATATTGGTGGCAATTCCACCGGATTTTGATTCATCTCCCTTCCAGCTATGATGATACCAAGCACCGCGAGAGGTAATGTAAATCAACTCTACATGAAAATGTTTGTTCGCCGGGGCCGAATCAATTTTTTTCTTCAGGGCTTGAATTGCCGGATGAAGACGTAATTGCAGTATGGTATAAACTTTCTGGCCTGTTTCCTTTTCGATCTCTGTCAGCGCATCCAGGTTCCATGGATTCAATACCAGGGGCTTTTCACAAATAGCATCCGCATGATGACGCAAAGCAAACCGGATGTGTGAATCGTGCAGGTAATTGGGGGAACAAATCGTCACATAATCAATCTTCCTCCCCTGCCTCCTCAACTTCTCCAGGTGACGATCAAATCGTTCAAACTCCGTAAAAAAGTCAGCATTCGGGAAATAAGAATCCATGATACCAACACTGTCAAAGCGGTCCAGGGCGGCCACAAGATTGTTGCCGGTATCCTTTATGGCTTGCAGATGACGAGGGGCAATGAACCCTGCAACACCTATCAATGCAAAATTCTTCATGACTTTATCACTTTGCCAGCTATCAGTTCATAATGTTCATTGCTCTCGGGACAGGTGGCCAATCCTTTTTTGTCAAAATTCAGCCGATGTCCGAATTCACTCATCCAACCAATTTGGCGGCCTGGATTGCCTATGACGAGGGCATAATCAGGAACGTCCTTCGTGACCACCGTACCCGCGCCGATGAAGGCATATGAACCGATGGTGTGACCACAGAGTATGGTAGCATTCGCCCCGATGGAGGCACCCCTCTTGACGAAGGTCTTTTCATAGTTTCCTCTTCGGGTTACTGCGCTTCGGGGATTGGTCACATTCGTAAAGACCATCGATGGTCCCAGAAACACATCATCCTCACAGGTTACTCCGGTAAAGATGGACACATTGTTCTGCACCTTCACATTGTTTCCCAATATCACTTCGGGAGACACCACTACATTTTGCCCAAGGTTGCAGTTCTTGCCAATCTTGCATTGGGGCATGACGTGGGTAAAGTGCCAGATCTTGGTACCCTGCCCAATCACACATCCAGGATCAATGACCGCCGTTTCATGTGCGAAAAAAGGGGACGTCTCATTCATGCATTCATCCAAATTTTAGTATGGTGTCGCAAATATAGGACAACTG
>JANYHW010000216.1 GCA_025358885.1 Cytophagales bacterium | reverse complement strand
ATTGCGGCACTTGGGTTCACCGGCCAGTCAACGGGTCCCCACCTTCATTTTCATGTTGCCAATGCAAATGCGCCGTTGAATGCGGAAGGAATCCCATTTGTGTTTGAGAAGTTCAGGCTATTGGGAACTTATGAAGACATGAGTCAATTTGGAAAGACGAAGTGGAAGCAAACACATGAATCGAATTCATTGATCATCAAGAGGGAACGGCCAGCGCCGAATTCGGTGGTGGATTTTGATTGAATATTTTGGTGATTTTTATACCGGGAAGTCATACCGGTTTCCCTCCGTTTAAACAGATTTATCTCCTTTACTGATCCATTGGGTATACGACTTTGGTCAATTCCCTTATGGATAGTACCTTGCCCTAACCCACCAAATCCCACCACCCTATGAAAAGGTCAACTCCCCTGCTTTCATTCATGTTCTTGCTCGTCACGACGATTGCCTTAGCCCAGGATGGAGAAGGCTGTAAGGAGCACCCGATGTTCCCGAACAGAATGCCAAACTATTTCTTGACAACTTGTTCCAATAATTTTGACGCGGTGGACTTTTGGATATCCCCCGACGCTTCCAAGACAGTAACCAAGGAAGGGTCGAAAACCGCGCTGCGCTATGATTTTAATACAGAGTCGGGCCAGCAGAAACCAAGCGCCCTGCAGATTCTGAGGAATTACGAAAATGCCGCAAAAAAAATCGGAGGAGTGACGATGTATTTCAATGTGGCGTCAGCGACGGCCGTTTTCAGAATCGTAAAGGGAGGTAAGGACATTGCTTGGGTAAAAGTAGAATCGGGGGGAAATGACAGCAATGACTTTTACGAACTCAGCATTGTTGAATTGGAAGCCATGAAACAGGAGATTACTTCAACCGACATACTCACGGCGCTAAATACGGATGGTCACATTGCATTGTATATCAATTTCGCAACTGGTAAGTCGGACATTTTGCCTGAGTCAGCGCCGGTGGTGGAGCAGGTGGCGCAAATGCTGCAGGCCAACCCATCGTTAAAGGTGAGTGTGGAAGGACATACTGACAACGTTGGTTCGCCTGCCTCCAATAAAATACTTTCTGAAAACCGTGCAGGTGCTGTGATGAATGCATGCATTGCAAAGGGAATCGAGAAATCCCGAATGACTTCAAAAGGATGGGGCCCTGACAAGGCTATCGCGGACAATTCCAGCGAAGAGGGCAGGGCCAGGAATCGACGGGTGGAAATTGTTAAGCAGTAACCGATTCTCAGCTTCCCAACGCTTCTTTATAAACTTTGAGCACCCGATCACGAGCAAATGAATGCTCAACAATTGGCTTGGGATATTCTTTGGTGTCCAACTCAGGCACCCACTTCATGATGTACTCTCTTTTCGGATCAAACTTATCTGTTTGAATATAGGGATTGAACACCCTGAAGTACGGTGCGGCATCACATCCACAACCTGCCGCCCATTGCCACCCACCGTTGTTTGCTGCAAGGTCAAAGTCAAGCAGTTTTTCGGCAAAGTAGGCCTCGCCCCATCGCCAATCGATGAGCAGGTGCTTGGTAAGAAAGCTTGCAACGATCATACGCACACGGTTGTGCATGAAGCCGGTTGTATTGAGTTCACGCATGCCAGCGTCAACGATCGGGTATCCGGTTCGACCTTCACACCATGCGTTGAATTCCTGTGGATCGTTGCGCCATACAATGTTGTCATACGCAGGTTTGAAGGCTTTGTCTGCCACGTAGGGGAAATTCCAGAGGATCATGTGATAAAAGTCCCGCCAGATGAGTTCATTAAGCCAAACTTCATTCTTCTTCAACGCAATCTGGACAAGCTTGCGAATACTTACGGTGCCAAACCTTAAGTGAACACTCAAACGGGTAGTGCCCTGAATGGCCGGAAAGTTTCTTTGCTTGTCGTAGTGCTGAATGATGGATGCTTTGATGACGCGGTCTGGAAAAGCAAAGGAGGTACTTTCGAATCCTAATTGCTTCAGAGCAGGCCAGGGCAGCGGAGGGATCTTCTTAAAATGATGGAAATACTTTTCTGTGGAGTAGGCCTTGAAAAAAAACTTATTGAGAGTTGCTTTCCATTTCCTGCTGTACGGCGTAAAGATGGTATATGGCTTGCCATCGTCCTTAACCACTTCAACCTTCTCAAAAATCACCTGGTCCTTAAACGACTTAAGGAGTATATTTTTCTTTGCTAGTGTCAACCCGACCACCTCGTCGCGTTGCAAGGCATAGGGCTCATAGTCATGGTTGGTGTAGACGGCCTTGGGTCTGAATTGATTAAATATTTCAACAGGGTTGCCATACGATACCAAAAGGGAACTCCCGATTTGCTCCAGTTCGTCTTTGAGCAACTTTAGCGACAGATGAATGAACTCCACCCGTTTGTCGTATTTGTCTTCCAGTTTGTCCAGGATCGCGGTATCAAAAATGAAGAGGGGCAGAACACTCTTGTTCTCTTTCAGGGCATGGTACAATCCGGCATTATCCTGGAGGCGCAGGTCCCGCCTGAACCAGAAAATGGTTGTATCGCGATCCATGATCCTCGCGACAAGGTCAGGGTCAGGATTTCCGGGAATGGATGTCTTCAATCTGCTTTTGGATTTTGGAGCTGGCTGTACTCTTGTCTGAATATCTCCTCATGTAGCCTGAATGCTGAATATGAATTGCCTCCTTCCAGCAGCTTAAATCGCTCGTTTTCAACGCTTTTGGAGGGATTCTTTTTGAGGAAATCAAACATACTCCTCTAACAAGGCAAAGTCGAAAATGTTGGTATTATTATCGAAATGTTGATTTAATGTTAACAAATTAACATTGGCGTAACATTGGATATCCTACTTTGGTGCTGGAAAATGCATTTACACGACTGGTGATTCCATGAAGATTCGGTTTCTGTCCATAGGAAATCTATGGTTTTTGTCGTTGCTACTGCCCACACTGGCTGAGGCCCAGTTTCCTTCCTCGCTTAAAGATGGTCTCAAGACTTACCTGACGCCGGATAGCTCAAGATTTATTAAACTCAATGTTGTTTCCCAAATATGGGTACGATTAAACGACAACAACCCCGGATCAACAGTCAACGGACAGCTGGAGAGCAGCACATATGATGTGGGAATTCGCCGAATAAGATTCGTGCTCAGCGGCCAATTGACCGATCGTGTGTTTTTCTTCGTGCAATATGGACAGAACAACATCAGTTATCTCTCTCCTCGCAAAATTGGGTCCTTCTTTCACGATGTGGTGGCGGAGTATGCAGTAGTCAAGAAGAAGATCAATCTTGGTTTTGGTTTGCACGGCTGGAACGGACCTGGGAGGTTTGCTAACTCGTCGGTGAGTACAATCCTGATGCTTGATCCTCCCATTTTTCAGGAAACGACAAATGATGCCAACGACCAATTTGTCCGGAAATTAGGTGTATACGCAAAAGGCAAGTTTGGAAAACTGGATTATCGAGTTTCAATCAGCAAGCCCTATGTTACACAAACGGCATCAATCCCTATCGACCCGTTGTCTTCGAACTCCAGTTATTCCATGATGATTCCTCAGGAGGCTTACCAGGGATATTTCATGTATCAATTCCTTGACCAGGAAGGCAATGCCGGGCCTGGAACTGTAGGTACATACCTGGGCAAGAAAAGAGTATTCAATATCGGCGCAGGCTTTGTAAGCCAGGGTAATGCCATGTGGACAAAGAATGCGACCAATGATACCTTGTATCACGCGATGAACTTGTGGGCTCTTGATGTATTCTATGATGCCCCCTTGAATAGGTCCAAAGGAACGGCACTGACAGTCTATGGTGGATACTTCAATTATGATTTTGGGAAAGGCTATATCCGCAATGTTGGTCCGATGAATCCGGCAAATGGTGTCAAGAATGGATCATTTAATGGCCCGGGCAATGCTGCACCTATCATAGGTACAGGAAATGTCCTTTTTCTTCAATCAGGATATAAATTCAGAGATAACCTTTTGGGCAATCAAGGAACACTTCAGGTGTATTCTGGAGTGCAGTACTCAAAGTTTGACAGGCTGAATGATCCCATGGTACTCATTGATTGTGGTATCAATTGGCTTGTGAGCGGGCACAATAGCAAGTTCACCCTGAACTATCAAAGCAGACCTGTTTACAGTACCACAGATGTCAAAGTTACCGGACGTAAGGGGGAGTGGGTGCTCCAAT
>JANYHW010000212.1 GCA_025358885.1 Cytophagales bacterium | reverse complement strand
CAATGCGACATTTACGCAAAGTACTGGAACGGTTGAGTACAATGGTGGTGCGCAAACCGTAGGAGACTTTACGTACAACAATCTGACACTTTCAGGCAGTGGGGCGAAAGACTTGTCTAAAGTTACCGGGGTGACGGCGATCAATAATAACTTCGTTATGAACGGCACTGCAACTGCAACCGCAGCAGCAGCCCTTACCATTGGTGGCAGCGTCACGTTGTCTTCCGGCACCACCATTACAGCGGGCGCTTTTATTCACAATGTGGCCGGTAATTGGACTAACAACGGTGCTACCTTTGTCAATACCAACAGCACAATCAATCTCAATGGTACCGCTGGGCAGACTATTGGTGGAACAGCTTCCAACACATTTTATAACCTCACCCTTAACAATACTTTTGGCACCATACCCCAAATTACCATCGGCAGCAGCACCACTACGCTGGATAACCTTACTATGACTTCGGGTGTTGTCAATCTCGCCGGTTTTGCCTTTACACTGGGCTCCAGCGGAACTCCATCCACGCTCTCCCGCACAGCTAGTACTACAACCAACTGGATGTATGGAGGAACTCTAAGCCGGTTCTGGCTGAGCGGCACTGCCGTGTCTAGCAGCATCGCCAATTTATACGGACTTTTTCCTGTGGGGTCATCAACAGCCTCCTCCTATCGTCCAGTTGCCATTAACAGCAACGCAAGCCCAACGGCTACAGGTTCATTCAGTGTTACCCATACAAACGCCACTACATCTACAGATTTAAGTCCCTTCTATAGCGATGCGGGAACAAACATTGTTCGAAAGAATGATGCTCAGTTTGTCACGGCCACCACGGCCACTGGTGGTACATATGATATAGCGGTAACGATGACAGGTCTATTGGCAGGAACCTTATCCGATATCCGATTGGCGGTCAGCAATGCAGCAACTACTGTAACTGATTTTGGTACTCATCTGGCAGCGACAGGGTCAGCCCCAAATCCAACGGCGGCCAGAACCGGAGGTTTAATTACACTTGCCAACCTGGTTGGCGATTGGAGGATTACGACCATCAATAAGGCAGCCACACCATTGCCAATTGAACTCTTAAGTTTTAATGCCACTGTTCAGCAGAGAAAGGTTCAGTTGATCTGGTCTACTGCGTCTGAACTCAATAATGATTTCTTTACCGTTGAACGGGCGTCCGATGTTGAGAAATTTGAAAAACTTACTGTTGTCAAAGGACAAGGGACAAAAGTTTCCCAAACAGACTATGTCTTATCAGATGAAAATCCATTGGCTGGAAATTCTTATTACCGACTGAAGCAGACGGACTTTTCAGGCAATGTTTCATACTCAAAAGTTGTTAATGTGAATGTGACAGAAGAGGCGACCTGGACAATATATCCGAACCCAACGAGCGGATCTGAATTCATGATCGGTTTGGCGGCCTCAGACCTTGGCAAGGATGCTTATATTATCGTTCAAGACCTCGGAGGCGAGGAGCTATTTAAGTTCATGGCACTTAGTCTGAATTCAATCCAACTCAGAATTGTGTCCCCTCAGACCCTTTCACCGGGACTTTATATTGTATCTGTCGCTATTGACCAACAGCTTGTCCGGCAAAAGCTTGTGGTTCGGTAGCTTTGGAAAGAAAATTAAGAGAGGCCTCAACTATGTCGAGGCCTTTTTACTTGGTAATAGATGATCTAATACGCTCTCACCAGCCTACCTTCCATATAATTGACATATGACTTATTGGCGACCTTCATTCCTCCAGCGGTAGGATAGTTTCCGGTGAAATACCAGTCACCGGAGTGATGGGGGATGGCTTTGTGAAGGGCATCGACGGTTTGGAAAACAACTTTTAACTCCGCCTTCATATCCGCCGGCTTTACGATGTCTGCGATCTTGTCCGAAATCTCCTCATAGGTAAATTGTTCGTAAAGTCTTTTCACGTGGTTGGCAGGATTCTCATCCAATGCAGATCGCTGACATTGTTCATATACTTCTCCCAACAAATAATCCTTGCCTTGTTCTTTCAGGAGTTCAATTACCGCACGAAAGGCAACAAAATCTCCCATGCGACTCATATCGATGCCGTAACAATCCGGAAAACGAATTTGTGGAGCGGAGGAAATGACAACAATCTTCTTGGGTCCCAGACGGTCCAGGAGGCGTAAGATGCTTTTCTCAAGTGTTGTGCCCCGAACAATGGAGTCATCAATGACCACTAATGTATCTTTGTCCCGGTTGACAACCTCATAGGTGGTGTCGTAAACATGCGCAACCAGTTCGTCCCGGTGATCGTCGTCGGCAATGAAAGTCCGGAGTTTGGCATCTTTAATTACAATCTTTTCAATCCTTGGTCGGAAAGAAAGTATGTCCTCCAGTGAGTCGACAGATGGTTTACCATCGATAATCACTTCCGTCTGCCTTCGAATCAGGTAATTTTCCACTTCGGCCATCATTCCGTAGAAAGCGGTTTCGGCTGTATTCGGGATGTATGAGAAAACCGTATTCTTCAAATCAAAATTAATCGCTTTCAGTACCTGGGGTACAACCAGTTTTCCCAGCATTTTCCTTTCGCGGTAAATATCCGGATCGTTGCCCCTTGAGAAATAAACCCTCTCAAAGCTGCAGGATTTCTTTTCCCCCGCAGGAACGATGGGGTGCTGTGCGTATTCACCGCTCTTGGTAATGATCAGGGCATGGCCGGGCTTTACTTCTTCAATTTGACTGTATTCAATATTGAACGCAGTCTTGATCGCAGGCTTTTCTGATGCCACCACCACCACTTCCTCGTCGGCATAATAATACGCAGGCCGGATACCATTGGGGTCGCGCACTACAAATGCGGAGCCGGAACCTATCATGCCTGCCATGGTATAGCCCCCATCAAAGTCTTTGCATGCCCGCTTGAGCATGTGGGCGAGGTCAATTTCATTCTCAATAATGTCTGAGACTTCTTTATTGGTGAACTGGTCCTTGTATTTCTCAAATTGGAGCTGAACCTCTTCATCAAGGAAGTGACCAATTTTCTCCATAACCGTCACGGTATCTACCTTTTCCTTGGGATGCTGACCCAGGTTGACCAGGATATCGAAGAGTTCATCTACATTGGTCATGTTGAAGTTCCCCGCCATGACTAGGTTCCGGCTTCTCCAGTTATTCTGACGCAGAAAAGGATGCACATTTTCTATGCTGTTGAAGCCGTGTGTGCCGTAGCGAAGATGCCCTAACCACAATTCACCTGAAAATGCCAGGTGCCGCTTCAGCCACTTTTCATTTCTGAATTTCTCTTTCCCAGCCTTCTGGGCCCTCTTGTATTTCTTCCCGATTTTCCTGAACAGGCTTGCAACCGGCTGACTCTTCATAGAGCGGTATCGGCTGATGTATCGCAGGCCCGGTTCCTGATCAATTTTAATGTTGGCAATGCCCGCGCCATCCTGTCCGCGGTTGTGCTGCTTTTCCATCAGGATGTACATCTTGTTCATCCCATAGGTGGGGCCGTACTTTTCGATATAATAGGATAGGGGCTTGCGGAGCCGAACCAACGCTATGCCGCACTCGTGGAGAATGGAATCGCTCATCTTATCAAAGGACAAAGTTAATTCTATTCGGCCAACCCATCAATAATGTCCGCGTAAACAACCTTGCAGCCTGGATGTTAAAAGGTTGAAAAGAAGGATTTGGTTCTCATTTTTTTATGAAACTCACTTTCACAGGGGTTTCAGAGCAGAAATATTTATTTTCGCGATTATTTCAGAAGCAATGGTCCAGACAGACATCATCATTATTGGGGCGGGGCCGGTGGGCCTGTTTACTGTTTTTGAGGCTGGACTCCTGAAATTAAGATGCCATTTGATCGACTCCCTTCCTGAACCCGGTGGTCAATTGATTGAGATATATCCGAAAAAACCCATTTATGACATCCCGGGCTACCCCATTGTCAATGCCGGAGAATTGGTGGGAAAGCTGATGGAGCAGATAGCCGTCTTCAAGCCAAACTTCACCCTGGGCGAAACCGTCCAGCAATTGGAGGAAACGACCGACAATCAATTTATAGTCACGACGAATAAAGGGACGCGACATCAGGCGCCTGTGGTGATCATCGCGGGGGGTCTCGGGGTATTCGAGCCAAGAAAGCCTCCCATTGAAAACCTTGAGAAATTTGAAGACAAGGGGGTGGAGTATATCATCAAGGATCCCGAATTCTACAGAGGAAAGCGGGTGGTTATTTCTGGCGGTGGGGATTCAGCACTCGATTGGACAATCTACCTTGCCGAAAAGAAGATCGCAAAAGAGATCGCACTGGTACACCGCCGGACATCGTTCAGAGGCCACCTTGACTCTGTTCAAAAAGTGATGGATCTGGCAGCCGATGACAAAATCCAATTGATTACGGATGCGGAGGTCGTCGGCATTACTGCGGATAGTCGTGGCCATGTGGGTGGTGTCACCATCAAGCATGCAAGCCATGGAGACAAGATAAAGGAGACTGATCATTTCATTCCCTTGTTCGGATTGACTCCGAGCCTCGGACCCATTGCAGATTGGGGTCTGGAGCTTGAAAAGAACGCCGTCAAGGTGAACACCGTTGATTACTCGACTACCCGGAAGGGAGTTTTTGCTGTGGGAGATATTAATACCTATCCGGGCAAGCTGAAACTAATTTTGTGCGGCTTCCATGAAGGCACACTTGCGGTACAAGCGGCATTTGCCAAGATATATCCAAACAAGAAGAATGTTTTGAAGTATACTACCGTAAATGGTGTAAACGGATTCTGAATTTATTCACCGACCAATTAGATAAGAAAAGCTCCATGGAAAATATGATTCATGTGAACATCATTGACCGCGAGGGCGTTTCCCATAAATTGGAAGCCCCCACGGACATGAACATGAACATCATGGAAGTGTGCAAATCATATGAACTTCCCGTGGAAGGAATATGCGGTGGGATGGCTTTGTGCGCTTCCTGTCAATGCTATTTGGAATCTGATATTCATCTGCCAGAACAGAGTGATGCAGAGCTGGCCATGCTCGATGAGGCGTTCCATGTCAGGGAAAATAGTCGCCTGGGCTGTCAAATCAGGATTACGAAAGATATTGACGGCATCGTACTGCGGCTGGCGCCGAAGTAAACATAGTCTATTGGCTCTTGGGTAGAGTAAAGAAAAAAGTGGTTCCCTTGCCCAGTTCACTCTCCAGCCAGATCCATCCACCGTTCTTTTCTACAAATTCCTTGCAAAGGATCAATCCCAATCCTGTCCCCTTTTCGTTTGCCGTGCCCCGTGTGCTGTAGCCGGCTGTTTTTTTAAACAACATTTCTTTCACTTCAGCTTTTATCCCGATCCCGTTGTCCGAAACGGAAACGATAATTTCATTGGTTTTTTCAACAGCCTCTACCCAAATCCGCCCACCATTTTCTGTAAACTTGATGGCATTCAAAATCAGGTTGCGCAGGACCAAATTAATAATGTTGGGGTCGGCGGAGGCAATTATTTTCTCATTCACCCTGTTTTCCATCGAAATATTTTTGGGATATAAATTGCCCAGGGCGGCAAAGCTCTCTTCAACCTTTTTATGCACCACAACCTTCTCGGGCTGTATCTTCAGTTTATCCATTTGCACCAGCGTCCAGTTCAATAGATTATTGATAAGTGTGCGGGTGTGATCAAACTGGATCCGGAGATTTTGTGAGAGTTCGGCAAATTCAGACGGGCTGATATTCTTTTGTTCCAGCAGGTCCAGCGTTCCTGCGAGGGCATTCATGGGTGAGCGGAGGTCATGGGATATAATAGAGAAAAATTTGTCCTTGACCTGGTTTAGCTGTTCCAGTTCCAGACTTCGTTTTTTGATCTCCTCCTGATGTTCGAGAAGTAGCTTGTTGATCTTTTTTCTCCTGCTGCTGCTGCGGTAAACTGTGAATAACAAGAAGGCGCTAAGGGCCACGACAATGACAAGTACATTGCGAACCAATTCCTGTCGTCGCATTTCCGAACTTTGTTCCAAACGGGCCTGGCTGAGGGCGGCAATTTCAATGTCTTTGTTTTCCGTTTCGAAGCGAACCTGGTTTTGAAAAAGTTTTTCCATTTCGGCCTCGCTAAAAATACTGTCGCGAAGGGCGTTGTGTTCCTTTACGTAATACAGTGCCTGCTGATAGTTGCGGGTGGATTCATAGAGTGAGGCCAATTCTTTATAGCAGGACAATTCCAGGTTTTGGGCATTGAGCTCTTTGGCCGAATTAAGGCTTGCACGGTAGAGCTTTTCAGCCTCATCGAAGTTTCCGGAGTGCAACATCAACCTTCCTTTTCCCAACGCACATTCTGCCAGCCCGAAGCGGTTGTTGGTTCCAGTTTGCTGCTCAATAACAGAATCATAATATATAAGTGACTTGCTGAATTCTTTCTTTTCCAGAAACAAGCTTGCCAGGTGAAGCTGGGTCATGGGTACCAGGACCCTGATCTTTTGTCTGCGGGCTTCCCTTAACGCCGCCAAGAGGTATGTTTCTGATTGATTGAAGTCTTTCTTTTTCTTATATAATTCGCCCAGCTCATCAAAAGTATAGGCAGGTCCCTGAAGGTCATGGATCCTGGTGCTGACTCTTTCCGATGCCTTGAGGTGGCTTAACGCGATATCAAATTGACTAAGTTGAGTGAAGACGGACCCCATGTTGTGCAACGCAATGGCCATGACGAGTGAATCTTCATGGTTGTGCGATTTGTGACTCTTGGCTGTCCGGTAACTTTGGGTAAGATAAAAATAGGCTTCCTGGTACTCCCCAAGATCACGGTAATCGGAGCCCACATCATTCTGCGCCCTGGCCAAGGAAGTACTGTCGCGACCCAGGCCATATAGTTTGACACACTCGAGATCAAAGCGCAATGCATCGTCATAATCACCCTCCAGTGTCTCAAGTGAAGCAAGCCTAAAGAGTAATTTGCCTCTGGCCCAATCGGCATTTATCCGGTCGGAGACTTCAGTTGCCCGGTCAGAATATGTGCGCGCTCTGGCATAATCGTAGAACTCAGCCTGCTCGGACAATTCGATGAGGAGCAGCAAACGGACTGAGTCACTTTGGGCAGACGACAGTTGGTTTTCCAAACTGTCAAGTTTACTCTGTCCAAGAAGGCCAAAGCTTGCAGCCAGGAAGAATAAAATAAGGATTCCTATTTTTCTCATGTGCCGTGTCCTTAAGTGGGTTGCCCATGGCAAATGCACGCCATTCCCAGTTAAGAAGTTGTCAACAATATTACGATTTAATGCCATTCATTCATTTGTTAATCAGCCCCATCCTACACCCGTTGATGCTATCTACCCGTATGGAGGTCGTTAAGACTCTACCCGGCCTGTAAAGTTGGGTTAAGTAAACCAATTAAAATCTTGAAATTTGGATCAAATCCTACACGCCTACGTGATATCAACTCCAGAGTGGGTGTTTTTCAAGATGAACCGACTGCTGAAAGAATAACTTGGTCGAGGCTTCAAATGATTCTGTGTAGTCTGAGACAAGAAAATGATCCTTGCCCCCGGGCAATTCCTGTAAGAGTCCATGATCATGAAGATACTCATACAAAGCCTTTGCCACCACTTCGGAGGAATCCAATACGGCGATGCGATCTTGATAGAAATCCTTGATCTCTTTCTTGATGAGTGGATAGTGTGTACACCCCAGGATTAAGGCTTGAATATCTTGCAAGGATGGGTCCCGCAGGTATTCCTCGATGATGTCTTTACTGATTTTGTTGTTAAAGAATCCCTCTTCAATCATAGGGACCAGCAATGGCGCGGGTAAAGGCTGAAGTTTTATGTTCCTATTTTCTTCCTCAATCTTCCTTGAGTATATCCCTGATTGTATTGTTCTCTTTGTACCAATGAGTCCAACAGTTCTGCCCTGAAAATTAGTTGCTACCCATTTCACCATGGGATCAATGACGTTAATCACCTTCACTCTATGCTGTACATATTCTTTCAATAACTCATAAGCAGCAGAACTGGCGGAATTGCAAGCGATTACAATTACTTTGCAATTCTTCTTAAGAAGCACATCTGCTATTTTTATGGAATAGGCCTGAATCGCAGCCTCAGACTTGTCGCCATAGGGCAAGTGAGCCGTGTCGCCAAAATAGATCAGGCTTTCATTCGGCATCATTTGTTTGATGGCATGGGCTACGGTGAGACCGCCTATGCCGCTGTCGAAAATACCTACCGGCTGATCTTTTGTTACCTTTTCCATGCCCTAAATTTGCTACGAGAAAGTGGAAGTCCACTGCTAAACTTGATTTTTGTATTATTGTAGCAAAACAAAACCTGTAACTGTATGGCATACAACCTGCTTCGCGGAAAGCGCGGTATTATCTTCGGCGCCTTGGACGAGAATTCAATCGCCTGGAAAACAGCCTTAAAGGTAAAAGAAGAGGGTGGACAGTTCACACTGACCAATGCGCCGATTGCCATGCGCATGGGTAAGATAAAAGAGTTGGCAGCGCAATGCAATGCAGAGATCATCCCTGCCGACGCAACCTCCGAACCAGATTTGTCGACACTTTTCACAAAATCTATGGAGATCCTCGGCGGCAAGCTCGATTTTGTTCTCCACTCTATCGGGATGAGTCCCAATGTCCGCAAGGACAAGTCTTATGGCGACTTGAACTATGAGTGGTATCTGAAGACACTGGATATTTCTGGAATTTCCTTTCACAAAGTATGCCAAACAGCAGAGAAAACCGATGCCATGAATGAGTGGGGCTCCATGGTTGCCCTCACCTATATTGCCAGTCAACGGACCTTCCCTGATTATTCTGACATGGCCCAGGCCAAGGCTGTCCTGGAGTCCATTGCCAGGAGCTATGGCTATCGGTTTGGAAAACTGAAGAAAGTACGTGTCAACACGATTTCCCAATCTCCCACGGTGACAACAGCAGGAGCCGGCATCTCGGGCTTTGATGTATTTTTTGAGTATGCCAAGATGATGTCGCCGTTAGGCAATGCATCGGGAGAAGACTGTGCAAACTATATCACCCTGATGTTTTCGGATTTAAGTCGCATGGTGACGATGCAAAACCTGATGCATGATGGTGGTTTCTCAACTACCGGAATCACGGAAGAGCTGGTGGATCGTTTGAAAAAGTAATTGGAGCGACACATGGTCGCTTTCCCACCTTGCAAAATTAACCTGGGCCTGAATGTGCTTTCCAGGCGCCCGGATGGCTACCATGATGTCTCAACATGTTTCTATCCGTTGCCATGGTCAGACGTGCTTGAAGTATTGCCTTCTCCATCATTGAATTTCACCCATACAGGCTTGAACATACCGGGTAAGGAAGAAGATAATCTGTGCCTGAAAGCCTACAAACTTTTGAAAAGCGATTATGACCTCACCCCTATACAGCTTCATTTACATAAAATAATTCCTATGGGTGCCGGGCTCGGGGGAGGATCATCCGATGCTTCGCATATGTTGATGTTGCTTGATAAATTGTTCAGCCTTGGGTTGTCCCTCACGCAGCTTTCAGGCTATGCATCAACACTTGGAAGTGATTGTACTTTTTTCCTGTATGACCAGCCTATGCTGGGAAATGGCAGGGGTGAGAAGCTACAGGGGATTTCCCTGAGCTTAAAAGGTTACTATCTCATTTTGGTGAAACCCCATGTGCACGTGTCAACATCGGAAGCGTACAGCCACGTAATAGCCCATCAGGCCGCGCATTCTATTCAGGAAATTGTTTCCAAGCCTGTTGGCCTTTGGAGGAAATTGCTCATAAATGATTTTGAAGAATCTGTATTTCAAAAGCACCCACTATTGAAAGACGTCAAGGACAGGTTATATGGACATGGAGCCTTGTATGCCAGCATGAGCGGGTCAGGCTCGTCCCTTTTTGGAATATTTGACAAGGAGATTGACTTAACTTCCCAATTCAGAGATGAGCTGTGCTGGTCTGGATGGTTATGAACCTGCGTTTCATCCAGGGATAAAGTAATACGGACATCAATATAATGATTGTTCCGATATAGAAATTAAAGTTCATCTGTTCCGCCTCGCCAAAAACAAGCACGGCCATAATAATTCCATAGACTGGTTCGAGGTTCAGCGTAAGTTGAAAGAAGAAAACGCTTACTTTTTTCATGAGTTCTACTGCTGTCGAGTATGCATATACCGTACACAATCCACCGAGTAGAAAAATGTAAAGCCAATCCATCCCCCGGGGGGCCAATGGAACAACTTGCCCATCTCCCCAATAATTTTGGTACAACGGAAAGAACACTGCGATCAGCAGGGAGGCACCTGTCATTTCATAAAAGGTGATGGTGTAGGCCTCCACGCGCTTTACGATCAAGGAATTAATAACACTGAACACCGCACAGGTTAGTCCAGAGAGAACGCCAAGGATTAGCCCTTCGGAATAACTGAAATTGGAAGAGAAAATGATGTATAAACCTGTCAGTACAATTAATCCAAAGCCAACTTCAATGATTCTGATGCGGTAACCTTTCACGAGAGGTTCCAGGAACGCTGTCCACAAACTGGCTGTGGCAAATCCCACCAGGCTTACGGAAACATTAGATACCCGCGCGGAAATAAAGAACGTTAGCCAGTGCGCCCCCACAATGAATCCTGTAAGGAAAAGTTTGGTTAAGTCTGCCGGGGTTACCCTGAAGTTTCCCCGCGAGGCGACGAGAAGCATCGCCATACCGAGGGCAGCCAGCAAAGTCCTGTAGAAAACCATGTCAAGCGCCGGAATAGAAACCAACTTGCCCAGAATCCCCGTGAAGCCAAAGAGAAAAACAATGAAGTGCAGCCTCAGATAATCGGCAGTTGAATGCATCAGCGGGGCGTGAAATAATACAAGACTCCTGAAATAAAAGAGAAGATGAGATTGGGGATCCACGCGGCTACCAGGGGAGGGATTTCACCGGCTTCAGCAAATGTTCGCGAGAGCATAAAGAATAAGATAAAAATAAATGCCAGTACAAATCCGAGGGCAATTTGCAGACCGGTACCGCCACGACTCTTCCGGGAAGAGACCACCACACCCATAAATACCAACACAAATGTGGTGAAAGGAGAGGCAAAGCGGATTTGCTTGTCCACTTCATACATCTGCACGCCACTGGCACCCCTGAACTTTAGTTTTTGAATGTGGTCATTCAATTCAGGTATGGTCATTCCATCATAACTTCTTTCCTGAGCTTCAAAGTCTTTGGGTGAGATCGCCAGGGTGGTGTCCAGGGCGTCACCGGATTTTAGCAATTGAGACAAGTTGCCGGAGACAGAGTCATTGAAAATTCCACTTACCTTCTTCATCTTCCAGTAGTGCAGCGTCCATTTTTGCTTCGCTGAATCCCATTTAATGAGGTCGGCCGTAGTTTTTTCCAGCAGTTCATTCTTGTTGAAGCGTTCAAGGCTGAACTGGTAGCCGGTATTGGAAACATTGTTGTAATTCTGAATGAATAAATACACGTTGGGAGAGACCTGCAGGTGAATGTTGCGGGCCTCAAAGTAGTACCGGTTGTTAAAGTATTGTAGTTCAAATGCCAGTCGCGATTTAGTGGCTTTTGGAATAATCCATCCATTGAGGATAAAACTAATAGATCCAATGACCATGGAAGCCACAAAATAGGGGAGCAGCAATCGCCGAAAGCTGACGCCACTGCCAAGAATGGCAATGATCTCCGTATGCCCTGCCATTCGTGACGTAACATAAATGATGGCGATAAATACCGTGATGGGTGTAATAAGCCCCATCACCCACGGGAGGAAGTCAAGGTAGTAGCCGAGGACGGTTATGTTGTCCAGATGATTTTTGGCGAACTTGTCCATCTTCTCGGTAATATCGATCACGGTAATAATCGCCATCAGGATCAACACCACGAAGAAGAAGGTGGAAAGGATCTTTTTTAAAATATAACGGTCAATTATTTTCATTGCGACTTAGATACCCGCATTTGTGATAGAATACTCCGATTACAAACGTTGAGACACCACTTTCACCATCTTATTCTTCCATGCAGTGAATACACCTTCCTGAATTTTTTGGCGGGCCTCCTTGGCCAGCCAAAGGTAGAACGTCAGGTTGTGGATAGAAGCAATTTGCGCGCCTAAAATTTCCTTGCTGATAACCAGGTGCCGGAGATAGGCTTTTGAATAAAAAGTGCTCACATAACCTCCCAGCACGGCATCAATGGGCGAGAGATCGTCTTTCCACTTTTCATTCCTGATATTGATAACACCCCCGCTGGTGAACAGCATGCCGTTCCGTGCATTCCGGGTAGGCATCACACAGTCGAACATGTCCACGCCCAAAGCGATCGACTCCAGGATGTTTTCAGGAGTGCCGACCCCCATCAGGTATCTGGGTTTATTGGTTGGAAGTATGCCGCAGACCAGTTCAGTCATGGCATACATCTCTTCATGTGGTTCTCCGACAGACAAGCCACCAATGGCATTGCCTGGCTGTTCCTGTGCAGCAATGAACTCTGCAGATTCCTTCCGCAGGTCCGGAAAGACACTGCCTTGAACGATGGGGAACAGCGTCTGCTCATAACCATAAAGGGAAGTCCCTTGATGAAAATGATTGACACAACGACTCAACCAATCATGGGTAATCTTGAGGGATTTTTTGGCGTAGGCATAATCACACGGATAGGGGGTACATTCGTCGAAAGCCATAATAATGTCCGCGCCAATGGTCCGCTGAATATCCATTACCGCCTCGGGACTGAAAAAATGTTCCGACCCATCGATATGGGACCTGAACGTTACACCTTCAGGCTTAATCTTCCGGTTCTCAGAAAGGGAATAGACCTGGTAGCCGCCGCTATCAGTCAGGATTGGCCTTTGCCAGCCATTGAACTTATGAAGCCCTCCAGCCAATTGAAGCAACTCCAGTCCAGGCCGCAAATACAGATGGTACGTGTTTCCAAGAATGATCTTGGCATCGATGTCAACTTCCAGTTCCCGCTGATGGACCGCTTTTACGGAGCCGGCCGTACCTACCGGCATGAAGATCGGTGTCGGGATTTCACCATGTCCGGTAGTGATTACTCCGGTTCGGGCTTTCGACTGAGTATCATGGGCGAGAATTTGAAATTGCATGCGCGCAAAGATACAATTCAATTATCTTTGCCGGTTCTTATTAATAAGGTATTCCCTTGATTACAGCCCTCACACTCTTTGCCTGGATAGCCATTGGCGTCCAATTGGTTTATTGGGTCTGCTTTCTTATCGCGTTCTTGCGAAAGAGACGAGCAGTTGCTCCATCCTCGCCACCTGTGTCGATCATTGTGTGTGCCCACGATGAAGAGAAAAACCTTCGCCTGCTTGTTCCGGCATTGTTGGCGCAAGACTATCCCCAGTTTGAAGTGATCATCGTTGAAGACCGATGTAACGACGGCACCTATGATTATCTCCTGGAGGCGACAAAACAGGATGCCCGACTTAAAATGGTGCGGGTCCAGCACCTACCGGCACACGTAAACGGAAAGAAATTTGCACTTACCCTTGGCATCAAAGCAGCGTCAAATGAATGGGTATTGTTAACGGATGCCGATTGCATGCCTAGCAACGGATGGATCCGGTCTATGGCATTGGCAATGGACGACAGCAAACAAATTATCATCGGGTATTCGCCATATAATCGCTTTGCGGGTTATTTGAATGCATTCATACGCTTCGAATCCTTAGTCACCTCTATCCAATTCATCGGGTGGGCCATGCTCGGACGACCCTATATGGGAATGGGCCGCAACCTTGCTTATCGGCGTTCCCTATTCATAAACAATAAAGGCTTCAACAACTACCTCAGCGTTACAGGAGGAGATGATGATCTTTTCGTCAACCAACACGCTACCCCTTCTACCACCGCTGTTGTGATTGGAGCGGAATCTCTCGTGCCCTCAAATCCAAAGAAGACCTGGGACGAGTTCTATTATCAGAAATTGCGTCACCTGTCGGTAGGGAAATACTATAAGTTGTCAGACAAACTGGTGCTGGGGCTCTTTTCCTCAACCTGGGTACTGACCTGGGTCCTCGTACTTCCGGTGTTACTCCTGGGTCCAGACAGCACCCGATACTTGTGGGTCGGATTTGCGGCACGGGAAGTGCTCATGTCGGGAGTAGTGCACAGGGCTTCCCTAACGCTGGGGGACAAGTTTGAAGCATGGAAAACTCCTCTTTTAGATTTTAATTATGCCATTTACTATCTTGGAACGGGTCTTGTGGCATTAATCTCCAAACGAGTCCGATGGAAGAAATAGAAAATCGATTTTCATCGAAAGCCCTGGAGGATTTCCAGCTGATTGACCGCGCTGTAGGAGGGGATGACAAGGCCTTTGCCAAGTTGTTGCAACGTTACAAGCGACCAGTGTATCATACCATATTAAAAATGGTGCGCAATGTGGACGATGCAGAAGACCTTATGATTGAGTCTTTTGCCAAGGCCTTCAAGAGCCTGCATCGGTTCAAAAAGGATTTTACCTTCAGTACCTGGCTATTCCGCATCGCCACCAACAACACTATTGATTTTATTCGTAAAAAGAAGATCAATACCCTCAGCATAGAGAATACCTATACCGACGATGACGGACAGTCGGTGTCTTTGGATGTTCCGGATCACAACCTTGATCCCATGGAAGAAGCCATCAAGGCGCAGAAGGAAGAATTGATCAAGGTATTTGTGGGTATGCTGCCAGCGAAGTACCAAAAGCTGGTACGTCTGAGATACTTTAATGAATTGTCTTACGAAGAGATAGCAAAAGAGCTTGATGCGCCCCTGGGCACAGTCAAGGCACAATTACATCGTGCACGGGAATTAATGTACGACCTGGTGAGAAACAAGAAAGAGCATATTTGACCATTGGTCACGATGCTACTGAATTACCTCCCTTGATAGCGCTTATCCTGTTCGAAATATTATGAAGTCCGTGGTCGTGGTTACAATAGCCTGAATGAAACCAATGTCACATTAGCCTCAGGACTTGTCTTTTTGTTCCTGAAGGTTACAGTAAACAGATAGCGCTTCCCCGTTTTTAAGGAGTCACTGCGTTCCGTGAATATCCTCACCCTGCGATCCAGCGGGACCTTCATTGGATCCACGGGTTCTTCCTCCACCACAGTAGCATGATTCTCCATGCATGGCTTGCATTGTGCACCTTCCGGGCAGGGAGGGCAGACGTAGACATCAAATACATAGGCTTTAAGCCTGACAGTGTCTGAAGTAGCTTTAGCCAACGTTGCGATTTTTACCATCGGATACTTCTGGCCCGACCTCTGCGCCAGCGTGGACGTAAATGAAAACAGACAGCAAAGAACAACCACCCATGTTTTCATATTATTCACTCTTTCTTTCCAGAAAAGAGCATTTGAGGGAAACCGAAATTTGGACCTGACTACGGTATCAGATTTGTCTAAGATAAAGATAGTAATTTATGAAATGACCTATGTGGGCCAGTAACCCGTTTTTATTAATTCACTATCCCGAATTTCAAGTTTATCCTTTATAGAAAGGCACTGAAGCCGCAACTCAGCATCTGTTTTCATGCCCTTCCTATCGATGACTTCTATCTCCACATAGGTCAGGTTGTCGGGGGCCAGGTCCACATGAATTTTGACATTGTCAAGGAGGTAAATTCTTCTTTCTTTTTCGATTACACCCAACTTATCATACGTGCGAAACAGGGAAGCGATTTGCTCCAGGTTAGGATCCAGGTCGTATTGATACACTTTCGTCCTTTCCACCCCATCCCCATCAACCCGTTCATAGTGGGTGATGAAGTTTTCAATGTTGCCGCTTCTTAACTTCAACTTCCCACGGGCTACCTTGAAGTACGTGTCTTTTTGAAGGTCTACCCCCATAAAGCGGGCATTCAGATTTGCCAGTTGCTTTTCAAGTGCTGCCCGATCGCTCACCCTGGCTTTAATAGTAAGATCCTTATAGCACAATTCTTTGCCCATGAGCATTCATTGTATTCAGACCATCTTGTTTCGGGTGATGATTACGGTCCCTTGCCAATCCGGCAATTCTACCATTGTTTCCGGGATACCAGCAATAAATTCCCGGATGGCCTCGGTTACTCCGCTCCAGGTATGATTATAGTCGTGCACCATGATGATCCCACCAGGAGCCAAACGGGGATAAAAATAATGTAGCGCTGCTATGGTGGGTTGATACAGGTCTGCATCGAGGTGAACCAGGGCATACTTGTCTTCTTCAAGTTCCTTCGTTGTTTCAGGGAAGTAGCCGGGATGAAAAACAATATTCGCATTGCCATCAATAAAGGTGCGGACCCAATCAATACTGGTATCCGAAAAGTCAATGGTCTTGTCTATGTCGGATTTTTCGGCCTCCAGATCTTTTTTATCGAATCCCTCAAAGGTATCAAACAGATGAAAACTTCGTTCAGGGTCCATGAAGTGAAGTATCCTGGCCGTCTCACCTTTATAAACACCAACTTCGGCGAACGCACCTGGGATGTTTTCCCTTTTCAATCGTTCAATTTGAAACCAGAACGTGTAGAACCTTACCCTGTCGCGATAGAAACGCTCGATTTTCTTAAGCTTTTTAGTAACGCTCCCTTGCCTCACGGCTTCGTCCCAGGAAAAAGGTTTACTGATCTTATATGACCAGTTTGTTTCCAGGAAACGAAATCCAAGAAAGAGAAATATTAGGACCAGGACCCCGTTCGCAATTTGCAATATGCTGAATGCAAGTATCATGTTCAGGTTGTCGGTTATGGTAAGTTAGTGTGCCAATGATCAGAATACTTCTCCCAGGTTGAGAAAAAATCCTTGCGATCCACCGGCACCCACCCCGTAATCAATGGCAATATTGGCTCTGGAATGTTTGTTGAACTTCAGGCGAAGACCCGCACCCCCTGCTGGAGCAATCACTTCGAATTTATTGGAGGGCCATTCTGAAACACTTTGGGCGTTTGCAAAAACAACGCCGCCGATCAACCCGTTGCCCGATATTTTAAAACGGTATTCTGTTTCCAGGTAAAGGAGATTTTTTCCGCGGAACCTCCCTTGTATGTATCCACGTCCCATATTGTTATATGGGTCCCAGCCTGTAGCTGGCAAGTCAAGGTAGGGAGGATTCCCTTGCAGGGTGAGCCAGTTGAAACTCCAGAAAGCGAGAACATTTTCACTGTTCCGAGGGAACCGATAATATTTTCTGAGATCAATACGCAAAGACTCCCAGTTTTCATCGCTTCCCAACGCCTTAAGATTCTGGCGAAACAACACATTAAAGTATGTCCCTCGGTCAGGGTTAATTGAGTTATCCCGGTCATCAAACAAAAGATTTACATTGATTCCGGAAGAGGTTGTCTTCCCAGGTAATCCATACAATTGGGCATCGGAGATGGCAAAGATGTCATCACTGGTTTCCGAGATGTTCCAATGGTAGTCGAGGCTATAGCCCAGGCCAGCATAAAAATTCTTCCCCATATTTTTGAGGATCGATTGATACAGGCGAAGATATTGATAGTCCTGATCAAATGAATTATCCAGATCGGTGTGACCCCCAAGTCCATAGGTTTTCTGAGGGTATTTAAGATAGCGCCAATCGGTAATGATGTTGTATCCATTGGCTTTGGTCCAAAAATTTCCTTGTATGTGAGTGATCAGCTGTTTGTTTTGGGTGTACACCACATCGGCAAATACATTAGACAGCTTGGCATCTTCCGAAGTATAAAAGGCAGCATTACTGGCAAGGATTGCCGCAAAGCCTGTAGATAAAGTGTAGCCCACACCCGGCGCTGCAGAGACGTATACCCTCCCGGTTTTGTGGGTCACATTATTGTGTTTGGCCAACCCGGGGCTATTTACCCATTCAGCAAAAACATCAATAAGGTCCTTTTGCGTAATGAGAAGTTTTTCAGTCTTTGGATCCGGAATGCTGTCGGTTTCCTTTGGAATCAGTGGGTTTTGACCAAACGCTTGACTCCAAAATATTCCGGATAAGGCAGCAAGGAGAAGGGATCGAGCTATTCTTTTACACTGCATACTGCCTCTTTCCCGGATTAATTGGTTTAGACAACGGCAAATTAAGATGGTTTAAGCACAAAACTCCGGATTTGAGGGCCGGTCCTTAGACTTGATTCAGAATGCAGAATGTATTCTCCGATAGGCGCTTTTTCAAACGTTTGTGATAGCAGCTCCAAAATTTCGCACCCCAGGATTCTATGCTGAATTCTGGATAGCCGAACCTCAAAATAAGGACCTATCTGCCTGCTATTCCAGGAACTACTGCTAAACTTTCATTTCCCGTTTCGCTGACTGCCTGGACGGCAAAGAAGTAGTTGTCTTTGGAAAATGGCAATCGATATTCGAGTTGTGTCGTGAAGAATTTCTTCTCCCAAAAGGCACTCGTCGTTTCACGCATCAGCACAAAGTAGCCCTTTACTTTGCCCGTGGCAGGTGACTTCCAACTGAGGTAGGTGTAATTGGTGAGCCTCTTCACATCGACCTTTACGTCTTCGGGCATAGCGGGGGCTTTGGAAAGATTGGCGAGATTGGAAAGATTCATGGCGGCATTTTTCCGTAGGTACTCGAAGTCCATGAATTCAGGCAAGTCGCCATATTGAATCCCATTTTCCTTTCTTACATCCTGGTGCTGATGCAGGTAATTTTCATTCATCTCCGTAAAACGAACTGCTGCGTAGCCATTGTCCACATAGGGTGTATGGTCTCCGCCCCGCAGGAACCGATCGTTGCGATAGACCATCACCACCTCGAGATTCTCCACGTACCGTTCGCCAATTTCTTTTACATAGCGGGCCAGCTGTCGTGCTTTGCCATCATTTTCGAGGCCAAGCTGACGAATGGACTTCGCGCTCTTCTCCGTTTCATAGGCGGGTAGCCCTTCACTAAAAACCCGGATACGGGTATTGTCAATGATATTCGTCTCGCTGCTGTTGTTGCTGCCCATGATGTCATTGTTCAATACGGCCTCAATGTTCCAATTCTCCTTTTTAGCCTTCGATGCCATGAAGTTGGCGCCAAGGAGTCCTTGCTCTTCACCACTGACAGTGACAAAGATGACGGTGGCCGGAAAATTGTGTTTGGAAATGATCCTCGCGCATTCGATCACCGTCGCGGATCCGCTCGCGTCGTCGTTAGCCCCCGGGGCATCGCCTGAGCCATCCGTGGGACTTCCCCGCATGTTGTCCAGGTGTCCGGATATAAGAAAAATCCTTTTGTCTGCAGGATCGACACCTTTGAGTATGGCCACAACATTTCCCAGCAGGGTGGGCTTGTCGATTCTTCTTTTGTCAGGTTGAAGGGTTACGGTATCGATAAAGGCTGTGAGCCGGCCGCCGGACTGTTTTGCATAAGAATGGAATTTACCCAGCACCCAATTTCTGGCAGCACCAATGCCACGCTTGCGGTCAGTTTGGGTGCTGAGGGTATTGCGGGTACCAAAGCCCACCAGGGTTGTAATAAAGGACTGAAGAGAATCTGCTGAGACTTCCTTTACCATTTGTTCAATCTCAGGATCCCGGATAATGGTGGTTTGTGCAAGAGATGAATACGTCAAAACCGTCAGGACAATAATTAAAGCTGAGTTTAGTTTCATGAGCTTTTGATCTATGTTTTTGATGATTGAATCATTTCTTTTTGCTGGCCTTTTTGACAGGCTTTGCTGGTTTGGCTTTGAGGGATCTCTTTACGGCAGAAATGGATTTTGTAATAGTAAGTCCATGAACCAACTGCTTTTTGTCTTTCACTTTTGACAATGAATTCTGATGCGCATCCTTGAGCAGCCGGATGATGTATGCTATCGGAAACTCTTCCTTGCTCTTCACAAGGATATACCGGTATTGGTTTCCGTTGCCCAGAAGCATTTTTTTTGGATCGGCAATTTCCGATCCCCAATAGAATCCAAAATGAATGTTTTTGCTGGTTCTTCCCACGGCAATGCTGCAGAAGGTATGTCCCACTTTGTCCGTCGGCGACCATCCAAACGCCAGGGCATTGTAGTTATCGTAGATTAACTCGTTTGTGCCTGGATACTTCTCCCACACAAAATCGCGGAGCCAGAGTACTGTTTCCTTTATCTCTGGTGAGAACGGCTTCAGGAATTTTACCAAGTCTTTAGTGTGTTCTTTGGCCACACATAAAACTAACTAAAATCGAAGAGAACTGAGGCTGGTCTGCTCCGATCCATTCGCAGCGTTAGATCTTAGTGCTTTGAGATTAAATCCAGGCGAATTCCGAGGATAGGTGATTTTACCTTGATAATTTAGTAAAAAGGAGATTATTCAGACCGATAGATATTAAGTTGCAAAGATTGTTTTTACCAACGGAGGAATAGGATCTCTGACCAAAAAAGGCAATGCTTTCAAATAAAGTATTAATTCTTGATAATTGACCTTTACTTTATGCAAGATTCTCCGATAATCCAACACTATTTTCCGGATATCACGGAAAAGCAGATGCAACAATTTACAGCACTGGGGCCATTGTATAAAGACTGGAATGAAAAAATCAATGTCATTTCACGAAAAGACATCGACAATCTCTATGTAAACCACGTTCTTCATTCTTTGGGAATAGCGAAGGTGATTTCCTTCCTTCCTGAAGCGGAGATCTTAGATGTAGGAACTGGCGGTGGATTTCCCGGGATTCCTTTGGCTATCCTGTTTCCACAGACACACTTTCATTTGGTGGACTCCATTGGTAAGAAGATCACGGTCGTGAAGGAGGTCAGTATGGCCCTTGGTCTTTCGAATATCGTCGCTGAACAACGGCGTGCGGAGGAACTCAAAAAGAAATATGACTTTATTGTTAGCCGTGCCGTTACTCAAATGAAGGAGTTTTACAGTTGGGTGCAGAGCAAAACGAAGGAAAAATCACGACACACGCTGGACAACGGCATCTTGTATTTAAAGGGCGGCGATCTCGATGAAGAGATGAATCAATTGAAGAAACCGTATAGTGATTACGACTTGCAGGAATATTTCAAGGAAGAATTTTTTGAAACTAAGAAGGTTGTTTTTCTCCCTTTATAGGTCATTTCTGAGCAGGAAACAGTATTTTTTCTAAGAATTTTGTGATCAGGAACAAATAATTTCTTATCCTTGCAACGATGAGAAAATCTCTGGCCATCTTTTTTCTGTCTGTTATCCTGCTCAACATAGCCGGATACTACCTCGTTTACGAGGGATGGAAATGGCATAATTCCATCACCTGGTCTTTCGATGAGTCTGTTTCCGGTTCGCATGAAATGATTGTCGAAATACCCCTGAGCGTTCCTTATGCCACCCAGGAAAAGGATTGGGAAAGCGCGGAAGGACAATTCGAATACAAAGGCGATGTCTATCGAATCGTGAAGCAAAAAGTTACCCTAGATGCGGTGTTTATTGCCTGTGTGAAGGACAATGAAAGCAACCGCATCAATGACCAACTGATTGATTTTGCCAAGTCATTTTCCGACAAAACATCAGATGGCAAAGAAAGTGTTAAGTCCTTGCCTGGTTTTATTAAGGAGTATGTTTCCCAGGTTGTAGCAGTAAAAAGTTCGACCTCTGGCTGGTCACAAGCGGTTGAGTATATTCTTCCAGCGCTATCCCTCGTCCCTACCTTCTTTTCATTGATCGTTCATCCTCCCGAACGAATCGCTTAATTCACAGCACCATCGTCTGATTTTCATTTTCTAGGAAATAGAAAATGTGAAGGTCATGTGTGATGTGAGGTGGTTACTCCTGACCACACAGTTCCCATTTTCCCATAATTCAATTATTCGATTCAAGGCTCGCGCAAGCTGCCAAATAAAACCTTTTTAACGCATGAAGAATTTTACATTTTTTGTCTTGGCCATGGTTGGCTCCCTTGTGACGGTGCACGGGCAAACCCCGCTCATGACCGACGGCCGCATGATGCCCGGCAAGATTTTCGGCAATGGAATCTTTTATGGCCATGACAGCTGGAAAAATTATTGGGAAGGAACCCTGAAGCGTGACAACCAGAATATTGGCACACTAACGACTCAAAGTATAACCTACATGGGCGCTTATGGAATAAATGACAAGATTTCAATCATTGCCATGGTCCCCTATGTCTGGACAAAGGCAAGTGGAGGCACACTGAGCGGGATGCAAGGCGTTCAAGACTTGACCGTGGCCGCCAAATACAATTTCTTCAAAAAGGATTATGAGCACAGTGGACTCAAGTTCTTTGCCCTGGGTTCTTTTTCAACACCACTCACCGACTATAACAAAGATCTTCTCCCCATGTCAATCGGGCTGGGTACAACGAATTTGGCCGCAAGATTGACAGCTTCATATTCTTATAAATCGTGGTATGCCAATGCTTCCGGAGCCTATACCTGCAGAAGCAATACTTCGCTCGACCGCCCTGCCTACTATACCAACGGCCAGTTGTATAGCACGAATATGGTGAGGATGTACGACCTGTTTGATTTCATCCTCAGAGCAGGTTATGAGAAGGAAAATTGGCACGCCGAAGTTTATTATACCCAGCAAAATACATTGGGGGGTGGAGACATCCGCCGTCAGGATATGCCATTCATTTCTAACCAGATGAATTCCTCGAAAGTGGGTGCGCTCGTCATGTGGGGTGTACCTAACGTCAAGAACCTGGCCCTCAGGGCGTGGGGTACCTATACGGTGGATGGTCGCAATGTCGGTCAAAGCTTTTCGATTATGACCGGTCTGATGTACCACCTTGATTTCTCCAAAGATTAATAAACTTTTTTAGCGATGAAGAACATGAAAATTTATACCATCCTTACCCTGATCACCTTATTCGCCATGGTGAGTGGTTGCAATAAAGATGTGGCGATCAATGAAAGCCTCAAGCCACTTCAGCCTTCCAAGGTAGACGCCACTGCAGGCACCTGGAAGATGGTCTTTATGACGAGCACTACACAGGTACCGTTGGCAGCACCCCTGCCGATATCGGATCCTTCGTATGTCACTGAACTTGCTGCAATCAAAGACGCACAAAGCAAATTGAACTCAACTCAAAAAGCCTCAATCAAATATTGGAGTGGAGGCGGGATCCTCCGTTGGAATGCGATCCTTCGTGAACTGGTAGCACGGTATAACCTTCCCCCTGCGCCTCGTGATGATGGATCTTACGTTTTCCCGGATGCGGAGAATCTATTTGCGGATCCGCAATTTCCATTTTCCAATCCTCCTTATGCGGCACGGGCATACAGCTACGTGAGTGTAGCACAATATGATGCGATGAAGGCCGCCTGGTACTTCAAATATCAATACAATCGTCCGGCACCGTATACCAACGATCCTGGTGTGCAGGCACTCGTACCAAAAACTGACTTGCCTGCCTATCCATCCGAGGATGCGGTGATGTCTGGTGTGACGGCTGAATTATTGAAATCACTTTTTCCTGCAGCCGTTGAAGAGATTACGTTGAAGGCAGCCGAGCAACGCAACGCGGCCTTGTGGTCGGGTAAGGCATCGAGTACAGATATTTCTGCAGGACTTGCTTTGGGTAAGTCTATAGCTGCCCTGTTTATTACCAGGGCCGGTGGAGATGGAATGAAAAATGCGATTGGCACGAAAGCGCAATGGCAGCAATTGGCAGACAACACGGCGGCCAAAGGTGAGACACCCTGGGTCAGCCTCGACTCACCACCCAGACCTCCCATGCTTCCATTCTTCGGCCAGGTAAAAGCATGGATGATGACGCCGGTGCAAATTGTGAGCGAGCGTCCGCTGTCTCCTCCTTCGACTTCTTCGGCCGAGATGAAGAACCAGGCGAATGAAGTAAAATCTTATGCAACCAGTCCGACTAGGGAACAGATTGCAATTGTGCATAAATGGGCGGATGGCGCAGGAACCTATACACCTCCGGGACACTGGAACGATATTGCAGCAGAATATATCAGAGATGCCAATTTCAGTGAGGTGCGTGCGGCGCGGGCGTATGCCTTGCTGAACATGGCCCTTCATGATGCAGCTGTGGGATGCTGGGAGACTAAATATTTCTATTTCAATCCGCGCCCATCACAAATAGACGCCTCCATCAGGACAACCACGGGTATCCCAAACTTTCCATCCTATACCTCCGGCCATTCAACATTTTCGGGAGCCGCGTCTACGGTATTGGGATATTTGTTTCCAGCTAACGCCAGTTACTTCGATGATCAGGCCAGGGAGGCATCTATATCAAGATTATATGGAGCTATTCACTACCGGGCCGATATTGATATGGGCTTGAGTCATGGACAACGCATTGGATCCTATACTGTGACATTTGGTACGGGTGATGGCGCCGGCAATTAAAAAAGAAATTCATGACCGTATACAGAGCGGTCAGGTTTTAGTTACGTGTTTATATTAATTGGGTAACGGAGGGGGAGGGGTCCCTCTCCGTTTTTGTTTTAGAGATTCTCGCCCATGTAAAGTCCACCAAACGTTGCGGCAACGCAAAGGAGTAAACTGAAAGTTATGTAGAGAATAACCGATATAGTAAATCCTCCCTGGATCAGCACCAATGTTTCATTGCTGAAGGTTGAAAAAGTACTGAACCCGCCGCAGAATCCAACCGTCCAGAATAATCGTGCCGAAGGAGAAATGATTTGCTTGTGATCGGCGAGACCCACAATCAATCCCAATGCAAGGCAGGCTATAACATTCACTACGAGCGTCCCCCAGGGAAAATGATGGGAATGAAGGGCGTTGACCCATTTACCGAGTGAGAATCTGACGACACTGCCGAGTCCCCCACCCAGAAAAACCAAAAGCAGAGATTTCATGATTTTATTCCCTCATGGGCTACCAGTCCTTCGCTGTGTGGCCGGGAATAGGTCTGAATTTCATGTGAAATGAGTTTAATTACTTTTTCCTTCAAAGCCGGCAAGTCTGCGAGTTTCATTCCTTCGGTGGCGATTTCTTTCATTACAACAATGTTAATTCTTCCGGGCCTAATGACGAACTCTTTTGGAGGCATGAGTTTGCCTGCACCGAGGATTGCCATCGGCACGATCGGTTGCTGGGTCTCAATGGCAATCCGGAAGGCGCCGTCATAGAATGGTTGCAACGACTCTTGCGACCTGTTCTGCGTCCCCTCCGGGAAAATCAAAATGGAAATTCCACGCTTGAGAACATCTTTCAGATAATCCATGCTTTTTCTACGACTCTCATTGCTTGAGCGGTCCACGATGATGGCCGCATTTTTTACGATCCATCCGAAAACAGGAATATTCTTCAATTCTTTTTTTGCCAAAGGACGGATTTGCGTGGGCACCGTCAGGCAAACGCCTGGGATATCGAGATAGGAAGTATGGTTGCTGATGTAGATATAGGCTTTCCCCGGATGAATGTTTTCCTTTCCCTTGATCTCGTAGGGGATGAAATTCAGCTTGCTGAACGTCCAGGACCAGAGTTTCAAGAACTGGTAACCGATCGTTCCATATTGTTCGCCAATCATAAAAGGCAACAGGATGCCCGGGAGGTACAGGATCATGAAGAAGGTGAAAACAAACAATACCCAGGCTACGTAGAGCTTTGACAACACGGAATTAATGAATCTCAAGCGGACCGATTTGATCGCAAGATCAGAAAGTTTTGTGAGATTCGTTGAGCGTTGCTGGTCTGTATCGCTATCGGGAAGTGTCGGTCATATGTCACGAAGAGTGAGTATCTACAACGACTATCGACCCTGGGCATATTTCCAATTCCTGATTTTTCCTTCCTTTGGCCATTCAATGGTCGTGGCAAGTCGTTTCTGCCGTGTAGCGTCGGTTTTGGCCTCAGTGACCCAATCCAGGTATTCTTTTTTGTTGGTGTAGCTGAATCCGTCAAAAGTTTGGCGTGCCGATGCATTTTGTAACAAGGCTTTCTTGAGATCGGCGGGGACAGTGAGTGCCTTCCGGATGGACGACAAGGGTTTACGCATCACCTTAACACCTTCTTTGTTCAACCGGGCGGCCTCGTGAATATATTGAAGGAGAATTTTATCTGAGGGGAGCTCCTTTAAGCTTGTCAGTTGTCCAAAATGCCCCATGGCCGTTTTGTTATTGGCTGACAGGAGCTTGTCATAGTCATCCATGAGTTTGGCTTTCCAGAATCCAAAGGAGCAATGATTCTTGAATGCTGCCATGCTGCACATGAGGCCGTGATGATCAAAGTGGGGGAAACTCCACTTCCACGTCTCTTTCACCTCGGGGCAGGCCTCATGGACCAGCGAGCGAAGGTGCTTCAGAATCGGCTTTGCGAAGTCCTCCGACTTTTGAATATAAACATCGGTTCTCTTGTCTTTGGTGCCCATAGGATTAAGGTTTTTGTCCCAATGAAAACCAATTTCCGGAATCATCCTTAAAAAGGGCTTCGATTCCGTAGAATTCTTTTTTCGGTTCCTTTTTGAACTCCACTCCCTTGGATTTCAGTTCTTCATAAGTTGCATAGATATCAGCGCATTCAAATACTCCAAATCCAAATGTTCCCTGCCTGACGAGGGTGCGCATTTGTTCTGCACTTTCTTTTGTGAACATCATTCCTTCTGCAATGGGCATCAGACTGATTTCCAACTCCGGCTGGTGTGGTGGACAAACCGTTAGCCAGCGCGTGCCAGGTCCCATGGGGGCATCGGTATGAACTCTGAAACCTAACTTGTTAACATAGAAATTGAATGCGCTGTCCTGGTCGAGGACGAACACACTTACGTGTGATAGTTTATTGATCATGGCGTTTTGTTTCTGAAGTAAATCTACCCTTACATTCAGATGTGCGCTTCTTGAAAATTGCTCTTTTTTGTCCAGCCTTTTGCTTCTGCAAAACAATTTGGGACAAATTTCAGCGGGACCGCCTGGACTTCCTCTAAAATTCGTGTTTGCTGTAGCCGGTATGCCGAGGGTGTCACACCCAGAGTGGTTTTGAAGAGACCGGTGAATGAGCTGATGCTTTCAAAGCCAATGGAGAAACAAACTTCGATCACGCTAGCCCCCGTTTGCAGCAGCAACTTAGCCTTCTCGAGTCGAACGGCAGTCAGGTATTGATGAGGTGTTTTCCCGTATGATTTCTTGAAGAGCCGGATAAAGTGAAATTTCGAAAACAAGGCTTCGTCGGCAATGTTGTTAAGGTCAATTGGCTCCATGTAATGCTGGTCCATATATAGCTTGGCCTGCACGATGCGGCGATACAAGTACACTTTTGGATAGACGAATTCTACCATGGAATACCCGCTGATGGCTATGAAAAGTACTTTGTCATTCCCGGCACAGCGATTGCGTACAACCCATTTGCGTCGGGCTTGGACGGCATATCCGCATCCCACGCATAACGAGCTGGCTGAAGAGAAATTCCCGAGTTCATTGTCTTTTCAAACTCCAGCACCTGGCCCGAATATGTGGCCATTCTTCCAAGGATGGCCGTCATCGTGCTCCGTGCGCCATTGTCTGCATCAGCAAATTTATATTCACTCCGTGCGATGGTCTCAAAGAGTTCATCGTGTTCGGTTTGGTATGGATTGTTTTCTTTTTCCTTGTCGAACTGGTACATAACTTTTCCGTCGCGACCGCGGATGTTCATATCGCCGCAATAGATTGTGCCTTTGGTGCCCACGAGCTGTTCATCCACTTTGCTCATGGTGCCTTTGATGTGACGGCACTGACTGTTGAGGATGCTGCCGTCGGCATACTGAAACTCTACATAATGGTGGTCAAAAATTTCACCAAAGTCTTTTCCTTTGCGCACCTCCCTGCCACCCATGCCTTGCGCCTTGACAGGATATCCGCCCTTGAACCAGTTAATCACATCGATGTTATGGATGTGTTGTTCTACGATGTGGTCTCCGCAAATCCAATTGAAATAGTACCAGTTGCGCAATTGGTATTCCATTTCCGTCATATTGGGTTTTCTGAGGTTTACCCATACGCCATCGCTGTTCCACCATGCCTGGGAGGATACGATGTCGCCGATCATGCCATCTTTGAGGCGCTTGTACAGTTCGCGATAGGAGTTTTGATAGTGACGTTGCAAGCCAACCACCACATTTAGTTTTTTCTGCTTCGCAATTTCTGCTGCATCCAGGATTCGTTTGATGCCGGCAGGATCGGTTGCGAGGGGTTTTTCCATAAAGACATGTTTGCCCAGCTTGACGGCTTCTTCGAAATGAATGGGGCGAAAGCCGGGAGGAGTGGTGAGGATGACGACATCCGCCAACTGCATGGCCTTCCTGTAAGCATCAAACCCGACAAATTTATTTTCTTCTTTCACAAGTATCCGGTCCTTTAGGTTTCCCTTGCTGCCAGACCACTCAGAAATATCATCTGAGGTCAGCGCCTTGTAGCAATCGTCCAGTCGGTCGCGAAAAACGTCGGCCATGGCCACCAGTTTGACATTTTGTTTCGTAAGCAGGGCTTGCATGGCTGCCCCAGTCCCCCGGCCCCCACATCCAACGAGTGCAATCTTGATCGAATCATCGGCAGATGACTGAAAATATCCTGCGTCGGTGACCAGTGGCAGGGTCATCAATGAACCTGCGGCTAAGGTTGTTTTTCGGAGAAAATCTCTGCGGGTAGGAGTAGAAGGTTTCATGATAGTGTTGGATTGATAGGACAAGTTAAGAATCAATTGGTAATTGTAAATGATTAACGAATTTAGAATCTGGTCCAATGAGTTATTAGACCTGCCCTAACTATTATTTAAGGTAAAGACCGTAAAATTTCTCAATCTCTTCTTTGGACGGTTGCACAAGAGGCCTCACCACCCTAAAGCCTACAAACATGCCATCCGTCAGCCACCACCGGCTCTTGGGAATTTGCGGGTCGCGTTGGTTCCATTTGGCGTCGGAGGGGATGCGGTTGCTGCACCGCAATTGACTTGCCCCATCAAGGTATGATCCGCCGCGAACTACCCGAGGATATTTTGCAGCTGGTGTGGTCATGGGATCTTTGAGTGCCATAGAGGCGTAGCGGACAGGATCATACTGGTCAAGAGTCCATTCACTCAGATTGCCCAACATGTCGTACAAGCCCCATTGGTTTGGTCTTTTCTCTTTCACATGATGAAACTTGCTCTCTGAATTTTCCTTGAAGTAGCCATACTCTTTCAGGCTCTCTCCATCCTTTGAGCTTCCCGACTTGCAGGCATATTCCCACTCCGGTTCTGTAGGCAAACGATAGAAGAACCCTGTCCTGGAATAAAGCCATTGGCAATACATCATAGCCGCCTGCTGACTCAAGCTGTTGACGGGATGGGTTGCGTCCCTGCCCATGCCCCAGGTGAGGTCTATGTATTGAGGTGTAGCCCTGGTGATGCCATCAATGGTCTTACTTTGCGGTAGCGAGGCATCATTGAAATAGAGGTCCCATTCTTCAAACGTCACCTCATGTTCACCCATCCAGAAAGCGGAGAGTTCAATTTCTTTCACTGGGACTTCATCCGTATCAGCGAGGATACTTTTGCTGCCGATTTGAAATTCTCCAGCAGGCAGAGCAACCATTTTAAAGGTGATGGAGTTGTTGATCTTTTGATCGTAGGTTTTGAAATTCTGTGAAAGCGCAGAAAATGAAGCAAACAAAAAAAATAGATTTGTGAATGGGTGACGCATGAATTTTTGAAGTCACTAAAGATAGAGATTTGAGTTAAATGTTTGGTGGTATATTTTCATGGCGTGGAACTTCTCTGCGCGATGAGTGCAGACTTCTCAGATGGAATCCCTTCGCTACGGCTAAATAACTCAACGATTTACAATATCTTTGAATTCTTATTTCGACGCATAAATTAAGTGAAACTTTCCACTCGGGTATTTTATCTGATTCTTATCACGACCCTGATTCGGATGATAGTGGCAGGCGTTCTGGAACTGAGCAATGATGAGGTCTATTATTTTCTGTATGCCATCGATCTCCAGCCCAATTACTTTGATCATCCACCCGGTGTAGGGGTGCTTATCAGGTTGTTTACTTTTGATTTGTTGTGGACAAATGAACTTTTTGTAAGACTCAGCGCCATATTTTGCGCGGGTCTTGGAACCTATCTCTCATTTCAACTAGGCACCCTACTAAAGAATGAGCGCACGGGCTGGTTTGCCGCGCTGCTTTACAATACCAGCATCTACACCTCTATCATCGCGGGTACTTTTATTATCCCGGACAGTCCTCAAGTGGTCTTTTGGCTTGCGTCTCTTTGGGTCATGTATAAGATTATTTTCCGGGCAGATTCCGGAATGAATGTTCCGCTTCTCCAATGGTTGGTATTTGGTCTCCTTACCGGCATATGTGTGTTATGTAAGGTGCACGGCATCTTTCTCTGGTTTGGGTTTGGCTTGTACATCTTGTTCTTCTCGCCAAGGCTTCTAAAAGATTATGGACTTTATCTATCAGCAATTCTTGCCATGGTGGTGATGAGTCCAATACTGTTCTGGAACCTTGAAAACGATTTCATCACTTACCGGTTTCACAGTGAAAGGGTGGCAGTTCAGGAATCAATGATTCACTTCGATTCATTTCTGCAGGCCCTTGGCGGACAAATTCTGTATAACAATCCCATCAATGTGGTGTTGCTGTGTATTGCTTGCTGGAAATTCAGGTCCATGAATTTCCTTGATCTTAGGGCAACACGATTTATCATGCTGAATGGGCTACCTATGATAGCGGTTGTCTCTGCAATGTCATTGTTCAATCCCATGCTGCCGCACTGGAGCGGACCGGGGTTCATGACGCTTGCCTTTCTCGCCGCTGCCTTTCTGGATGAAAAAATCAAGAATGACATTTTTGTTCTGGGTGTACTTAAGGCAAGCATGTCTTTGGTAGTTGTTTCGTTGACTGCTGCAACAATGATCATCCAATTGTATCCGGGAACGATCGGAAACAAAAATATCGCACGTTATGGTGAAGATGATTTTACCCTGGACATGTATGGCTGGCAGGCATTTGCTGCCGAATTCAAACCCTGGTTGACTGAACAAAAAAGCAACCACAATATTTCAACTGATATCCGGATGGTGTCGCACAAATGGTTTCCAGCCGCGCACCTGGATTATTATGTTGCAAGGCCTCTTCGTATCGATTTGATCGGGGTGGGAGACCTCACCGACCTTCATCAATACTATTGGCTGAATAAATCCCGCCGGAATTTACTTAAGGGTGACAGTGCCTTGTGCGTGATCCCGAGCAATTATGGCGTAAATATGGAGGAGACTTATTTGCAGCACTTTGGTTCAGTGGACCTACTGCATACTTTTTCTGTAGCACGTGGAGGTGAAGTTGCGCGATACTTTTTGGTGTACAGGTTGAATGATTATCAGGAGAGCGACCAGGTACACCAAAATATCATGGGTGGCGACCGGTAATGCTTTGCGATCAGAAAGTTCTTTCTTATTTAATTGTTTCAATGTGATTCGGTTGAGAATTATTCTTATTCAAATTCTTTGTCTTCTTTCCCTGACAATCTTAGGTCAGGCAGTTGACAATATGGCCAGTTTTCGCATGATCGATGCTGACAGGTACATTCGCCTTCATTACGAAAATGACTACTTCACGGCAACGGACTACTACTATACTCAGGGAATAAACCTTGAGTCTGTAAATCCTTCCTACAATAAATTTCCTCAAAGCAAGATATTGTTCGCTCCTAAAGGCACTGCACATCAATACGGTATTTCGATCGAGCACAACGGCTACACACCCACCAGTATCGAATCCAATACTATTTTATATGGAGATCGTCCGTTTGCTGCCGCACTCATGTTAAAGACCTTTTCCATGAATGCGGATACCCTTCATCATGTACGGATTACTTCTTTGTTTACCCTGGGGGTGATCGGCCCCGCTGCAGGAGGCTATGAAATGCAGAAGTCTATTCATTCCTGGATACATGGCACGGAACCCTTGGGCTGGCAATACCAAATACAAAATGCCCTGATATTAAATTATGAAGTCGGTGTTGAAAAGAATTTGATGGCGTTAAATAACAAATTCCTGATCAATGGTACAGCCACTGCCAGGGCAGGCTCTTTAAACACCAAATTGTCCACCGGACTAACGTTCATGTATGGAAGGCTGGGAGAGCGGATCGTCTCCGTTTTTGGACGTGGTGGCAAGCAGGCAGCCCGTCGCGACAATGTCCATTTTCACCTGTACGCACAGCCGTTGATCAATGTAGTGGGTTATGATGCGTCTTTGCAGGGAGGGCTGCTGTTTAGCAGGAGCAGTCCTTACACTCTTTCTGCCTCGCAAGTCGAGCACCTCACATTTCAATTGAACTACGGAGCGGTGCTGAATTACCATTCCCTGTACCTGGAATACTTTCAAACATTCCTCACAAAAGAATTTGAGACTGGCCTTCAACACCGTTGGGGCGGAATTCGGGTTGGGGTGAAATGGTAGGCCGTTAATCAAACAATCCTCCTGCCAGGTACTTCAATCCGGAATCGCAGGCTACCGTTACAACCGTATGTCCCGGTCCGAGTCTTTTTGCAATGGCAATCGCTGCCGATACATTCATGCCGGTGGAGGTGCCCGCAAATATCCCTTCTTTTTCGACCAGAAGCTTCGCCATCTTTCGTGCATCTGTTTCTTCCACGGTATGGGCTTCATCATATAGAGTTTGGTCCAACAGGGGAGGGACCATTCCCACGCCGATGCCCTCTACCTTGTGACTTCCTTTCAAACCCGCTGTGAGGAGGGGGGCGGAGGCAGGTTCAAGCACCACTATTTTCATGGATGGATTTCCATTTCTCAGTCCTTGTGCTACACCCATCGCCATTCCAGCAGTGCCCACCGCGGCACAGAAGACATCGATCGGTGTGCCTAGTTGCTTTGTCATTTCTTCCCCCATCACCTTATAACCTTCGAGGGCATCGGTATTGGTAAACTGCTGGGTCCAAAATGCCCCGGTTTCTTTGGCCATCACCTCAGCCTTTGCAATCATTTTTGGAATCAGGTCAGGCGTTATCTTTCCACCTTCGCTGGGCACCAGTTCCAGGTCGCCACCAAATATTTGAATAGCCTTTAGTTTTTCTTTGGCAAAGGCATCGGATGAAATGGCCTTGAACGGATAGCCTTTGGCGGTGCACACCAAGGCGAGTGAAGTTCCCGTACTCCCACCGGTGCATTCAATCACCCTTTGACCAGGTTTGAGTGTTCCTCTTTTTTCTGCACATTCAATGATGGCAAGGGCCATACGGTCTTTATAAGACCCTGTCGGGTTGAAGTATTCGAGCTTTACATAAATATCCGCGCAATGAGGTGGTACAATATTCTTCAACTTTACCAGAGGGGTGTTACCAATGGAGGAAAGGATGGTGGGGTTCATGGTGTCGGGTCTTATTATTATAGTGCCTGATATTTCGCGGCAAGAGTTTTAGGAGCTACCCTGCAATAAGCCGTCGTCAGGGCATCCGTGAAAATATCTTTTCTCACTTTCTTTAACTCAACAATGGTGGATCCACCTTTGCCCCATTTGTTGGGTACGGGATACATGGCCGCAGGATCGTACTTGCAAAAAACAGACTGGTCTACGGTGGAAAGCATCAGTACAGCCACGTTGTTTTTTTCCAGCATTGTGGCGAATATTTTGCCCCGTACACGGAAGGAGGTGCGGTCAAAGTGTGGGAGTTCCGCGGTCTCCTCAAAAGCAAGTGCCAGTTTGCGGACGGTTGTGGGGGTGATCAATTTAATGATTTGACAATTGAAATATAAAGCTTTTGACCATATGCATATTCCATTCAAGCTTTTTTCCTCATCCAATAACCGTCCGGGTTGGTCGCCAAGTGATGAAGCACCCTCTCGATGATCCGGTTACGCGCTTCAACTGACTTCAGGTGATTGATATACCGGAGTATCTCCTTTTGTTGAGAGGGTATCAGTTTTCTGAATGTTGCCAACAAGTTGTGTTCCTTCAACTTCTTTCCGAATGCCGAATACAGGCGCAGGGGAATTGTTCGCGGTTTGAAATCCTGTTCCATGAATACCGTGATGACATCGCCTAACCTTGTCTTCGAACTCTTCAACATGATCCCATTGATGTAGAGCCGGTGAGGTTCACCATTCACAGGACACAATGTCTGTATGAAAGAATGATTGTTGATTGTTCCTTTTACCGGAACATATCCTTTCACGGGAACCATTGTCCTGGTAATGCGCTTCGGCACCTTTACGCAGGGATTGATGCCCACTTTGTAGATTCTTGCTTTGAATGAGAATATCATGATTACAGCACAGTCCCAACTTCTTAATTTTCCTGCGCAATATGCCAGCAAACACCGGCGATATCAATCAGGTGCATCTCTCTTCCGTAAGGATATTGGGTTGGCTCCTTGAGTTTGATCTTGAATTTCTTGTCAAGTTTTTTTGCAAGGATCTCTTTCCAGAATTCATCCAGGTTGCTGACCGTCATGCGCAGCATAAGGTTTTCCGCGAAATGCTTGTCGTGGAAGTCCTGAAGAATAAACTTGCAACCCTCACGTTGGAAACCGATAAAGCCGCCTGACTCCCAATTGATGCTGAATCCGATTTCCAGAAACAGTTGTCGGGATTCTTGAAAGTTACTTCCTCCCGGAACAAAAGGTTCAATGGAATTAAATTTCACCATGAATTCATGAATTAAACCTTGCTTAGAATACTCATTACTTCTTAATCATGCTTATTGCACATCCACCGCCAGCGCCTAATCTTATATTCAGTTTTGATTTATTGCTCAGGACTTTCTTCTCGATGGTATAGCGTTCGGGATTGTTTTGCCAATCCGTTTTATCTGCATCGCGATAAATCGTGGCTTCATAGGTGGCGCCGGGAGTCAGGAAATCAAGGGTGACGGCAAGGGTGCGGGCATTCTCATCCGTAATCGCGCCAAGGAACCAGTTTTCTTTGCCTTTTTCTTTTCGCGCAATGGTGATGTAATCGCCGGGCTCGGCCTCGAGGATTTTGGAGTCATCCCAATCGACGGGCACATCTTCAATAAACTTGAATGCATCCAGATGAAGGTTGTAGTTCTCGGGGATGTCGGCGGCCATTTGCAGTGGGCTGTACATGGTTACGTAAAGCGCAAGTTGCTTGGACAGTGTTGTGCGCACAAGCTGTTTGCGGGCAGGATCAAATTGATTCAATTGAAGATGGAAAACACCGGGAGTGAAGTCCATTGGGCCACCCATAAGTCTGGTAAAAGGCATGATGGTGTTATGTTCCGGCGGAAGTCCGGTACTGAAGTTGTTGAACTCGCCACCGCGGGCCGCCTCGTTGGCCATCCAGTTGGGAAACGTCCGGTGCAATCCAGTCGGATGGACAGGTTCGTGGGCATCGAGCATGATTTTATATTGGGCTGTCTTTTCTGCCACACGCTGATAGTGGTTCACCATCCATTGTCCGTCGTGGTGTTCCCCGCGCGGAATGATCTTGCCCACATATCCTGTCTTGACTGCATTCATGCCGTACTTTTTCATCACGCGATAAGCAGTATCCATCCAATGGTCGTAGTTCGTTGCTGAACCTGAAGTTTCGTGGTGCATGATGATCTTCACGCCTTTATTCTTTGCATATTCAGAAAGCAACCCAATATCATAATCGGAGTAGGGTGTTATGAAGTCGAACACGGGCTCCTTCCAGTTGCCAAACCAGTCTTCCCAACTGACATTCCAACCTTCGACCAGCACGCCGTCGAGCTTGTGCGCTGCGGCAAAGTCGATGTATTGCTTCACGCGTTCCGTGGTTGCGCCGTGCTTACCCCCGTCCTTTTGCCAAGTGGCTTTTCCCGTGTGCATCTCCCACCACATGCCAGCAAATTTCTGGGGTTTGATCCAATCGGTGTTCTTAACCTTTGAAGGTTCATTCAGGTTGAGGATCAGTTTGGAGGCGAGTATGTCCGTAGCCTTATCACTGACGATGATGGTCCGCCACGGAGTCTTCGCCGGAGTTTCAAGAAAGGCTTTGCTTCCCACCGCATCCGGAACCAGTACCGAGGTGAAGACCAAGGTCTTTTTATTGAGCATCAGGTTCATAGCCGGATAGTTTACCAATGCCGCCTCGTGGATGTTGATATACAAGCCATCGGCCGACTTCAGCATCAAAGGTGTTTGTACTGCATCGGGGCCGATGGGAGAGGTGACGGCAATTCCTTTTTCGGAGTTCTCTGCGGCGATGGCATCGATTTCGCTCAGCTTGGTCGTGTTATATAAAAACTCATTCGAGTCAAAGTCCCCGGGCTGCCAGAATGCCTTGTGATCACCTGCCATTGCAAATTGTGTGAATTCATCGATGACGACAAAATGGTGCATCGAAGGTTGCGTGGGGAATTCATATCGGAATCCCACACCGTCGTCGAATACGCGGAAGATGACATTCAGGAGAAGGCCTGCACTCGAATTATCTTTTAGCCGAACGATAAGTTCTTTGTAGTGGTTCCTGATCTGTGCCACCTCGCCCCACACCGGTTTCCAGGTTTCATCCACGTTGGATGAATCGACAGAAGTTACCGTAAAATAGGAAAGCTGTGCCACGGGTTTGCTCAGCGCAAAGCCAATGGAAGAAGGTTGAATGACATTTTTTTTCCTGTAGGTGAAACTGTAAAAGACCTGGTTGGCCTGGGAGGTAAAAATGGTCAAAGAAATGTTTTTGTCTGGTGAGCTTATCCGGAGATTTGTCTGGGCAAAGGTGGAAGAGCTCAGGCAGGTGGCCAATAAGAATAATTTGAATTTTTGGTTCATGGTTCTTGGGTGGATGAGATGATAAAAATAAATTTTTTTTTGCTGCGGATTGTACAGATTGGCGTGAATTTAATCCCTGGGTGGTAGCGAAATCTTGTGGTCCTATTGCATTTAGCCTGCCTTCCCAATAATGATGAGCAGGCTTCGGCCTCTTTGACTGTTAGCTCCCCAGCTCATAGGCCAGCTTCATAAATTTCCTTACCTCCTTATTAACATCCTCCTTGGTTATCAACCTAAGGTGGTGATTGAACTGGGGTGGACCTATCGGCACCTGTGCGATTTTGTGAAAGCAGAGGTTATCACCGTAGGCTTGCTTGAAAGGGAAGACCACGTCGATAAATGTTTTTCTTGGAACGATATAGGCAATGCCTTTTCTCGGGGTGGTTACGACAATCATGGTCTTGGCGGATCGGACGGTCACCTCTCCAATTCGCTTATATTCCTTGATGAAGTGATCAAAGACCGCTTTGGTGGCCGGGAGTTTCCCCAGAAACCAATCGTTCATTGGACTTGAGGTCGATTGGGAATCCGAGTCACGGGGCATAGACAATGTTTTAGGAATGCAGGGTCCCTTATTTGATTTCTCGTCCGGAATTTCTTTTCTCCAGGATCATGAAGCCCATTTCGACGAAGGCCCATAGTACCAGGAGTCCCATGAGATACCTGATTCCTTCCCTCACGTGAGCCGAATGATCGACAAACTTTGTTGTTTCATTTACTAATAGGTCCAATTTATGTTTGGCGTCGAGCGAGTCCGTTCGGAGTTTTTCAATTGTTTTGAATTTGAATTCAGCGATTGACTCCATATTGTCGTTCGTCTTTCTGTTCAGATCCACGAGCAGATAGACAGTCAGAAGAAGGAGGAGCACCCTGAGAATGTATTTTGTCCGATTCATTTCAAGCTTCCATGGTAACGATCACATTCCCAATTTTCTGACCCGTAGCGACATAAGTAAATGCTTCGGCTATTTTATCCAGTGGGTATGTTCTGTCGATCACGGGTTTGAAGCTTCCATCTTCAATCCTCTCTTTGATAAAATTCAGGGTGGCTTTGGTATCCATGGGGAATAAAACTCTTTTTCCTCCCCACATCGCGGTAATGGGCACCAGGAAAAGGTTCTCCAATCCATCTGATGGAGCATAAATTCCCTTATCGGTCATAAGTCTTTTGCATTGGGCAAAACTGCTTTTCCCCACGGCATCGATTACAAAATCATATTGCCCGGTATCTTTTGTAAAGTCTTCCGTTTTGTAGTCAATGATTTTATCCGCTCCCCATGATTTTACCAAGTCGCGGTTTTCCCCGCCACACACCGCGGTGACATACACCTTATGATATTTGAAAAATTGAACATAGGCTGAACCGATCGCACCCGTTGCTCCGTACACCAACGCTTTTTGCCCGGCTGAAGGTTTTAACTGGTTGATGCCAACGGCGGCATAGTAGGCGCCCTCCAGACAAGCGGCAGCCTGTTCATAGGTGATGTGGGCAGGTATCAACACGATTCTTTTGTTTTCCGGGTACACAATGAACTGTGCGTGCGAGCCGATGCCGAGACCGCCCCCAAACCCCATCACCTTATCGCCGACTTTGAATACCCCTACATTCTTTCCCAAGGCTTCAATTTGCCCTGCAAAATCTGATCCAGTGGTGGCCACCCTTGGTTTGAATAATCCTGTCAATAATCGCATGACCCATGGCTTGCCCAAGAGCACATGGTTGTCGCTTCTGTTTACACTTGCTGCATATACTTTAATGAGTACTTCATTGTCTTTTGGAATGGGTTTTTCCAATTCCTTTATACTCAGAATATTGGGTGGGCCATAGGTGGATCGGAAAGCGGCTTTCATATTGTTGAGCATTTTATAATTTCTTCATCCTTGCCATAAAAAAGCCATCAAATCCTTCACTCGGCATAAGGGTGAGTTTATCTTCCAATTCAAATTTGCCCGCCTCCGTTTTCAAGAACTCCTCAACCTGGTGTCCGTTCTCGCTGGGCAAAATGCTGCACGTGGAGTACACCAGCAACCCTCCCACCTTAAGCATGGCACTGTAATCGTGCAGGAGGGTTTGTTGAGTAAGTTTTACTTTATCGATGAACTCGGGTGAGAGCTTCCACTTCGCATCCGGGTTGCGGCGGAGGACGCCGAGCCCGGAACAAGGGACATCGAGCAATAGCCGGTCAGCAGAATTTTCGAGACGCTTGATCACTTTGGAAGAATCGATTACCCGTGTTTCAATGTTGTTGCTGGCTCCGGCACGGCGAGCGCGTTTTTTCACCTCATCCAGTTTCCAGTCTTCGGTATCCATCGCGATGATGCGGCCTTTATCTTGCATCAGGGAAGCGATGTGAAGGGTTTTGCCACCACCTCCGGCGCAGGCATCGACCACGCGCATGCCGGGCTTGGGTTGTAAGAAGGGCGCGATAAGTTGTGAGCCAGCATCTTGCACTTCAAACAGTCCGTCCCGGAACTGTTGGCGGGTAAAAATATTCTGTCTCTCTTCGAGGATCAACGCATCCGGATATTCCTTGGGCGCATCAGCAATGATACCTTCTTCTTTGAGTTGCTTCTGCAATTCCTTGCGAGTCACTTTCAGGGTGTTCACGCGCAGAACCACTTTCGCTTGTTCATTCAGGGCTTGGATTTCCTTTTCCCAGGCCTTGCCCAATTCTTTTCGGCCGAGGTCATCAAGCCAGTCGGGGATAGACTCTTTGATCCTGGTAACGTGCTGTGCCTTGTCCCATCGCTCATAAAAGTTGGGTTTGTCAAGGCCCTTGAACTCGTCCCAATTGGGAGGATCAATCTTATTCCAGATGCACCAGGCTCCTAGCAGTTTCCAGAAATCTTGTGGGCCGCAATCGACAAGGTTGTAAAACAGGCGGTGCCAGCGCACGATGTCGTAGGTTGTTTCCGCAATGAATCGGCGGTCGCGCGCGCCCCACTTGGGATTTTGTTTCAGGACTTTTTCAATGACCTTGTCAGCATATCTGTTTTCAACAAAAATTTCGTTCAGCGATTCAACGACGGCATCGGTCAGGTTTCGGTAAAGTTTCAAGAGTGATTTTTTAAGTGAGGCTACGCAAAACCCGTAAACAGATACGAGGTGCCGGTTATTTGCCGGAAAGTTAGGAGATATTTGGCGAATCCTTTCTAATTTCGAGGGGACCAACAATAACCGTCTGGCCGAATCAAAGCACCCGATGCATGTCGTAAAGTGAATAGCTTTTGAGGTCAGTCTCAATTAATTTTGGTCACCTGAAGAGTATTGAATACTGAGAGAACTATGAAAAAGACATTTTTAATCATCCTTAGCTGTGGAATTTCTATCATGGCCAGCGCCCAGTTTGACAACCTCCTGAAGAAGGGGATGGACAAGGGCAAAAAAGCAGTTGAGAAAAAAGGCACGACCGAGCTTGAAGCACAACGCAATCACCTGGATTCGATCGATTTCAACTACGCCATTTCTGTCATAGACAACTCGGGGATGATGAACATCAAGGACCTTGGCGAGCGGGCGGTGAAAACTGCCTCCACGGTAACGGGCCTCGCCACAGACGACTCAAAGAAGACTGATGCGCAAAAATGTCGGGAGGTTCTTGACCGCGCAGAGAACTTCTATGAAATCCGATGGTTCAAGACCGCGGAGATTTCCTTTTTGGACGCCAAACTTTCTTATGAGAATGCAAGGATCACCAACAACATCAATTACAGCAAGGTCCACGCTGACTTAGGTCTTCTTTATGCGACTATGGGCCGGTACAACACCGCGGAGTATTTTACCACGGAAGCACTTTCTCTCCGGGAACAGACACTGGGTAAGAACAGCAAGGCCTATGCATCCTCCCTGAACAATGTGGCTGTACTCTACCAGGAGACAGCACGTTTCAATGAGTCGGAGAAATATTTTGAAGAAGCCCTGCAGACGGTTCAGGCACAATTGGGGAATGAAAGTCAGGAGTACGCCACGGTACTGAATAACCAAGCCATCCTGTTTTCAAAAATCGGGCGCATTGATAATGCTGTAGAGAAGCTCAACACGGCCATTGCCATACTTGAAAAATTGAACAAGAAAGACCTGAGGAACCAGGTGGGTCTTCAGTCTAATCTTGCATTGCTCTATCAACAGCGGGGAAAATATCCGGAGGCAGAGGCAATCTATCTCAAACTCGAGAAGGCATTGGGGAGTAACAGCCCGTACTATGCCGGCGTACTCAACAACCTCGCACTGCTCTACATCCAAATGAACAAAATGGATAAAGTGGAGGATTTTCTCAAGCGGTCTGCGGCGGTATATAAGACTAAGTTCGGTGACCAGAACCCGAATTATGCTAAGGTGCTGAATGACCTGGGAAATTTCTACCGGATACAAGGGCGTTTCGATGAAGCGGAAAAGTCATTGACGGATGCACTCACCATCCGCGGCAATGCACTGGACGGAAACCATCCCGACTATGTGAAGTCACAAGAAGACCTCGGTATACTCTATTGGAAGAAAGGCGACCTGGCGAAGGCGGGAAGCAACTTTGAAATTGCCATGAGCAAGTCACTGGACTTTATTAACCGGTATTTCCCACCCATGAGTGAGGTGGAGAAGACAAAGTATTGGGATGTGCTGCAGCCGCGATTCCAGCGATTCTACAATTATTGTCTCTCGGCAGCTCCGACCAATCCTGATGTAATTCAGGCTATGTACGATTACCAGATGGCCACAAAGGGACTCTTGCTGAATTCCACCAATAAAATAAAGAAAGCAATCCTTTCCAGCGGAAACAATGATCTAATCAAAGATTATGTTGCCTGGCTGGATAAAAAGGAGACGCTTGCACGATACTATTCACTTTCGAAGCAGGAATTGGCTGACCAAAAGATTGACCTTGCAAGCCTTGAACGGGAGGCAAACGATATGGAGAAATCTTTGTCTCAGCGGTCGGGAGATTTTTCCCAGGGTTATTCAGCAGAGAAATTGAGTTTCAGCCAGGTAGCATCCTTGCTGGGTGATACTGAAGCTGTTGTGGAGTTTGTCCGCATTCGTTCTTATGACAAAGACTTCACAGAGGACTCCAAATATGCCGCACTTATCCTTACAAAAGGAGCAACCACGCCCAAGTTGGTGGTGCTAGACAACGGCAATCAATTGGAGACACGATATGCCAAGTTCTACCGCAATGCTATACAGCAAAAGATAGCAGATACCTATTCCTACGATCAGTTTTGGTCAAAAATCGATCCTGCGCTTGCCGGAAAGAAAATCATCTACGTTTCGGCCGACGGGGTGTACAACCAAATCAGCTTGAACACCATCAAGAAAACGGATGGTGACTATCTCCTCAACCGCTATGACGTGATGATGATCGGAAACTCAAAAGATATCATTGCCATAAAGAACCCGAAAGCAGCAGCCTTAAAGAAGAATGCTTTTCTACTTGGGTTTCCTGACTACGGCGGAGATGCAGTGGTAGCCTTGCCCGGAACAAAAGTTGAAATTGAAAGCATCGATAAGATATTAAAGGCTGGTGGCTACCAGACGACACCTTACATGCAGCGCGGTGCTTCGGAGGCTATTGTAAAAGCAATGAAAGGACCATCGTTGGTGCACATCGCCACGCACGGGTATTTCCAGCAGGATGTAGACCAGGCATCCATGGGTGTACATGAAGACAATGCGAAGAACAATCCATTGTTGCGTTCGGGAATTTTATTGGCCGGCGCATCACCCACGATAAAGGGGGAACTGTTGCCCAACCTCGAGAGCAACGACAATGGAATCCTGACTGCTTATGAAGCTATGAACCTGAACCTCGATGGAACAGACATTATCGTGTTGAGTGCCTGTGAAACCGGTTTGGGAGAAGTGCGTGCCGGTGAAGGGGTGTATGGTTTGCAGCGTTCGTTTCTGGTGGCTGGTGCAAAAGCACTGGTGATGAGTTTGTGGAAAGTGGATGATGCTGCCACTCAGGCATTGATGACAAATTTCTATACCAACCTTTCAAAGGGTGGAACGAAGGCAAAGGCCTTTAAACAGGCGCAGCTGCAGCTGATGCTCAAATACAAGGAGCCTTATTATTGGGGAGCTTTTGTGATGATGGGGCAGTAGATACATTGCCACATGAGATGAATTCCGTCCGTAGCAGGTTTGCCGAATCTATCTCCCCCACGGTGGACTAATTTCTAACAGCGTCCTTCGTCCAGCCTTGAAATTCCTTATCTTTCTCAAGCAGAAATTTCATGTATCGTCTCCTCATATTTTTAGTTGGATGGACCTTCATTGATGCTTGCGTGGAGCGAATTGAGTTTGATATTCCCAACATCTATTCCAAGGATGTTGTAATCGATGGTTTGATTACCAATGAGCCGGGACCCTATACGGTCAAGCTTAGCAGTGTCATTGCAGAAGACGACACCCATCCCCTTGGCATTCCATTGTATGCGAAGAGGATCACAGTCTCAGACAACGCGGGTCATGTGGAAGACCTTGTTCTTACAGGAGCGGGTGAGTATCAAACGCAGGTCAACGGCATGCAAGGTGTTGTAGGGCGCGAGTATTCCATTCGGGTAGAAATGGAGGATGGGAGTATTTTCGAATCGGCGCCCGATAAGATGAGTTCCGGTGGTGCTGTAGACAGCGTCTACTATGCATTTGAATCCTATCAATCATCTCAGGCACCTACCGCTTATCGCTACAGAATATATATGAATTCGCATGGCCCCTCGGATGGTGATAATTTTTTCCGTTGGAAATTCAATGGGACTTATGTGGTGCGCACAGAACCAAAGTTTACCCATTGTCCGTTTACCCCTTGTGGGTTTTGTCCACCCCCCTGCAGTGGTGCCCAGTTCAAGAATGGCAGTGATCTTGAGCCCTCGGATGGATATGCCTTCAATCCAAAAACCAACAAAGTTGAATATGTCATTGGACTCACCTGTACCTGCTGCCGATGCTGGGTATCACCGCGTGAAGACAAGCCCAGGGTGAGTGATATGAAGTACTCATCCAATGGAAATTTTCTTAAGGTGGAAATGGGAACGATACCCGTGAATTTTTATACCTTCTATGAAAGGTACAGGGTGGAAATTGTGCAGATGAGTCTGTCGCATGTTGCCTTTGAATATTGGAAATCGATACAATCTCAGAAAGAAGCCGTTGGAAGCCTGTTTCAACCTGTCACCGGAAAGATTCCAACCAATCTTTCCGTGACGAACGGAACACGATCGGTTCAGGGAATATTTTATGCGGCAGCAGTAACCAAGAAACAGATTTACCTGGATAAGAACACAACAAAAATTCCTGAAATCGCTGTTCCTGAAGATGATTGCGTCTACCATCCGCGGGTTGGACCCATGGGCGTGGATTGTCGCAACGGTTTTCCGGGATCAACGTCGACCAATGTGCAACCCGCGGATTGGAAGTGAAATCTTAGCCACAGATTGCGCAGTTTGCCACAGATGAATTAATCATTGAATATCTGCGCAAAATAGCAGTTACAGCTTTACTGTCTTCGGCAGATACTTAGCAATCAAATCTTCATAATACGGCCTCAACTCTTTCACATTCGGAGCTACAGGGTTCTTGGAATACAAGTCGTAAGGATTGAACTTCTTCACCCAATCGAACATTTTGCGGTCGTGATCGTCGAGAAGATGATCGTAAGCATTCTCCCGATGTTGTGCGTAGAAAGAATGATATCGAATCATATACAGCGCAGGCTCAGGCAGGTAGTCCTTTGTGATTTGGTACAAGTACTCATCATGTCCCCACGACATGGTGACATTTCTCATGCCACAGCCTTTGGCGTATATGCCCAGAGGAGAGTTGTATTCCGGGTTGGTTGAATCGGGGTTGCTAATAAAGAATTCCGGATAGACAATCTTATCTGAGAATTTGCACCCCACCGGGAAAGTATCACCTACCACCGCCCACTGCGGTTCGCCAAATAGGCACAAGACCTTGCCCATGTCGTGAATGAATCCGGTAAGGACAAACCAGTCGGGATGGCCGTCGCGGCGGATGGCCTCTCCGGTTTGCAATAAATGTTGTAGTTGGTCGAGTTCAATGTCCGGATCGGAGTCGTCAACCAATGTGTTCAGAAACTCCATGGCCTTCCACACCGGCATCTCCTTGCGGTTGAATTGGAGGAATTCCTTTCGTTTCTCTTTGACGAAATCGAGTGATTGGTAGGTATGGTTGAGTTTATAAAATTCTTTTACCGTGTCGCGTGCAGGTGCGGCATAGTTCCTGTACTCTTCTTTGGCCTTCGCATTCGGCTCGGGGTAGCGGTTCAATACTTCATCTTCCCATTGTTCGATGCTGTGAAGGGGGTTAGTTTCTTTTTCCGAAAAGGCTTTCATGTGTATTTGGAATTGGAAGATCAAATTTATGAAATATTTAATGTTGGTGGAATTGGCAGTCGTTGGTTGATTTCGCCCTTTCAGGGCTTACCATCCGGATGATGCCCATCTTTACCTGGATGACGCCCTTACAGGGCTTAGAACAACTAGTGTGATGTTTTTTCTTTGATTTCAATTTCGCTGATGAGGAATTTGATGTGATGTTAATAAAGACAAAGTCATTCATTAGGTGATTTCGCCCTTTCAGGGCTTGCCATCCGGATGATACCCACTACGATGGGCGAAACCCATCGTTACCTGGATGACGCCTTACATGGCGTGGCGAAAATTGCCTGGGTGTTTTTTCTCCGATTTTCAATTTCACCGATGGGGAATTTGAGGTGATGTTAATAAAAACAATGTCATTCTTGACAGATTGTACCTCGACTGGTCAAATAATTCCCCGACGTCATGTATCACCAAAACACCATGTATAACGCTATCAATATTCCCAAAATCAACACCGACCCCACGGCAAAAGGGGCAGAAACCCGAAACAGATCAGGATCAACTTGAATAACCCGCGCCTGATCCTTGCTTTTTTTGTCGGCAAGGCTCATGAAGATCATCGATCCCACAAGAAATACAAAGACAATCGACATCCGGTCGAGGAATGGATAATCCGGGAATCGGCCATCGGTCCAGGACGGTAGGAATTTCAGTATTGCAGATAGCGGTATTGTGAGCAACGTAGCCGCAAGGGCGGCCAATGAGGTGGTTCTTTTCCACAAGAACCCCAAAAGAAATACCGCCAGCACACCGGGAGAAATGAAGCCTACATATTCCTGGATGAATTGATATGCCTGGTCGAGTGAACGCAAGGCTGGCGCCACGACGCAGGCAAGAATCATGGAAACGATCACGGTGATACGGCCGATGCGAACGAGCTGATGATCGGTCGCAGTGCGATGAAAAAACTTTTTGTATATGTCAAGGGAGAAAATGGTGGAGATGCTATTGGCTTTGCCAGCCAGCGACGCGACGATCGCCGCCGTGAGCGCCGCAAAGGCCAGTCCTTTCAAACCCGAGGGGAGCAAATGCAATAAAGTTGGATAGGCATGATCAGGTTTTATCACGGCGCCATCCGTCATTTCAGTCTGGAACATTCCATTTTGATAAAGCACATAGGCTGCAATTCCCGGCAAGACTGCAATGACAGGTACCAACAGTTTTAGAAATGCCGCAAACAGGATTCCGCTTCGCGCGGTTTTTAAGTCGGCGCCCAATGCACGTTGAATGATGTATTGATTGCAACCCCAGTAGTTCAGGTTATTGATCCACATGCCGCCCACCAGCACCGACAATCCGGGAAGGTCTTTGTAGTATGGATGGGAAGAATCAAATATCATATGAAAGTGGGAGGGGGCTTTTTCCCGGATCAGTTGAAGTCCCATCAACACATCCCGTCCAAAACCAAAATGTTCTGATACGAGGTTCAGTGCCAGGTAGGTGGTCACAAGTCCTCCAAGGATAAGTACACCAACCTGTACCACGTCCGTATATCCGATGACCTTCATTCCACCGAGGGTAACCACGATGGAAAAAAGGGCAAGTCCGGCGACGCAGGTTTCAAAAGAGAACCCCGAGACGGAATTGATGGCGAGCGCACCGAGGTATAGAATGGAGGTGAGGTTTACAAACACATACACCAGCAGCCAGAAAATGGCCATGATTGTGCTTACGGTTGTGTTATACCGCTGCGACAAGAACTGTGGCATGGTGTAGATCTTGTTTTTTAAATACACCGGGATGAAAAACACAGCGACGATGATCAACGTGGCGGCGGCCATCCATTCGTAGGTGGAGATGGCCAATCCGAGGGCAAAGCCCGAGCCGGACATCCCGATAAAATGCTCAGCGGAAATATTGGAGGCAATCAGTGAGGCGCCAATTGCCCACCAGGTGAGGGAGCCTTCCGCAAGAAAAAAATCCTTCGACTGGGTTGAGCCCTTCTTTTTCCTGTAGTATACATAAAGGCCATAGCCCGATACCAGTATAAAGTATACGAAGAATACGACATAGTCTGCGACTTGAAGTTGCTTCATGATATTACTTCATAAGGGAAACTATGAATCTTTATTCCCTGGGAAACACATACGGCGCCAGCATTTCTTTGTCTATGGTTTCAAATTCAGACTTAAGCCTGAGGAAGACTGAGGGCTCCGTCTCTTTGAGATTCTTTTTCTCTCCGATGTCATCGGCCAGGTTGTACAGGCCCTCTTCATCCGGGGTCTTGATGTACTTCCAGTTCCCGCTGCGGTATGCATTCCAAAGACTTCGGTTTGATATCCGCCAGTATAAATTCCGGTCGACGAGTTTGGCCTCGCCTTCAAGTAGGGGCAGAAGATTCATCCCATCTGGTTTGAGGCTCTCGGGGAGTTGGACTTT
>JANYHW010000207.1 GCA_025358885.1 Cytophagales bacterium | reverse complement strand
GAGTGCATTTGTTGGAATAAAGAAGGATTTTGGCGTTATGAAATCTATCAGAGGCAATACTGAGGTTATGTATAATCTGTATGACCCTCAAAGCAAAAGCCCATATAGCGATCGAATTGTTGTTAGGTTTGGGTTTGAGTTTCCGCAGCGAAAGCGGAAATGATTCGACAATAGGAGAATTGTGGGTGGCGCATTAAGGTTGATTAATCTCCTACTTATATGCACGTTTACCTCCGCATAGCGTTGTTTCTCAATCGCCATTTGAAAATCTGAAAAAAACCTTCTCCCTATTTTTAGGGAGCCCAATTTGGACAATGATGTAAGGTCTGAATGATTCTTATGCGGATTTGCTTGAAAAGTGGCCAATTGAATTGGTCAGTAGACATTGCTATGTAAGGAAAGTCTGTTCCTAAATTAGGTAAGCAACTCAAAATAGAAATCAAATCACTATTATCGGCCTATGATTCGGGACCAAGGTATCTGTACGGTTTTCCTAATCACTTTTTGTTTTGTTTCTTGTTGAACTGAAATTGAAATAATATTGAGCATCACGAAAAAGTATTATTAATGACCTAATTGAGTCACTATGAAAGTTTCTACCTCAGTGTGCAGTATCACCCCGCATGTTTGGCTTATTTTACTTGTTCTGCTTGAAGTAGTGAGCATACCAGGCACCGCGCAGACCCCAACGGTCAGCGCCATAATGCCTCCATCATACGCGTCCCCAAATGCAGCGGCGCTTGGCAAATACGGTGATATTCCCATTAGCTATCATACAGGGACTCCTGAAATATCAATTCCAATCTTTACAATCCATGAAGGAAGCCTAACCCTCCCGATTTCCTTATCTTATCACAGCTCTGGGATCACGGTCCCGGAACTGGCAAGCATGGTCGGCCTGGGCTGGAGTCTCAATGCAGGTGGCATGATTACCCGGATGGTCCATGGAGGTCCAGACGACGGATATGTTGATCTGTCGAGAGCCTTGTCTCCAAAAAAGGGTTGGGGATTCTACAAAGACGGCGGCATCCCAATCGAATTGACTCAATGTGAGTCAAGCGTTCAGTGGCCTGGGCTACAACAAAACCTGGTCAATGGCCCCTTGGGTTGCACCTACAACATTCCTACCTGCTATCCTTGCTATTACTATTATTTTGATGCTTCACAAGGATACATAGATACAGAACCGGACTTATACACTTTCAATTTCAATGGCCATTCGGGGAAATTCTTCTTCGACCAAACAGGGAAGGTTCATATGTTCCCTGAAGATGATTACTATATCAAGCCAATTTTGGTCAGCAATAAATTCGATTCTTGGGTAATAAGGACTCCAGATGGTGTCAAGTACACCTTCGGAACAAGTACTGCCACTGAGACAACGCAAAATGATCCTACCGGTGCCTTCACGTCACCACAAGAACAAATAAAGTCTACAACCTGGTATCTGAATAGGATCGAGTCGGCAAACGGAGAGGATTGGATTAATTTATCTTATGTTAGCGAGAATTATAGTTTTGGAAATAGGGCCGGTCACAATGTCACGGTGGCGCCTACTGGCTCCTCTTGCACAATTTGTGGAACTCCGGCTGTAGCCCCTTCAGACCTAGCTCAATCACTTGTAACTGGTAAAAGACTTTCTGGAATAACAACGCGGTCGGGTAACACCACCTTGAATTTCGTTGGTACCAACATTCGCCAGGATTTGACAGGAGCAGGGAATGTATATGCAGACAATACCACCGCCACCAGCCTTGATCAGATACAAATTACAGTACAGGGTCTTTGCAAAAATTTCAATTTAAGTTACGACTATTTTGTTGCAACCGCTCCATGTCAAAATGGGTGTCCGGCCAATGCGCAGGATAGCAAGAGACTAAGGCTATTAAGTGTACAGGAAACTGATTGTGTGGGAGGAACGATTCCAGCCTATACATTTACTTATAATTCAACTCCCTTGCCCAGAAGGTATTCTTGGGCCAGGGACTTGTGGGACTACTATAACGGGCATGACAATAATACAGGGCTAATTGACGACAGTGCCACCAATCCCCTAACTGGTGTTCAATTTCAGACTGGAAATTTCCGGACTGTGGATGAAATCATGATGAAGGCAGG
>JANYHW010000182.1 GCA_025358885.1 Cytophagales bacterium | reverse complement strand
TTTGGATTGCTCATCAAACAAATCCCCACACAGGTCCAGGAATCGAACTGCCATGCCGGAAAGATTTGATGCGAGCGTTGATTCAGCCAATTGCAGAAATGGATATTGATAAATGGCATGGGGCAATACAGCATGCCGGGAATCAATAATAAATGCCCTGGTATGAGGAACCAAAACCTGCCTGATCTCAAAATCATGGCTTCCCGTCGCAATCATCCCCATGCTGTTCCATTTGGTGTGAAGGGTTACCTCGTCCCTCTTAAACAGGAACGGCTTCACCACGGGTGTTCCGGCTTCGTCCACAAGCGGTTTTCCACCTTGCGTTATCGTACAATTCGCTGTCAACACCGTGGCATGTATTGAACCACTTGCATACCTCCAGTATCCACTCACCTTGTAACCACCGACAGTAAGTTCTGCTGTGCCTGTTGGTGCCCCGCTCCCCGCAAACAACACTTTATTATCTGCAAAAATTTCACTCATGAGTTGTTGGTCCAGAAAACCGACAAACCAGGCTGCGCCAGCTGAGAGCGTTACCACCCACCCCACACTCCCATCACTCCAGCTAAGCGCCTCTTCTAATCTAACACCCTCGGGTAGCGATAACTCCAGTCCGCCGAGGTTTTTTGGAACAAACATCTTCAGCCAACCCTGTTCAAAAATCATAGACAATTGATTCAAATTAAGTCTCTTCAAAACTTCAGATTCACCCGCATGCGCCCTGATTGAATCAGTTAGCCGGGCAGGCATGAATTGGGAAGGATGTAAATGGTCTTGCATTTTTTTTAATGAGTGAAATGAAGGGTGTCAGGTGGCTGTTATAGCCATTTGGTCTCTCTTAAGTCTTCTTTTCCAGTCAACATATCCAAAACATGCTACAACGAAGAGAAATATGGTGAGCAGGGAGAACATGGGCAGTCCTTTTTGAAACAACAGGGGTATGGCAAACGCATTGGATATGTTCAGTAAAATCCAGTTTTCGATTTTCCGCCTGGCCAGTAGCCACATCCCCGCCCAGGCTGTGGAGCTGATCCAGGCATCCCAAGCCGGCACATTGGAGGTGGTGAATGTCTTCAAAACAAAAAAGAGAAAAACCCAACCTCCAAAAACAATCAACGCCGTTACTTTCCATTCACTCTCACTGGCACGGCCAATCTTCACAGTAGGCTCATGCTTCTTTTTCAACCAGAACCACCATCCATAAATACTCATAACAACATAATACACGTTCAGGAGACTCTCGGCGAAGAGTTGGGTGTTGAACAAGACCATAGCCGATAAAACGGTGGCGACAATGCCCGCAGGATACAAAAGAATGTTATTCGCTTTGGCAAGCATCACCTCTGCAACACCGCAAAACAAGATGATCCATTGGGGAAGGTCGGTTCTTAACGCTTCCTCTTTAAACAAATCAAGCCACCTCGTTAAATCCATACAGCAGGCATAATGAACAAAGCTATGTGCAATACCAATTCACAGCTAAAACTAAAATGTGGAAATGGCGGTCCCCGATAACCCAAACGGGTTCGGGGCACACCCCTCGGCATTCCACCAGCAAAATCTTAAATTTCCCCTGTAACCTTCCACCTTCCTTCCGGTAACTAACACGAATTTTGACAAAAATCAGGGACTTGATAACGGACGAACACATCATGGAGGCCGTGAAAAACGGCGATCTGCAACAGGCCTCCGTGCTTTTTGACCGGTATCAGCTGCGGATCTACAACTTTCTGGCACGTACGACCATGGACCGTGCACTGGCAGAAGACCTGACTCAAAATGTGTTCTTGCGAATTATCAAGTACAGGAACAGTTACCGGGAAGGGAACCGGTTTCAGTCCTGGATATACCAGGTGGCCCGGAATGTTTTTTCAGACCACTACCAGGCAAATAAGAACAGAAAATCCGACTTCATATCGGTAGAAAAAATGAGTGATACCATGAGCGATCGGGAAGAAGAAAATGAGCAGGAGGAAAGAGAAAGGGTGCTGCACAGGTCCCTGGCCATGTTAAACGATGAGCAACGGGAACTGCTGGTGCTGACACGTTTTCAACACCTCAAATATGAAGAAGTGGCCGACATGATGGAAACCACCGTGGCCAACATAAAGGTGAAGGTACATCGGGCCATCGCCAAGTTGAGAGAACACTATTTTGAATTGGAAAGGAATTAAAGACCCAGGTTATGAATAAAGAAAAATGGGAAGGAACGCTGATTGAATACATCGACGGAAAGCTCGATGCGGACACCCGTAGCAAGGTGGAGCAGGAGCTTGCAGCGAATGAAGAGATTCGTCGCACCTACGAACAGTTGCGCGAAGTCATCAGTGCCATGGACGGGTCCAAAAGCCTTGATCCAGGGGCCAACCTGAAGAATACATTTAATAAGTTTCTGGAAGCCGAAGTGGCCAGGCAAAAACCATTACGAACAATTTCTTTCGTTCCAACCCTCTATCGCCTGGCCGCAGGGGTGGCGCTGGTGATGGCCGGCATCGGGATCGGGAACTGGATCAACAAGAACCAGCAGCGTGAAGACGAAATGCTTGCCCTGAAGAAGGAGGTTCAAGCCACGAAACAGATGATGCTCGTGATGATGGACAATCAGCAATCAGCAAGCCAGCGAATCCAGGGCGTTAATGTTGCGCTGAAAATTGAAAAAGCGGATGATGATGTGGTGCGGGCGCTGGTTAAAGTCATGAACGACGATCCGAGTTCCAATGTGAGGCTTGCTGCCCTGGATGCCCTGAGCAAATTCCGCGATGAACCGCTGGTGAGAAAGGAGTTGATCCGCTCGCTTGCACTTCAGAAGGATCCGGTGGTGCAAATTGCTCTCATACAATTGATGGTGCGAATGAAAGAAAAAGGCGCCGCGAAGAGCTTGGAAGAAATTATCAACGATACGGAGTCGATGAAGGCAGTGAAAGATGAAGCCTACTCGGGTTTATTAAAACTGTCATAGGACGAATCAAGTGAATTATTAAATATAAACGGTAACGAGGATGAAGAACAGGATAGCAATTATGATGGTATTGGTGGGTCTTACGGCCAACCCCTTGTGGGCCCAGTTCAAACTGTCCAAAACTTCCGGCAGATTGGAAATTAACATCGGCAGGGTAATGGTAGAGGGGTACAACGGAAATGAAATCGTCTTCTCCTCCAATGATGCAGAAAAAGACAAGGACGAACGGGCGGCCGGATTGAAAGAGATCAATAGCCTGGGATTGGATGATAACACTGGACTTGGTATTAATGTCGCGGACAAAGGCAATGTTGTCGAGGTGCGTCAGCTAAAGAAAATGAATTCTCCTAAAATAAAAATCCTCGTCCCAAAAGGCATCATCGTCTATTTCACTCATGAGTCCCAATATGGCGGCGAGGCCTCATTCAAAAATATGGAAAATGAGATTGAAGTCTCGGCTCAATACAACAACATCGAAATGGAAAACTGTTCAGGCCCGGTGACGGTGAAGACCATCTACGGCCATGTGGAGGCTTCGTTTGACTCCAACAGCAAAGGACCTCTCTCCATTGTCTCCGTATATGGATTTGTTGACGTCACACTGCCGGCAGCAACGAAAGCAAACCTGAAAATGAGCACTTCCTACGGTGAGATCTATGTGGCCCCGGAATTCAAAATAGACGTTGACCCCAAAGGCGACATGGTCAGGTACAGTGATCGGGTGAGTGGAAAGATCAATGGCGGAGGAATTGAAATCGATCTGATCTGCAATTATGGAAAAGTCTACCTGAGAAAAAAATGAAAAAGCTAACACTTATCATTCTCACCCTGCTGGCGGGGACAGGAATGGCCCAGACAAAACTCAATAAGACCATAGCGGTGGCAGCAGGGCAAAATGTGAAGATGCGTTTTGACTACCCTAAACTCGTGAAGGTGAGCACATGGGACAAAAATGAAATTTCTATCCAGGGTAGTGTCAGCATCAATGAGGGAGAGAACGACGATGCTTTCACAATTGAAAGCAGCACGACTGGAACAACGGTATCCATTCGAAATGAAATCAAAAACTTCGAATCACTGCCTCACAGATATACGGTAACAAGGGCAGGGCAGAAAATGGTATTTCGCAACCAGGCCGAGTGGGAAAAGTATCAAAATGAACACGGAAGAGGTCATACGATGATGTCCAATGGTGTGGACCTGGAGATCGAACTGGAAATAAAAGTTCCACGCAATATGGAAACGGCAATTGAGTCAGTCTATGGGATTGTTGAGATCAAAGATTTTATCGGTCCATTGAAAGTATTGGCAACCTACGGCGGGGTGGATGCCTCCGTCACCGAGCAAGCGACAGGAGAACTTATTGCCGAAACGAACTACGGACATATATACTCCAATCTCAGTGTAAAATTTGGTGAAAACGATTCGCGGAATGAGGATTTCCATACCTACGTCTCCGTCAAACCTGGCACTGGCCCCCGGTACAGCTTTGAGTCGACTTACGGGAATGTTTATCTAAGAAAGGGGCAGTAGTGTAATCCAAAATTGAATCGCGATTATTTTAATATAAGTAAATCAGTAATCATTATTAAACAGAAAGAAATGAAAACGAAAATTTTGACATTAGCATTTGCCTTGATGGCGATAAGCACCCTCCGGGCACAAGAGTATAAACTTGCCAAGAGTACAGGAAAACTTGTGATCAATGGTGTAGACCGGGTGTTGATTGAAGGTACCACCGGGAATGAGATCATATTCTCTTCCGCGGATGGATCAAGGGAAAAAGACCGTCGCGCAGATGGACTCCGCGCCGTCAGCAGCCTCGGCCTTGAAGACAACACGGGCGTCGGCCTTTCCGTGCAGGACAAGGGCACAACCTACGAAGTATATCAATTGAAAAAAATGGACGGGCCAAAAGTGAAGATACTCGTCCCAAAGGGGGTAAGTATTTCCTATACCCACTCTTCGCCTCACGGAAGCGACATCACGTTCAGGAATGTGGAAAGCGAAATTGAGACCTCCACGGTCCACAATGGGGTGCACTTGGAAAATGTTACAGGCCCTCTTAATATCAAGACCGTGCATGGTGAAATTGAGGCAGACTTCAACGCCAATATCAAGAGCCCGATTTCGCTGACTTCTACCCACGGGCTGGTCGATGTCACTATCCCTACCACGCTCAAGGCTACCATGAGTATGAGTACCAACTTCGGGGAGATTTTCGTGGACCCTGCTTTCAAACTTGAGATCGAACCAAAAAGCGATTGGGTGAAGTATGGATCCAATAAAGTGAATGGAAAAATTAATGGCGGAGGATTGGAGTTCACGTTATCCTCTACACACAATAATATCTATCTGAGGAAGAAGTAGGAAAATTGTTGATCAAACCAACAACGCAACATGAAACGAATACTCCTTTTTGTTTTGCTTTCCGTCAGCCTGGCTTCTTACGCCCAGACTCCGATAGAAAAAATCATCCCCGTCAAGCCTGGTCAAAAGTTGACCATCATCGTGGAAGAGCCTGAACTCAAGCTCCAGACATGGGACAAAAACGAAGTCCTCATCAAGGGTGTGGTCAGCATCAACCGGGGTGAGAATGACAGTGCCTTTGAATTGCAGACAAATACTTCCGGACAGGAGCTCACCGTTACTTCAGTGATAAAGGACAAAGAGAATATTCCGCAGCGGATTGTGATCAAGAAGGGTGGCGTGGAATATTACTTCAAGGCTAAAGATTACAATGATCCTGAAATCCAGAAATTCCTGGAAGAAAATGGTCGGGAATATAGCTACATGTCAAACGGGATTGTCAAAGACATCAAACTGGAGGTGTTTGTTCCGAGGAACATGGAGACGACCGTTCAGGCGAAATACGGCATCGTCGAAGTGAAGAACTTTGACGCGCCACTTACCATTGATGCAAAATATGGCGGAATCGACGCCACCATCGTTCCCGGCACCACAGGTATGCTTACAGCCCGCGCGCGATATGGTGAAATCCTTACCAACCTTGGAATCAAGTTTGACCAGTCGGGATTTCCAGATAAGAAAAACCAGTGGACAGAGATTTCTGCCAAGCCAGGTTCAGGGCCACGTTATTCATTTGAATCAAAATATGGGAATGTTTATCTCCGGAAATAAGCCTAACTCCCTTACTTCTTTGATGAGGAAATAAAGTCCTCCAGGCTTTTCCATAAATATAGGGTAGCATATGCTTCCCACCCTTTGTACGGTTTAAAGATTTTCTTGATCCGATTTACATCTGGCTTGGAGTTTAGTCCCATGAGGTTTTTAATGGCATTGTGAAGTCCGGCATCCTCCAACGGAAAGGCATCAGGATATCGGAATGTTTTCATTAACGCATAATTGGCGGTCCAGTTTCCGATTCCCTTGATCCTGATCAGTTCTTCTTTTGCTTCCTGCAGGGTCATACCGCTCAACTTGTCTTTGGAAATTCTTCCCTCTACAAAAGCCTGAGCAATTCCTATCGTGTAGAGTGCTTTCTGCCTGGAGAATTGCAGTAACAGCAGTTGTTCAGGCGCTAACGTTGAGACTTTTGCCGCCGATGGAAACAAGTAGTGTTTTTGATTTTCGTGCTCAATAGTTTGGCCGAATTGTTCAACAAAGCGCTGCTTGAGGGAATAGGCGAATGAAAGATTGATCTGTTGTCCCAGCACCGCCCAGATAAGTGATTCAAACAAATCCAGTTGGCCGATGATGCGATAGCCCCGGTATTTTCTCACCAGGTCCCTCAGCAAAGTGTCTTTTCGCGCAAGCTTGTAAAAAGGCCTAAGGTCCGTTTCCAGATCAAACCATTCACGGACGTAACTTCTGACTATTTCCCTGCCTGTTGGGTTCAGGTCACCTTGTAGAATATCAATATTTAACGATCCCTTGCCAGACATTACCGTGAAGAGAATAAGTTTTCCCTCCACCTGCATTAACTTCAACACTTTATCATGCTCCAGTCGGTGCAGCAGTTCCTTCGGTGAACGCCTGAGAAATTGCAGGCTGAGGTCAAAGCTAAACTCTTCGGGAACAGGCAGCCGGATCAATGTCATGAGGCAATATAGAACAAGCCTTCTGTTAAGAACAAGCGAATGGATTCAGATCGTTAAACTCCGCAAGAAACAGGTTGAACAATCTTTAATTTAGTTTGAATTTTGGTCATGCAGAATTTTCATTCCATTTCCTGGGACCGGGTGTACCAGTCCATAAATGAACGAGGATATGCCGTATTATCCAGTTTGCTAACGATGACGTCTTGCGCCGAACTGGTGCAAGCGTACGGAGAGGACGCTCACTACAGGTCGACCATCAACATGCAGCGGTACCGGTTTGGCAAAGGAGAGTATAAGTATTTCAGATACCCACTACCTCCTATCATTCAACAGCTAAGAGAATCTTTGTATACACCCCTTGCCCCATTGGCTAATGAGTGGATGAAGCGGCTAGACATCAACACCACTTTTCCATCCAGGCATGGCGATCACATTCAGGAATGCCATTCAAAAGGGCAAACCCGGCCCACACCATTAATCTTGAGGTATGAAAAAGGCGGGTACAATACCCTGCACCAGGATTTGTACGGCGAGGTATATTTTCCTTTCCAGGTGGTTTTTGTTCTAAGCGAGCCGGGAAAAGATTTTGAGGGAGGGGAGTTTGTGTTCGTGGAGCAGCTCCCCCGGGCGCAGTCAAGAGCCGAGGTAGTGGAACTACACCAGGGAGATGCAATGATCTTCACTACAAATTTCCGACCGGCCGTTGGAGTCAGGGGATACTACCGGGCAAGGATGAAACACGGCATCAGCCCCTTGAGGACAGGATCAAGGTATGCCATGGGAATTATTTTTCACGATGCCGAATGATCCGGCACATCCAAATCACTCAAGCTAAGCTGAAGAGCCTTCTTCAAAGCCGTGAGCTGACGTTGGCGGGAAATCTCCTATTGAAAATATACGGCACATTGTCGTGCACCTCGGGCAAGCGGATGAAAAAAGGGAATCGGGTGTTCTTTAAAAATGAAACGGAAGCCATTCAACTTGGCTTCCGTCCCTGTGGTCATTGTCTTCGGGAAGGTTATAGACAATGGAAATTAAGGTCTTGATTACTTCTTGGTGATTGTTCCCTTCAACTCATCGGTAATAACCAAAACAAGATCCTTCCCTTTGACGAATCCGCCTCCCCATTTAGGTTCATACTTATCGGCAATGCCCAAGCCGGGAATATCTTCCGGTTTCTTTCCTTTTTTGAGCGCTGCTAATACCTGGTCGCGGATATCGGCCAGCATATCACGAAAAATCTTAACGTCAGCTTTGGTTGAAAGTTCGCCGTGACCCGGAATAACTTTAGAGTTGTCATCCAGCATACCAAGCAATTTGTCGAGCGATGTGATATATCCCGTAATGCCGCCTCCACTGGAAACGTCAATGAACGGATACCCGGATCTGAACAAATCGCCTACATGATATACATTGGCGTTCTTGAAGTGGACGATCACATCTCCGTCTGTATGGGCTGGGTCAAAGTGAGCCAGTTCAATATCTTCTCCATTCAAATGAAAATTCAGGCGATCTGAGAAAGTGATTTCGGGCAAGGCTTCCCTGTCGCGGGGTGGTGTCGTCCGGTTCAGTCTGGGATTTGGCTGCTCCTTCATCATTCTCTCACGTACCACATTATGGGCAACGATGGTAACGCCCATCTTTCTGAAATTCTCGTTTCCACCGGTATGGTCTCCATGAATGTGGGTGTTAATCTGGAACCGGATTTCCCCTGGATCGAGTGTTTTGATGGCTCCGTTTATCTTATTGGATAGCGGAGCGAACTGATCATCAATCATGAGTGTGCCATCCCTGCCAATCATCACCCCGATGTTTCCACCGGATCCCCTGAGCATATAAATATTCTCTGCCACCTTGAGAGGGCGGATTTTCACGGTATCAAAATTCTGTTGAGCCTGGCCTTGAAGAGCAAAGCAAAAAAGAAAGTTTATTAAGACAAGTTTCTTCATGGCAATTGATTTTGGGTAAAGATAAATCAAAGAATGGTGCCTGCAATCCCGCAAGAAACGGGTTGAAATACCTGCGGCATTCCTCCACCTTTGATCCATCAAAAAACAATAGCTTTATGATCGTGTCAACCGAAACCAACATCAATTACCAGCGTATTGAACAGGCGATCAAATACCTGGAGGATAATTTCAAGCGACAACCCGAACTGGATGAGGTGGCCGAAAAAGTGCACCTGAGCCCCTTCCACTTCCAGCGAATCTTCACCGACTGGGCAGGGATCAGCCCCAAACGCTTTCTTCAGTTTCTCACGGTGGATTTTCTCAAATCCCGGCTAAACGAAACCCGGAACCTGGTTGAAGCCGCAGAGTCCGCGGGCCTCTCAAGCCAGTCGCGCGTATATGATCTCTTCACGACCCTTGAGGCAGTCACACCTCAGGAGTATAAACTCAACGGTTCAGGGATCCACATAAACTACGGATTTCATGAGACACCCTTCGGTACCTGCCTCCTGGGCACTACAGACCGTGGAATTTGCTGGTTGTCATTTCTGTCGATTGGGGAAGAACCAAAGACTGAATTGGAAATAATGAAAGAGCACTGGTATAACTCCGTATTCCATCAGAATCAAACCCTCACCGAAGAGTTTGTGGAAAATATTTTTGGCCACGACGGCACAAAAGCACAAAATAAAATCCATCTCCTGGTGAAGGGCACAAACTTTCAGGTAAAGGTCTGGGAAGCGCTTCTGAGGCTGCCGATGGGCAGTGTTACTACTTATCAAAACATTGCCGAAAGAATTCAGAATCCTAAGGCCATGCAGGCTGTGGGCTCGGCGGTAGGGTCAAATCACATTGCCTACATAATTCCCTGTCACCGCGTAATCAGAAAAGATGGAATCCTTGGTGAGTACCGCTGGAGTGCGGCAAGAAAGAAAAGTATTATCGGTTGGGAGATGGCGAAAGCTTCTTAAGGGAATTGAGAAGTTGGGAATGACGAGCAACTCCTCCCGGCTTCCCAATTCTCTTCATGCCGATTCTCACTCAACTTGCCCAGGCCTTCCCCACCTCCGTCAACGGAACACACCCCTTGTACGGTCCTGGCACCTGGTTGTATTGCAAGACTTGAGTTGCTCCAGGTTCACTGGTAAAAAATCCCAGCAGGGTAAGCTCCTTTACTTTCAGAATGAATGGCCTGTCGCCTTCTTGTGCACCCTTAGTCAACGCCGCGTCATGGTGTTTCTTTACCATGGATGAACGATCTTCGCCGCTACAATCCACAAAGGCTTTTCCAAAGCTGGTCTTCGCATCGTCGTCAAAGTCCTTCAGCCCCTTGACAAACTTGTCCTGATCCTCTTTCGGGTACACGCCCTTTAGCATGGAGTCAATAAACCCGGGAACGCCAACATCCTTGGCGCCGGGAGTACTGGTGCGCGGAAGAATGATTTCCGACAGTTCGCTTACCAGTCTTGCCTGATCTTCGGTAAAGAAATCAGGTGTGTAGGTAAGTTCCGGCGAAGCCTTGCATCCATCTAATATTCCCGCGAGGGCCGGTCCTGTAACCGCGTAACCCAACACCATTGCCGTCCTTTGAATTGCTTCTCGTCTGTCCATACACTAACAATTAATAAGTTGATTAATAGGAGTCTCTCTAAAGGCATTATCCCAGGTTTCCATTCTTCAGTTCTTCCACCGCATGGTTTGCAGCCCATGCCGTGAGCGCCATGTATGTGAGAGAAGGATTCTGACAAGCGGATGAAGTCATTGCTGCACCATCTGTCACGAAAACGTTTGGTGCCTCATGGACCTGGTTCCATTTATTGAG
>JANYHW010000167.1 GCA_025358885.1 Cytophagales bacterium | reverse complement strand
GGGCATCTTTTCAAAGCCCACGAAAACCCCGGAGAGTTGATCATGGATAGCAACCCGCTAGAGCGCGAACGCGGTATCACCATTTTGGCTAAGAACGTATCTGTACGGTACCACGATTACAAAATCAATATCATTGATACTCCCGGGCACAGCGACTTTGGTGGTGAAGTGGAACGCGTGCTAAACATGGCTGATGGCTGCCTGCTCCTGGTGGATGCATTTGAAGGCCCTATGCCGCAAACCCGATTTGTATTGCAGAAAGCTTTGCACCTGGGACTGAAGCCCATCGTTGTGGTAAACAAGGTGGACAAGAAAAACTGTACCCCCGATGAAGTACATGAAGCAGTCTTCGACCTTATGTATTCCCTGGATGCCACGGAAGAACAATTGAATTTCCCAACTTTCTATGGCTCAGCCAAGAATGGATGGATGAGTACCGATTGGAAAGTACCCACTACCGATATCGTTCCTTTGCTGGACGGGATTGTTAAATACATCCCGGCTCCAAAAATAGAAGAAGGCACAACCCAGATGTTAATTACCTCACTGGAGTATTCCTCTTACATCGGTCGTGTGGCAATCGGCCGCGTGCACCGTGGATCGGTTAAGCCTGGACAACAGATCTTGCTGATGAAGCGTGATGGCGGTCCCGTGTTGAAGAGCAGAATCAAGGACTTGTATGTATTTGAAGGTTTTGAAAAACAGAAGTCTGAAGAAGTGAAGGCCGGAGAGATCTGTGCGCTGGTAGGGCTGGAAGGTTTTGAAATCGGAGATACCGTTGTAGATCCGTCCAATCCCGAGCCTATGGAATCCATCGCGATTGATGAGCCCACCATGAGTATGCTTTTCACCATCAACAATTCGCCTTTCTATGGTAAAGAAGGAAAATTCGTGACATCACGTCATATAAAGGACCGTCTGAACCTGGAGTTGGAGAAGAACCTGGCGCTGCGTACAGCAGACACGGGTTCTGCCGATAGTACACTGGTCTTCGGAAGGGGTGTACTCCACTTGTCAGTGCTCATTGAGACGATGCGTCGTGAAGGATATGAATTGCAAATCGGCCAGCCGCAGGTAATATTTAAAGAAATTGGCGGAGTAAAATGTGAGCCTATTGAAGAGTTGACGATTGACTTGCCTGAAACGGATGCCGGGAAAGCCATTGAAACAGTATCTGCCCGCAAAGGGGAGATGACCAATATGGAACCGAAGGGTGATCGCATGATTCTGAAATTTCTTATGCCTTCACGCGGTATCATAGGATTGAGAAACTATTTGCTAAACGTTACCGCTGGTGAGGCGGTAGCTACCCACCGTTTCAAGGAATACCAACCTTACCGCGGAGAGATTCCCGGAAGGATAAATGGCTCTTTAATCAGCATGGAGCAGGGAGAGGCAATCCCATACAGTTTACACAACCTCCAAGACCGTGGTAAGTTCTTTATCGACCCCAGCGATCCTATTTATGAAGGACAAGTAATCGGTGAGCACAGCCGTAGTGGGGATCTGGTGATCAACGTCACAAAGACAAAGAAACTTACTAACATGCGTGCCTCGGGTTCGGACGAAAAAATGCGCATCTCTCCTGCAATACGATTCTCCCTGGAGGAAGCCCTCGAATACATCCAGGGTGATGAGTATGTGGAAGTCACTCCCAAGTCGATACGCCTGCGCAAGATTTACCTCAATGAAAACGACCGCAAGCGCGACCGCAATAAGGCGCTTGTAAACAGTTAATCATCGGAATGACTTTGAGTCTTAGGGACTTTTTCGCGATTGAAAGGCGCGGGAGGATCTTTTTTTTCTCCGTCGTCGCTACGCTATGTCTTTCCCATCATGTTGGTGCGCAGGACCCCAAGTGGAAAGAGTCGGAAGTGAAGGGTGATACCCTCTACAATAAGGAGGACTATAAAGGCGCTCTAAAATTTTACAACAAGGCCATCGAAATGAGTGGTCTGAAAGAGAAAGAGGAGTACCGGATGGTATATAAGCGGGCGGTTTGCCATTTTACCATAGCCGAATACAAGGAGGCTCTCGCTGACCTGGATATTTTTGTTAAAGAATACCCCGATGTTCCACAGGAGAAACTGATGCGGGCATTCATCTATCGCGAACTCGGAGACAATGAAAAACAGCTCATCAACCTGGAAGCGGCCATGGAATTTCAATCCCCCAGTGCGGACATGCTGAAATGGCGCGGGCTATTGTATCTACAGAAGAGCGAATTCCGGAAAGCAAAGAAAGATATCCTGCTCGCGCGTGAGTTTCAGGATGACCCCGAAGTAGAAACCTACCTTGGCCTCATATATTATAACCTACAACAGTCAGACAGCGCATTTGTCAGTCTGAACAAATCCATCGAATTGGATGCAACCTATGTGCCGGCGTACCTGTATGCCGGTTCCATTTCTCTTGAGAACGGCGACTACAACCTCAGTATTCAATATCTCAACCTTGCCCTGCGCCTTGATCCAAAAAATAAGGAAGCATTGTTCTACAAAGGGGCTGCGCTTATCGAACTTAAGAGAACAGATGAAGGATGCCGTTGCCTTAACAAGGCCTTTTACGCTGGCATGGATGACGCGGGTGATTATTTGAAGGAATATTGCTATGAGATAGACGATTGATCGGGTAGTCAGTCGCCTGAACCGAATTGCACTCCTCTGTTAGCTTCGAGACATACCCCTCGAGGCAGCCTTTTTTTACGTAATTTTCCTTGAGCATTTTCGTTATTCACTGATATGAGGGGACGCGTCACCTTACTTTTTTCATTGGCCATTCTACTGATATTGGTCAACTGTGATCCAAAACCTACCCTGGAGACAAGGGTAAAGGACATGGTGGTGAAAACCATAGCGGACATAAGCAGCAATTTTTCTACCTATTCAACTTATTCCCTTGCCATTGATACCGTAGGAGTTTTCTGGAGTTTTGATCCTGATACGGTCATCACTGATGACTATGCACAGTTGGTTTCGCGTACGGTAAAGACTAACATGGACAACGCGGGTTACACCAGGGTTGGCCCCAAACAAAAACCGGATTTGGCCGTCAACGTATTTCTCATTCGCGGCTATGGCGTTGACCAAACATTCATCACACCTAATTATTATCTAAGCCACCCGGGTAATTATACCTACACCTATTCCGGATATGGAGGATATTCGCCTTACCCGTATATCGCTCCCGTTTATACCAGTTCAACACAAATGCTCATTGAACTCATCGATTTGAAAAACATCGATGCACAACAGCGGGTCAAGATAATCTGGACGACTTTCGCGGGTGACGTCGATGCATCCCCCGATCCTTATGGGAAATCCAAAGAGGCGGTTAACCAGGCATTTATGCAATCACCCTACATAAAGAAATAGAGATGAAAAGCGCATTCGCTGTATTGGTGATCATTGGGACGGCATTTTCGATCAATGCACAAGATCAATTTGAACGGTATTTGGCTGTTTCGTGGGACGTTCAGGCACCATTGTCCAATACGAATTACATCAAGGGTGTTTCGATGGGCGGGTTTCAGATTGGTTATAGGGAAAGAATCAATGACCATTTCTACATGGGTTTTGACTACAATACAATGATTTTTACCCAACATGATCCACGCCAAACTTATTATTCTTCCAGCGGTGACCTTACCACAGATTTTTACAAGAACGCAGTCGTGTATGCCGGAACGTTGAGTGGTGAATACCAGTTCTCACCGGGTAAGCGGATTGTGCCATTTGTCGGTTTTGGCCTTGGGGCCAATTATAATACGTACGCCCTTTATTACAACATCTATGCTTCAAAAGATAACGGGTGGGGTGCAATGCTTCGTCCTCAGGCCGGGGCAATCATCAAATTGGGACAAAAGCAATCGTGGGGAATTATTGCTGCCGTTCACTATGACTACTCTACGGCCAAAAGCGTCTATTTTAACTACCAGAATTTTACCACCATCGGGCTCCGCGTAGGGTTCTTCTTTACCCAATTGTTTGACTGACTTCTGCTTAACGTTCAAAGTTATTTTCACCGGGATTTTTTAAACCCACCTGCGACCTCTATTTTTGCGCATGGCAGAGCAAATTCTTATCCTCGACTTCGGTTCCCAGTATACACAACTGATCGCAAGACGAATCCGGGAACTGAACGTGTATTGTGAGATTCATCCGTTCAACAAAATACCCCCCATTACAAATCAAATAAAGGGAATCATCCTTTCCGGAAGTCCATGCTCTGTTCGTGACGAAGGTTCACCGGATGTGGATATTTCGAAGTTCGGGAAAGTACCCGTACTGGGTGTGTGTTACGGTGCGCAACTCATTGCTCAAAAGACAGGAGGTAGTGTAATGCCTTCCAAGAACAGGGAGTATGGCAGGGCACGCCTTACAAAAGTGGACCATCACAATGAGCTGATGAAGGAGATCTCCATAGACTCACAGGTGTGGATGTCACACGCTGATACGATTGAATCGATTGGTGATGCCTTTGAAGTAATAGCCAGTACGCCTTCTGTGATAATTGCAGCCTTTCGCAAGAAGGATGAAGAGATTTATTGCATTCAATTTCATCCGGAGGTAACCCATACCCTTGAAGGAAAAAACCTTTTAAGGAATTTTGTGGTCCAAATCTGCGGCTGTGCGCAGGAGTGGACGCCTGACCAGTTTGTTGAGGCAACGGTGGCCGAATTAAAAAAGAAATTGGGCAATGATAAAGTAGTGATGGCCCTATCCGGTGGTGTCGATTCTACGGTAGCAGCAACATTGGTTCACCGGGCAATCGGAAAAAACCTGTATTGCATTTTTGTAGATAATGGACTTCTCAGAAAAGGAGAATTTGAGCAAGTGCTGTCCTCTTACCATGGCCTCGGTCTGAACATCAAAGGGATCGATTCAAAAGAAAAGTTCTATCATGCACTTCAGGGATTGACCGAACCGGAATCCAAGCGAAAGGCTATTGGAAGGACGTTTATTGAAGTGTTTGACGAAGAATCCCACAAGATTTCTGATGTGAAGTGGCTGGGGCAAGGAACCATCTACCCGGACGTGATTGAATCTGTTTCTGTGAAGGGTCCATCGGTCACCATCAAATCACACCACAACGTCGGGGGATTGCCGGAGAAAATGAAATTGAAAGTAGTAGAGCCATTGAATACCTTGTTCAAGGATGAGGTGAGGCTTGTGGGGAAGACTCTACAGATCGATCCTGCCATTCTCGGAAGGCATCCATTCCCAGGTCCGGGGCTCGGCATTCGCATTTTAGGCGACATCACACCGGAAAAGGTACGGATATTGCAGGAGGTAGATCATATATTCATAAAGGGCTTAAGAAATCATAACTTGTACGATAAAGTATGGCAAGCGGGTGCCATGTTGTTGCCGGTGCAATCCGTAGGAGTGATGGGCGATGAACGCACCTACGAAAAAGTAGTTGCCTTGCGTGCCGTGGTGAGTGTGGATGGAATGACGGCAGACTGGTCGCATTTGCCATATGATTTCCTGAGCGAGATCTCATCTGAGATTATCAATAAAGTAAAAGGTGTCAACCGGGTGGTTTATGATATCAGCTCAAAGCCTCCGGCCACAATAGAATGGGAATAGCATTAGTTCACACATCAATGTCAAGAAACCCTTATTCAATAATTTATGGGATGGTATTTTGTGTCCTGCTGTTGGGTTTGTCCCTGACTTCAAGTGCCCAGGATCCCAAGCGACAGTATAAAAATGCCAGGGAATTTTTCATGAGCGGGAAATACAACCTCGCCATGGAATCTTTCAAGCCATTGCTTGCCTACGATAAGAACAATCCGTATTCGGAGTATGCCTCATTTTATTATGCGCAGTCTGCCCTCAGGCTGAACTACTACGCGGTGGCCAAAGACATGCTACTCCAAATCAAAAAACTTTATCCCTCATGGGATCAACTAAATGAGGTTAATTTTTGGCTGGCCAAAATTTATTTTGAGCAGCGTGAGTACTTCCAGGGGATGTATATCCTGCAGGAGGTCAAGCAGGAAGATTTTATTGACGCGGAACAAATGGCCAAAATGAAACGCCGTTACCTCACCCAGATCAGTGATCCTGAAATATTAAACATGATGTGGGAAGAGTATCCTGAAGATGCCGAAGTAGGAAAATCCCTCGCCCTGGCCATCAGTAAGCAACCCTATGCGCAGCAGGATAAAATCATGCTTGACTCTGTCATCAACCATTTTAGTCTGTCACGCGAACAGTTTTCAAGCGCATCTACCTCCTTGCCTGTATTCAAAGATCCATATAATGTTTCGGTGCTTTTTCCCTTTCTGGTCGCCAACCTTGAGCCATCCCCAAGTAAAAAACAAAATCAACTGGTCCTTGACCTGTACGAAGGCATGCGAATTGCCAGCGACACGTTGAATAAGAAGGGAATACACATTAACCTGCTGGCTTATGACACGGAACGCAACCCCGGTGAATTGGAGAAAAGCAAAACGGTCATGAAGAATCTGTTGAATACGGAAGAATTGAAAAACACGGACCTGATTGTTGGTCCCCTCTTTCCGGAAGAGACCAAATTGGTTCAGGAGTTTTCTGAAAAGTATCAAATTAATATGATCAACCCTGTTTCTTACAACTCGGACTACCTTGGTCAAAACCCGTTTGCTCTTCTTTTTCAGCCTTCACTTGAAACTATGGGCGTGAAATCAGCCGAATTACTTTGTGCCCGGACCAAGAACAAGAATTGTATCGTGATGTATGGAGATAAGCCGAAGGATTCAATCATGGCTGCGAATTTTTCGAGCCGTGCAAAGGAATTGGGTCTCAATATCGTATGGACTGAAGAATTCAGCAAGGAGACTGCCTCACGCATCATTTCTATCCTGGCTACGCCAACAGAATTTGACGAGTTCAAGAATCCCAAACAATTTCAGCTCGCCATTGACAGCATCGGCAGCATTTTTGTGGCATCAGACGACCCACTCGTTTACACCAAGGTCATCAGCAGTGTAGAAACCCGGGGTGATTCTGTCTTGATTGTGGGCAGTGAATCCTGGCTTGACAATACTTCCGTCGATCTTACTAAATATGAACGACTGCATGTGATGTTCCTGGCACCAACCTATACACCCTTGCGTCAGCCTTCTTTTGTCGATTTTCGGAGAAAATTCATAAAGACGCATGGATCCTTCCCATCGCAGTATATGAACTATTCCAAGCTTGGCTATGATTTCATGATGTTTACTGGTCATGCCTTGCAAAAGTATGGCGTCTATTTTCAGGAGGGACTGATCCGCGATGGGCTCTTGCCGGGCTGGTTGACCAAAGGTTATCGCCTGACTAATCACCGCGACAACCAGGAAGTTCCTTTTATTTATTTCCACCATGGCGAGCTGAATTCGATTGAATAAGACCGAATGACCGCCGACCTGCTCATCATCAACATCAAGTGCATCGTTCAGGTCCGTGAATCAATATCTCATTTCTTGGCTGGAAAGGAAATGGCCGAACTGCCAACCCTTGACGATGGCTATCTCCTCATCACCGGAGAGCGAATATCCGGTCTTGGCCCCATGAGTGCTTTACCTCAGATTTCATCGGCGGTTACAGTGGACGCGGCCGGTGGGTGGTTATTTCCAAGTTTTGTAGACAGCCATACGCATCTTGTCTATGCAGCTTCCCGTGAAGAGGAATTTGTGATGAAAATTGCCGGGGCGACCTATGAGGAGATCGCTTCCAGAGGAGGAGGTATCCTCAATTCGGCAAAGAAAATTCAGGCAATGTCTGAAGAGGAGTTGTTTGAGAGATCCCTTCCAAGGGCCCACGAAATCATCGGCTCGGGCACCGGGGCAGTTGAAATTAAAAGCGGGTATGGACTGACGGTTAAAGATGAGTTAAAAATGTTAAAGGTGGCGAGGCGTATTGGCAAGGAAACCTTGCTTACGGTGAAGACTACGTTCCTTGGCGCTCATACGGTACCCAGGGAAACCAATAAAGATGACTATATCAGATCCATCCTCAACGAGATGATTCCTGCAATAGCGGAACAGAAACTTGCAGATTACATCGATGTCTTTTGTGAACAAGGATTTTTCTCTCCGGATGAAACAGAGATCATCGCAGAGGCCGGGAAGCGTTATGGCATGCGGCCACGCCTTCATGCCAACCAGTTGCACCGTTCGGGTGGGGTGCAGGCAGGCGTTAGAGTCGGTGCCATCAGTGTGGATCACCTGGAGAATATTGGCGATGAGGAAATTCAGTTACTGAAAGGAACTGAAACGATGCCCACCGCACTGCCTGGAGCAGCCTTCTTCCTCAACTTGCCATTTCCACCTGCACGTAAGATGATTGACTCCGGCCTTCCGTTGGGAATTGCGTCAGACTTTAATCCCGGGAGTGCCCCGACCGGCAACATGCCGCTGATGCTCTCCCTGGCGTGCATCAAAATGAAAATGACTCCGCAAGAAGCCATCAATGCCTCTACCATCAATACAGCCTATACGCTAGGACTACTGGACACATACGGCAGCATCGGTATTGGGAAGATGGCAAGCGTCTTCATCACAAAACCAATGCCTTCCCTTGCGTTCATGCCCTACAGCTTTGGGAGCAGCCTTATCAGCAAGGTCATCCTGAAGGGACGGGTGATTCAAGGCAGTAGAGACAATAAACGTTAAGGCCTGATGACCTCTGCAGAAAAAGTTATTTCTGCCTTCAGGGAGGAGGCGACAGAGCAATATTTCTCAAGGGCCAGTCCAGCAGATTTTTGAAGTTCTTCTACGGTTACATCCGGTGAGGTCACAATAAATTTGCAATGGATCTTCGTAAAGTACTTCGGTGCTTCTTCCCTCCGGGTTCCGTCCGTTTCGATCGCAAATCCCTGTATTGACTTTTTGCGTTTCTTCAGCATTACTGCGATATCGACACCGGCACAGCTTGCAAGCGCAGACAATACAAGTTCGGTCGGTGATAAGTTTATTTTATCTTCCCGTTTTCGCATATCTACCCTGACGGTGTTGCCATTATCATTGGCAGCTTCAAAAATTTCATCCGCGACCTGCTTGGCTATTATTTTCATTTTATGGAGTCAAAAGTGAATATTATATCCAGGCGTAAATTTACTATTTTGGTACCCATGACCATAGAAGAGAGGCTGAAATCCCTTGTGCGTGACGTGCATGATTTTCCCAAACCCGGAATTGTATTTAAGGACATCAGTCCATTGCTGGCAAATCCCGCTGCCCGTTTGGAAGTTGTAGAAACGATCGTACGGCATTTTAAGCCAGTCTTGCCGGATGCCATTGCCGCGATTGAGGCCCGCGGTTTTATTTTTGGGATGCTCATCGCCGAAGGGCTGAATATTCCATTTGTGCCAGTGCGGAAGTCTGGAAAATTACCCTATAAAAAGATAAGTCAACGGTATTCGCTGGAGTACGGCACAGCCGAGATTGAGATGCATGAAGATGCCTTGCCAAAGGGTTCAAGGGTAATCATTCACGATGATCTGCTCGCCACAGGGGGCACAGCTGCAGCAGCAGGGAAGATGGTCCAACATGTTGGGGGCAAAGTGGTGGGTTATTCCTTTCTGATCAATCTTTCCTTCTTGCCGGGAGAGACAAAACTTAAGAATGAATTCGGCGTTCAACCTCATTATTTGGCCAGCTTCTAATCTGATAACTTTCCGATAACTTTCGTGTTATTAAAGCATGGACGAATTACTTCGTATTCCAATGTTTCCGTTAACCATTTTCCCCCTCCCAGGCGAAATGGTACCTCTTCATATTTTTGAACCTCGTTATAGAGAATTGCTGAGGGATGCCGAAGAACGGGATATGGCATTTGGAATTTATTTCAATCATACCCTCAATACAGAAAAACTAGGCTCCCTGATGAAGCTGGAGAGCGTTATTAAACGATACGAGGGAGGCGAATCGGATATCATTGTAAAATGCCAGGATCTTTTCAGAATGGAGACCCTGTTTCGGAACTTCAAAGAGAAATTGTATCCAGGCGGGGATGTGGAATTTTGGCAAGTTGATCTGCATGAACCTGTTGGCCTAAAACTTCGACAGGAGTTTGAGCAGTTCATGCATTTGTTAAAGATCAGCAAGATTCCCTCTCCTTGCTCAGTTTTTCATATCGCCAATGAGCTTGGGCTCGATTTTGAAGAGAAGATCAAGTTTGTGTTAGCGGAAAAAGAAAAGAGAAGCACCTTCTTGTCAGCACGTATCAAATTCCAGAAGCATCTTCTCATGCAGGCTGAAAAAGCTAAGGACGTATTCCATCTGAATTAGTTACTTCTTCATCATTATTTTTTTGGGGTATAATAAAGTGAACTGTTCGCTTTTGAAATTTATGTGATCGATCGCGGGAATAACTTTCATTTTAAGATTAATTAACATTTGCACTGCAACTTTCTGCAAGATGAATTCGTCTCATATCCAAACAACTAAAGGTTTAGGTTATGAAAAAAATTACACTACTTCTTGCGGGCGTGCTGGTGAGCGCGTTCGCGTTTGCAGGCAGGCCGGGCGAAAGCCCTAAGAGTGTGTCGGGCATGGCGGTTGTAAAAAGCAACGCCACATCGTACAAACTCATCTACAAATCGGAATTTGCCTCCGATGTGAAGGTTCAGATTTTCGATCAGAAAAATGCACTGGTTTTTTCTGAGACGATTAGGAAGTCGAACGGTTTTGCACGGCCCTACAACTTTGAGAGCCTTGCAGAGGGTGAGTACACCATCAGGATTAACAACGGTTCCAGTTGGTTAACTGAAACTGTTGACTACCATGCAGGCAGAGTTGAAAAGCTGGCCCACCTGGTGCCTCTGAAGGATGGCAGGTATTTGTTGACTGTTGCAGGCAAAGGAGAGGATGAACTTACCGTGAGGATCTTTGATAAGGAAGGGGAGACCATCTACAGTAAAATTAACAAAGTGGAGGGAGACTTTGGACAAATCTATAACCTGGGTCATTTGAGCGGACCTTTCTCCTTTGAAGTTACTGGAAGCAACGGCGCGTCAAAAGTGTTGAGCAAGTAGATATTTATTTAAGTTTTCATGGAAGCCATGCTGAGAACTTCAGCATGGCTTTTTGTTTTTATAAACTCAGGCATTGCAACCGATTACGGATATCACATGGGGCAGCGTAGAAAAAAATAGCTTCTCCCGATGCTGATTATCTCTATCCAGCTTGTAGAATATTCCTCCATTTGCCGCAATCGATTTTTCACGTTAAAAATCAAGTATTCTTACAGCGAACGGCCGCGAGGGTAAACCTGACCGTACATTTACATCAGTAGTTTAAACATGAAACAAAACAAACTAATCATTATGAAAGCAAAATCATTCTTAGCGGCATTTATCGTACTGGTAGGTGCGGTAACCTTTGCAAATGGACAAGTTGCACCCCGTGTGGTGGTAGTGAACCAGAAGAACTCTGGTACCTTCAAGGTGATCTATGAAGGTGAAAAGGTAGGCAATGTAAAAATGACTATCCTGAATAAAAGGGGACAGGTTGTTTTCAAGGAGACTACCCAAAATGTGGATGGTTTTATGCGCCCTGTAAACTTCACGGGCATGGAACCGGGCGAATATTCAATCGAAATTGCTGATGCCAGCGGTAAGCAAATTCAGCATATCATGTATGCAAACACGACTTCGGTGAAAAGTGTGCAAGTGTCCAAGATTAAAGAAGAGGGCAAATACCTCCTCGCCGTTGCCAACAATGGATCTGAGCAAATCAATGTCAGGATCTTTGATGGCGCCAATAACCTGGTGCACAATGAAGACCTGACCATCAACGGAAACTTTGGATTGGTATACAACCTGAAAGACGTTGTCGGTGTTCCCACTTTCGAAGTAACCGACAGAACCGGTAACATCCGCACAATTAAGTACTAACCTGAACTACCTGTAAACACAAAAAGCCCTTCCAATTTGGAAGAGCTTTTTGTGTTTATGGATTTCATTTATTTTTTTGCTTTGGCGAAATCACCCGCCTTGATGATATTAATTTTGGCAGGCGTGAGGTATTTCTTTACGGAATTGTTGACCTGTTCCGGTGTCAGGGCCATCACTTGTTTCTCAAAATTCTCATCCCACATCAGGTCTCTTTTGACAAACAAGTAAGTGTTCAACGTGTTGGAAAGGCCACCATCCTGAGCCCGATTGACCGTTCTCGATTGTGACCAACCTGATTTGGCAGCCGTGATTTCCTCTGCGGTGAAGCCCTCGGTGATGACTTTGTTAATCTCTTCATTAAATGCCTTTTCCAGTTTCTCTACATTCTCCGGTGCATAGATCGCGAATGCCTGAAAAGTACCGACCTGGTCAAAAGCGCTGGCATTGAAGTTGGAGCCCACACCATAGCTAAGGCCATCCTTTTGGCGAATCCGAACAGCGAGACGCGAATTCAGAAATCCTCCTCCCAGCATATAGTTTCCAAGAACCATGCCCGGGTAATCGGGATTGTCATCGCGCATTTCCATGGTATAAGCGGCGATGAAGAAGGCATTTGCCTTGTCAGGCGTTTCAATGGACTGGTTGATGGTCGTGACCGGCATGGATTTGCCAACCAGTCGCGTAAACGATGCCGGACTTTTCCAATTGCCTAACAACTCTGTTGCAAGACCCTTGATCTCGTTTGCATCAAAATCTCCGACAACCGACATCGTAGCATTTGAGGCACCATAGAAGTCTTTATGAAATTTCTTGATCTCATCCTGGGTGATTGCCTTTATGTCGGCAATGTCCTCATCAAATGAGCCAATGTAACGAGGGTCAGTCTTTGGGTAGGGATTAATGTGCTGTTGGATCTTGGTAATGGCGATGGCCTGAGGCTCGCTCTTGTTCGCTTCGATTGATGCGAGTTGTTCACTTTTGTATTTCTCAAGCTCGTCCGCGGGGAAGATGGGATCTTTTAAGACTTCGGCGACCAGTTTCAAAGTCTCTATTAAGTTAGGCCGGGTTGTGGTGATGTTCACGAATGCCTGGGTTCCACTTCCGCCTATGAAGACGTTGGCCTTCAGCCTGTCAAACTCATCCTTGATCTGCTGACGCGTGTGTTTCGATGTCCCTTTATTCAGGAGGCCAGCCACAAACTCCCCGGCAGTACCTTTGTTCATCAATGACTTATCGTCGCCGAAGCGTAGGGTGACCCGGGCTTCAACCGATTCCCCCCTGGTCTTTTTTGGGAGCAGCGCGAGTTTCATCCCATCGGGGAGGTCACTGCGATTTGTCCTTGACTCAATGTTTGAAGGGGAGGGGTCAAAAGCTTCTCCTTCTGCTACAGCCGCATTACCCTTATAGTCCTTTACCAATGCATCTACATCGGGCGTAGGTGGAATTTCAGCACGGTCAGGTTTTTCGGTAGGGATAAAGATACCGGTCGTTCGGTTGTCAGGCTTAAGATAAATTTTTGCCACACGGCTTATGTCTTCAGCGGTCACTGCTTTGACCCGATCGCGTGTAAGAAACAGAAGCCTCCAGTCACCCATACCCGCATAGGTAGTCAGTTGCAGGGTAACGTTTTGTGAGGAATTGAAAGAGAGCTCAATTTGTTTGATGATTTCATTCTTGGCGCGTTCAACTTCTTCCTTCGTTGCCGGAGTTGAAGAAAAATCATCCAGGGTCTTGAGCATGGTATTTTTAGCCTCGTCCAGTGACTTCTCCTTCAATATCTCTGCACTGGCAAACATGAGGAAAGGCTCCTTGAACTGGTAAGAATACACCGACACCCGACTGGCCTTTTTCGAATCCACGAGCGCTTTGTACAGTCTGCCTGAGGGCGCGCTTCCCAGAATCCTGAGCATGACTTGGATGGGGGCATAGTCGGGATGAGAACCCGCCGGAATATGATAGGCCGCCATGGCCACCTGCACGTCGCCCACGCGCTTGAGCACTACATTTCTCTCTCCATCTTGTGTTGGGTCCAGGGTGTAGGTTGACTGCAGGTTGCGTTGAGGTCTTGGGGTAACACCGAAATACTGATTGATCATCTCGAGTGTTTTAGCCTCATCAATTTTTCCTGCTACCGCGAGCACTGCATTGTCAGGTTGATAGTTCTTCTTATAAAAAGCCTGAAGGCGATCGATCGGCACATTTTCAAGGTCGGCTTTTGATCCAATGGTGGATTTTCCATAGTTGTGCCAGAGGAATGCAGTTGATGTTACCCGTTCCTCCAATACACCCTGGGGATCGTTCTCGCCGGATTCAAATTCATTGCGCACAACAGTCATTTCACTATCAAGGTCTTTCTTGGCGATATAAGAATTTATCATCCTGTCGGATTCGAGATCCAGCGCCCATTTAAGATTCTCTTCGGTAGCATTGAAGGTTTCAAAATAGTTGGTCCTATCCACCCAGGTGGTTCCATTGGGTTGAGCACCGTGCTCCGTCAATTCCTGGGGTATGTTGGGGTGTTTGGGCGTTCCTTTGAATACCAGGTGTTCGAGCAAATGGGCCATGCCGGTCTCTCCATAGTTTTCATGCTTGGAGCCAACCATGTAGGTTATGTTAACAGTAATGGTTTGCTTGGATTGGTCCGGGAACAGCAATACCCTTAAGCCATTCTGTAGGCGATATTCTGTGATACCCTCAACGGTGGTAATTTTTACAGGAGCGGCCAGGGCTGGTTTATTTTCCAGCTTGGGTGACTCCGGAGTTGCTGTTGTACCTCCTGTATTGGTTTTTCCCTTTTTCTGCCCCAAGACAGGAATTGTCAGAGCCACCAAGAACATGAAAACGAATGATTTCAAACGCATAGGATTGTGGTTAATTGAAGGTTTTAAATTATTACAAATGAGGTCTTAAAACAATGTATTTATTGATTGATCGTGAGGGAAATCAGGAAAATGTGGTTTACATGTTCCGACGGTACTGACCACCCACGTCAAAAAGTGCTCGTGTGATTTGGCCCAGGGAGCATACCTTGGTTGCTTCCATCAGCGACTCAAAGAGATTGCGATTGGCCACAGCGGCTTCCCTCAATGCGTCCAGACATTTCGGTGCCTTGTCACTTTGCGTTTTTACCAGCGACTGGACGGCTTTGATCTGAAATTCTTTTTCTTCAGTTGTGGCACGAATGACTTCCTGTGGAATGATAGTAGGCGAGCCCTTAGAACTTAGAAAGGTATTCACACCAATGATTGGATATTCACCCGTGTGTTTGAGCGTCTCGTAATACAGGCTTTCTTCCTGAATTTTTCCTCGCTGATACATGGTCTCCATGGCTCCCAACACGCCCCCGCGTTCCGTCAACCGGTCGAACTCAATCATCACGGCCTCCTCAACAAGGTCTGTCAGTTCCTCAATGATGAATGAACCTTGCATGGGGTTCTCATTTTTCGCCAGACCAAGTTCTTTGTTGATGATCAATTGAATAGCCATCGCCCTCCGGACTGATTCTTCAGTGGGGGTGGTAATCGCTTCATCATAGGCATTGGTATGCAATGAGTTGCAATTATCGTAGATGGCATACAGGGCCTGCAGGGTGGTACGGATGTCGTTAAAGTCAATTTCCTGTGCATGCAGGGAACGACCTGAGGTTTGAATGTGGTATTTCAGCATCTGACTCCGGGCATTCGCACCATACTTGTTTTTCATCGCCTTTGCCCAGATTCTTCTGGCCACCCTTCCAATCACGGCGTATTCCGGATCGATTCCGTTGCTGAAGAAAAAGGAAAGGTTGGGTGCGAATTCATTGATATCCATGCCCCGACTCAGGTAATATTCCACGAAAGTAAATCCGTTTGCCAGAGTAAACGCCAGTTGTGAAATCGGATTTGCCCCTGCTTCGGCAATATGATATCCCGAAATGGACACAGAATAAAAGTTGCGTATGTTGTTGTCAATAAAGTACTGCTGAACGTCACCCATGAGCCGCAGCGCAAACTCTGTCGAAAAGATGCATGTATTTTGCGCCTGATCTTCTTTCAGGATGTCTGCTTGCACAGTTCCACGCACACTTGATAAGGTGTCCGATTTTATCTTTTGATATACTTCCTTCGGCAATACTTCGTCTCCCGTAATCCCCAGAAGCATAAGTCCAAGACCGTCATTTCCTTTGGGCAGGGGTCCCTGGTAGGAAGGCCGCTCGGTATTTTTCTTCTTGTAGAAGGCTCGGATCTTTTCATCTACTTCCTTTTCCAGGCCTCTCTGCCGGATATGTAACTCACATTGTTGATCGATCGCGGCATTCATGAAATATCCGAGCAACATGGGTGCCGGGCCATTGATCGTCATT
>JANYHW010000147.1 GCA_025358885.1 Cytophagales bacterium | reverse complement strand
CCTGCAGACACCATTCGATTCAGCGCACCGCGTGGAGAATCTGAAGACTTCAATATAAAGCTCGACGCTCTCCGCGACTTCAAAGCGGGGCATTATGCGGCCTCCTTGTCCGGCCTCGAAAAAATTGCCGGACAGGATCCTGAGTCAGATTTACTCAAAGGATTGGACTTCATTCAGCTCAGGGAGTTTCCTGAAGCTACCCTCAACCTCCTGAAGGCCAAAAAAGGAAAGCAGGCCATATCCAATATGGCAAGTTGGTATCTCGCCCTGGCGTACATCAGACAAGGAGAGACAACCAATGCACTGGCCGAGTTGAAGGTGCTGGTGGGCGTCGAGAGTGAGTTTAGGGAAAAAGCGAAAAAATTGATTCTGAAGGTTGGCGGGAAATGATTCGTGAACACCGGCAGCCTATCCTGGTTGACTTCTAACCCACTTCTTCATTAACATAGAAAAAACTATGTTGACCGAAGCTGAGAAGGAAATATTGGTATTGATTTACGAGGGACTCTCTTCTAGACAGATTGGTAACCGACTGAGCCGGAGTGAGCACACGGTTAAATCCCATGTCCGGAACATCATGCAAAAGTGGAATGTCACCACGCGGGTTCAAATCATCCGCACAGGAATTCATTATGGACTGATTAGGTAGCCTGGAACATCGCTAAGGTTCAAAGAAGAAGGTTCAATAAGTTTTCTGTTGTTTCTATGAAATCATGTCTACGGTTTCTTCACAATGATCTTGAAAGTAAACTCTGAAGTATTCGTTCCCATATCTCCTCCCTCAAATTCGGGTTCTGCCCCACGGGTAAATCCCTTGTTGAAAGAATTCCCCATCAGTTTTTCAATAGGGTTAGAGGAGCCGCGGGTTCCTGCATTGGCTCCGCGGGTATTGATGGTGGATGCCAAATCAAACGGTGCTCCAGTGGCTATCACTTTAAAAATCTCATTCCCGAATGGCTTTGTGATGTAGATGGGATATTTGATCACCTTTTTACTGAAAGGCTTTAGTACGAGTTCCTGAATGGGTGGCTGAACGTTGCCATCTTTTACGCGAGGCAAAAGTGGATTGATCTTTCCATCAGGCTGCAAATCGATGATATTAAAATAGGCGATCTTCTCGCTGCGGTTGATCAACTCGAGGAAAACGTAGGACTTCTCCTGAATTTCCACTGCATTACCCTTGTCCATGATCGACTTTACGTCCAGTGTATCAGCAATGTCTTTAGATCCGGCCTTTACCGGAATAATCCGACTTATTTCAACTTTATATTCATCATCCTTCAAGTCCAACGCTTTAAACATTTTTCCTTGCACATAATTCTGCAGGGTGTTGGTTACTCCATCCACTACCTTATCAATTTCTGTACCCGACACAGGTGTTTCTATCAGTTTACTGTTATAGGCAGCATTGATAATATCCAGGTTGAAAGTACTTCCTCGGGTGGCACTCTCCACGACGGTGAGGTCAGGTTTTTCTGTGGATATCTCCGCCATACCCATTCCTTTAATGGCTTTCTCCAAACCTGACTTCAACTGCTGATCTTTTACTTCCGCAATGCTGACCTTAACTTTTACATCCGGGATTGATTGTCCCGTTACAAATACCCAACCATCCACTTTATTTTTTAGTGTAAGTGGCGTTTCAAGTTCAATGGTCGCCTCAAGTGATCCCGCCTTTGAAACTTTACCCATGGCCAGCGATTTTCCATCCTTGCTTGCCTTGCTGGTCCCGCTTTTCTCCACCGCCATGGGTGTACCCACTTCAAGTCCCATGAGCTTGCCGCCGCTGATCTTGATGTGCTTCTCGTCCATCATCTGGGTGATGGCGAAATATTTTTCCTGGGCGGTAAAAGAACCGCCAAAAACTTCCTGGTCAACGTCACCTTCAATTTGTGGCGCCTGTTTCGGTGCCCGCTCGGCCATTTCTGATTGAATCTTTGAAAACAACTGGCGATAAGAACTTCCATGCTGCAGTTCCACAATGGCCTTGCTGAAGCAATACGAGAGCGACCCAAATCCTTTTCCTGAATCATCTTCGGTCTCGTAGTTTACTTCTTCGGCAGAGGCGCCTGATATCAGCACAAACTTTCCCATGTTGGTGCCGTCGCCGCGTGACTTTGTCTTTTCCGACATAATGCCGAATCCACCATCATCATCCGGCTTGGTCCCGGTCTTGGCGACCCACCCGTCCGGAACCAGGGGTTCTTCTCCTCCCCGCTTTTTCGCTGATGCGCCGCGGGTACCTGTTCCGGAGTGACAAGAGTCCATGATCACCAGCACTTGTCCATTCTTGCCTGGTATGTTGGAATATACTTTTGCCTGAATGCTGGCGATGGCGCTCCCAAATTCTTCATCCCGGAGGTGAAGGCTCCCGTCATACTGAAGATCCGTTCCCCGGCCTCTTTGGGAGGCCCTGTATTTTGCATTGCTTACCGGTGCGCCAAAGGCTACCACTGCCTCATCATATCCATCCACCTCATCATTGTTGTCATCGGCTATCTGCTGGCCATGAGAGGAGAGATGCACGACGACCATGTCACCCGGTTTGGCCTTATCCTCCAACGCCTTCATAGCCGCCAGGATGCCTTTCTTGTCAGCATCGGCGTCCGATAAAACAGTTATGTCTTTGAACCCAACTTTTTCAAGCGACCCTTTGATGATATCTACATCATTCTGTGAGCTGATCTGTGCCCAACCCGTCTCCATCGTATTGTAAGCACCGATGGCAATAATCAATGCAAGCTTGTTGGGCTCTGCCGGCACAAACGGTGTGCTTATGAGAAAGGAGGATGATGCAAACCACAGGGGCAGCACCAAAACAAATGCAATAAGTCTTTTCATACCTGCAATTTATTAAAGGGCAGCAACAATGTCACCGCGAATTGAAAATTCTAAGTGAAAAAAAAGGTTCACACATGTGAGCCTTTTTTTGATCATCCATTAGATTAGTTCAGACTAAGTTTCCAGGATCCTGTACAGTCAACATTGTCACCCCACGAATAGGCACCACCTACCGTTTCACAATGATATGTTGTGTAATCGCTGGCAACACAGAGTACTTTGGTAATAGAAAATATTTCCTTGCATGCAATCCTGCTGACAGAGACTTGCCGTGTTCCATAATTTTGATTTGAATACAGTTCCAATTCGGCATTTTCCGACCCGTTTCTTCGCGTTACCCGAGGAGTCTCCAAAAAAAATAAATAAGGGCCACCATTCTCACCCAGGCGATTTCACCGGTACATGTCGACCGCCACAGGCAAAATCATTTGCGCTTTCAGGTTGACTCTTCTGCCCGACCGTCACTAATAACGAAACTAAGTCGCAGCAAATGCCCGACTTCCATCCCCATGATGATGGGTATGAGGGAATACACAACAAAATAAACTTTCAGCGTTATCCAAATGAACCACCCCGCATTCATGAAGTCTGTTTTGATCTTGTTGGTCTTCTTCCCTTTACTGTGCTTAGGTCAGGAAGGGTTGATCCCTGTCACGGCAGTTACGTCCGGAAATCTGACAAAGTCAGACCGTTTGGAGGTTCGGGCGAGTGGCGACTCAATTCAACTATGGGGCTTCGATCTGTGGTCGTTGCCGAAAAAAGTGAGGCGCATCAACTTTTCCGGTGATAAGATCAATCTTACGTCGCTTCGGTCGAACGCAAATTCTTTGCTAGATAAAACCTTTGCCCTACTCCACGACACCTCAATGGGCTTCAAATCCAAGCCTCCCACCCTCAACACCTATGAGCGACTGAAGCAAAAATTTCTTCAACGCAAAAGGACATCACCTTACTTTAGGAACCAATGGGTACTATTGGGTACCATTCGGGGTAAACTGGACCAGGGGTTTACCCTCACCACCAGGGGATTCATGAGGAACCGGGCAAGGTATCATACAGATATTTTACCAGGAGCCACTGCAGGAAAAGTGCCAGCCCTTGATCCATGGAATTGCGTGCCAGCCCTGGAGCGATTTATTAAGCTGAGAAAACGCCAGGGATATGGAGTGGATAAGTTTCCTTACAAACCCTATCTGGAAAAGAACCGAGAAATAGTCCGAAAGCAGTTTGAAGTGTACTTTCCCGTGAACAGCGCCGATCCGGATGACACCAGGCTGGAAGAAGTTGTAAAGTTCCTACAGCAAAACCATTATGAAATATTGGGTGCAGTCATGGAAGGCGGCTGTTCCATTGAGGGAGACTCCCTCAAAAACCGTGCATTGCAAATCAAGCGTGCAAAAGTACTCTCGAATGCACTAAAGCAGTACAATGACAGTCCTAAGCGTAAAGACACAGTACTCCTTGCTGACAGTTGGATTCAGTTCAGGGAATTGCTTTCACACTCTGAATGGAAAATGCTGGACAGCCTGAGCAATCGCGAAATGCAAAATAAAATTAATCTCGATCCTGCGCTCCACACTGTCCTTGAACCCCTGTTTTCTGTTCAACGCAAAGCATCGCTTTCACTGACCATGGCGAAAGTCTTCAGTTTTGATGAACGCCTGATTAAACTTGAATCCTCACTGACCAATTGGTGTGAAAAACTCAGGACCACAGGTCAAAACCAGAAGGTGGCCGAGACCAACATCATGGGGATACTTGACTTTCTTTTCCTACAGTATGTTAGTGGTGAACTTACAGAAACAGGGTTCAACGAAATCCTGAAACAAACAGGTTCAGGAAGTTATTTATATGCACTACTCGGATATCATTTGATGAAACAATTTGAAAGCAGTATGACCTACCCCAAAGGTACTCCGTGGAATGAATATTGGAACCAGAAGCATTTGACGGATTGGTTTCTGAAATGTCAGAAGGCCCTCATTGACATTGTCAGCAATACGTCAGGCACTCGTGCACTACATCAATATAAGCTTATGCTTGCCGACTATCAGGTTTACACTTACCGGTTCATTGATATGGGAATCATGGACATCAATAGCCTGTGCAGTGTCCATTATCCTGACAAGCCGGCCTTTATGAATCTGCAGCTTTATCATTACGGGTTTCTCTATGAGATGTCATCCGTAAAGGGCAAGAATATTTCATGTTTGGGGATCTCGGGACAAAACAAAGCATTTAAGAGAGACAGTCTTGTTGACACAGATGCTTTCCTTGAGCAGGTACGAAAAGAGATTGGGATCAAGCATACCCTTGCCATCACCTCAAGTGGTACCCGGATTCGAAAGGCTTCTTATGATACATCTCCAAGATCGGCTTACTATGCATTGCTCAGGGAAAAATATGTTTTGGATCATAGCTATGCAGTGGAC
>JANYHW010000135.1 GCA_025358885.1 Cytophagales bacterium | reverse complement strand
GGAACTCCGAGTTCAATGAAGCTTCTTATTTTGCCCCCCTTGATCTTTACCTGGAGGGCGGATCGAACCTGAATGTATGGAACAACTTCAACATGAATATTTATGTGCAGCTGCAGCCAGGTGTAGATGCGGCAACAGCTTCCGCCGCCATAAAGGATGCTATGCTGGGACATGTCGACGATGATCTGACTAAAGCAAAACCTGAACTAAGTATTCTCCCCATGAGTCAGTGGCATTTATACTCGCAATTCAAAGATGGAGTGTCTGTTCCAAGTGAACAATTGAAGTTTCTTTGGTTCTATGGCATCATTGGAGTGTTCGTGTTGCTGCTTGCCTGCATAAACTTCATGAACCTGAGTACAGCGCGGTCTGAAAAGCGGGCAAAGGAAGTAGGCATTCGCAAGTCCATTGGCTCTTACCGGAGCCAGCTCATCTACCAGTTCTTCAGTGAGTCGCTGCTGGTGGCCCTTCTGTCTTTCGTTTCATCACTCATTCTCATGACGTTGGTTCTCCCGGGATTCAACCGCATTGCAGACAAAACCATTTCAATGCCCTGGACGCAACCCGTTTTTTGGCTGGCGGGCATCTCGTTCATGTTCGTGACAGGAATTCTGGCAGGCAGTTACCCTGCTTTATACTTGTCTTCTTTCAACCCGGTGAAAGTATTGAAAGGGACGTTCAAAACGGGCCGGTTTTCATCCGTGCCCAGGAAAGTTCTTGTCATAGTTCAGTTCACAGTCTCCATCACCTTGATTGTGGGCACCATCGTGGTGTATAAACAAATCCAGTTTGCCAAGAACCGTCCTGTGGGCTACCAGCTGGAAGGCCTTGTATCCGTTCATGCGCGGTCGCCTGAGATGAAAGGAAAATTTGAAACCTTGCGAACGGAATTCAAGAAATCAGGAGCTGTAGAAGAAATGGCGGAGTCAAATTATCCCATCACCAGCACCCTGGGCTGGAATGGCGGGTTTGAATGGAAGGGCTTGGAAAAAAGCGCGTTTAATCCAGCGTTCAATATCAACCGGATGACAGTCGAGTATGGAAAAACAATCGGCTGGGAGTTTATTCAGGGCAGGGATTTTTCAAGGGAATTTTCCACCGACCGTTCTGGAGTCGTGATAAACGCCTCCGCTATGAAAATAATGGGTCTGGAGAACCCGGTTGGAGAAATCCTGACATTGAATCGCGAAGACGAACACAAGGTGTACACCATTTTGGGAGTCATCAGCGACATGGTGAAGGGCTCACCCTTTGAACCTGCCGACCAAGGCCTGTTTTTTCTAACTGAAAATGATGAGGAGTGGATATACATCAGGCTTAATCCAAACATGAGCGCGCATGAAGCGTTGCCGAAAGTCCAGGCGGTCTTCAATCAGCTTATTACGACCGTCCCATTCGATTACAAATTTGCGGATGATGAGTACAACGCGAAATTCCGGGCGGAGGAGCGTGTGGGTACGTTGGCCTCCCTCTTTAGTTCGCTGGCCATCCTCATCAGCTGTTCGGGTTTATTTGGCCTTGCCTCATTCGTCGCGGAGCAGCGCACAAAAGAAATTGGGATCAGAAAAGTGATGGGTGCCTCGGTATCCAACCTCTGGCAAATGCTGACGAGGGATTTTATGATACTGGTCATTATTTCCTGCGTGGTCGCCATACCGTCCGCATATTATTTTCTCGACGAGTGGCTCCAACAGTATCAATATCACACGGAAATTTCGTGGTGGATATTTGCAGGAACAGCGTTGGGGGCGATGGCGATTACTTTGATAACAGTAAGTTTTCATTCAGTCAAGGCAGCTTTGATGAACCCGGTGAATAGTTTAAAATCGGAATAATCGGGACAGGGTATTGTCTGTGAAACGGTAAACGATGCACCACCCTCCGGGATTATTTTTGCGCTTCTTCCGCTGGTTCTGCCACCCGGAATTGAAGAAGTACATCGAGGGTGATTTGATGGAGTTGTACAACCAACGGATTCAACATGGAAGTAAAAGAAAAGCCGACTGGAGATTTGCATTGGACGTCCTCTGGCTCTTCCGGCCTTCCATCATCCGGCCGGCGGAGGGATTCGATAGAATAAACAACTACGGTATGCTTAAGAATTATTTCAAGGTTGGAATGAGAAATATCCTGAAATACAAGGTATTCTCCTTTATCAATGTGTTTGGCCTTGCCCTGGCAATGTCTGTTTGCATGCTCATCATTCTCATGATCGCTGATCAGAAGCGATACGATCAGTTCAATGTGAAGAAGGACAGGATTTATCGGATCCTTTCAGACTACCAGGGATCACGCCAGGCTTATGCAACCTCCCCATTCCCGCTGGCTGCTGCGCTGAAAGCAGAATACCCCATCGTTGAAGAATCGACTCATTTGGACCCCGGCATTGGCGGTGATGCGATCTACCGGCAACGCAGTGAAGACATGAGGGGATACTTTGCCGATCCAGCCTTTTTTCGCGTCTTCAGTTTTGAATTGGAAAAGGGTGACAAGGCTACAGCCCTGACCGCCCCCAACTCCATCGTGCTCACCTCTGAATTTGCCTACCGACTGTTCAACGATGAAAACCCGTTGGGCAAGACGGTAGAATTCTCCGATCGGGGCCTGCCATTTCCACAAAGACATGATGGAGTAGGTTCGCCTCCGGTTTCCTGGGGAAGTTTCACGATCACCGGAATCATCGACGCGTCCAAATACAAATCCCATCTAAAATTTGATGCGTTGATGTCAATTGCCTCGATGGAAACGCTCTATGCCGAAAAGAAAATCGTTGACCAGACCAGTGCATGGGAATTTTACTGGCGTACGTATACCTATGTGCTGTTGGATCCAGCTAAAAACTCAGCGGACCTGGGCTATGCCTTGAATGACCTGATGGCCAGGAAATATGCCGATATAAAAAATGAAGAGACCAAAGGGTTTAAACTTGCTGCGCAAAACCTAGGGGACGTCCAGCTGGGTTTGGTCGGCAATGATACGGACAACAGGTTGCCGCTGATCGGCTATTATTTTTTGTCGGTGTTGGCTTTTGTCATCATTTTGTCGGCGTGTTTGAACTATACCAACCTGTCCATTGCGCGTGCCCTCACGAGAGCGAAAGAAATCGGGGTACGCAAGGTAACTGGCGCCTCCAGGAGCAATCTCCTGGTTCAATTTCTCAGTGAGTCCGTTCTCACCTCTTTGCTTGCGCTTGTCATGGCGGTGATGATGCTCCTGCTTGTGAAGCGTGCCTTCATGGGACTTTGGGTAAATCAATATCTGAATTTTGAATTGCCATCCTCTTTCACCGTATATATGGTGTATGTGGCCTTTGCTTTGTTCATTGGGTTGATGGCCGGCTTTTTCCCTGCTGTTCATTTGTCCCGGTACCAGCCCATCAAGGCGTTGAAGCACAGCGGTGCATCGGGGGGAAAATGGGGAATCCGCAAAATATTAAGTGTGTCACAGTTTGTGATCTCCTTGTTCTTCATCACCACCTCCATCCTCATATTCAACCAGTTCCGGCATTTTCAGAATTTTGACTATGGTTTCAATTCGCGTGGAATTGTTAACATAGAGTTGCAGGGAACTGATTATCGAAAGCTCAGAAACGAAATAGGTTCTGTTCCCGGCATCAGCACGATTTCCGCCAGCGATATTATTCCCGCCGCAGGCCGATCCAATGGCACTTCTGTCAGGCGCGTCAATAGTACCGAGGAGTACACGATGAGCTACTTGCTGGAAGCGGACGAAAATTTTCTCCCCAATCTTGGAGTTCCCCTCATTGCCGGCAGGAATTTATTACCACCGGGTGAAGGTTCGGAGACTCAGGTCCTGGTCAACGAAAGTGCGGTAACGAAACTGGGATTTCGATATCCCGCCGACATTATTGGAGAGACCCTGGAGACCAAGAGCGGCACTCTTCTCGAGGTGGTGGGGGTGGTTAAAGACTTCCGATATAATTTGCTGATCAACAAACATGAGATCGGACCACTCACCATCCGCAACCGTTCGGAAAACTTCATGTATTTAAACGTAAGGCTCGCCTCTTCGGATGTACCCAACACCCTGGCAGCGCTGGAGACGAAATGGAAAGCGGTTGACCCCGTCCACCCCATCAAGTATGAATTTTATGATGAACAGTTGGCCGGCACGCACGAAGGAATCTTTGATGTAGTCTCCATCCTGGGGTTTGTCTCGTTCCTGGCCATCATCATTGCCTGTCTAGGGTTGCTGGGCATGGCCACTTATTCTGCCGAGCGAAGAACAAAGGAGGTTGGAATACGCAAAGTAATGGGTGCGCAGGAGTTTGGCATTGCCCTCTTGCTGTCAAGAGAGTTCGTGGGCCTGCTCGCCATCTCCGTATTGATCGCCGCACCGCTCACCTATTTGGTCAGCAACCTCTGGCTTCAAAAATTGCCCAACCGTGTTGACTTTGGTGTGGGTACGGTTTCCATTGCGGCGGCCATCCTGCTGGTGCTGGGGCTGATCACCATCGGTTCACAAACACTACGTGCATCGAAAACAAACCCTGTGGATTCCCTGAAGATGGAATGATTCTTTAAGTATTTCGCATTGTCAAACCAATGCGAACTATTCGCGTTTCAATTCCATGGGTAAATCATTTTCTCATTACCTGCGCCTCGCCATCCCCGTATTGATCAGCTTTGCCGGGCTGGCGTCGGTTCTCTATGTATCCATGTCCTTGCAGGGCGGGACCATTCCACTGTGGAATGTATCGCAGAACAAGCTGTTAAACTTCACCATTACCATGCAACTGATGGCACTGCCCATTTCATTTGTTGCGATGGCGCTCCTTTACTTATATGACAAAGAGAATTTCAAATTATTCTTCAGGTTCAGATCGGATACAGCTTCCGCAGAAAACAACTGGAAATTCCTGGGACCCCTCGTAGCCGTTGGATTCACCTTCGGAACCATGTTCTACATGTCGGTGGGGGTGCAAGCGCAGCATGGACAGTTAAATGCTTCGTTTTATCAATTGCTCCCATTGGTTCTGCTCTTTGCGGCCACCAATGCCTGGACTGAAGAGATGCTTACCCGGTTTGTTATCGTGGCAGGCCTGCACGGCAAGTTGAAGCCCGGGACCATTTGCTGGATATCGGCTGCCATTTTTGGTTCAGGGCATTTTTTCGGAACACCGAATGGCGTGTTCGGAGTAATCGCTTCGGGATTTCTGGGCTGGCTCCTGGCACAATCCGTGGTGGAGACCCGCGCGCTGGGCTGGGCGTTGTTTATCCATTTTCTGCAGGATGTGGTGATCTTCGGGGCCGGTGCAATGATCCTCGCCGGACAGGGTTAAATACTATCTCACTCCCGACCAGGCAGACAAACCTTACAGGACCACTTCAAATCCAGTAGCTAAGCCGGGAAGTCTGGGTGAAAGTTGGGATATTGGGGTTATATCGGAGACAAAGTCTCCGATATACAATTGTTGTCGGTCATTTGCCGCGGGCTCAAAGAGTTTCTTACTGAATGAAACATATTCGCCCGCTTGCCCATCGCGCGAACAATCGTATTTCAGCTGAACCATTGAAGGACGACACAGCGGACAAGGTGCATTTCATCTGATCATGAGTGCCAACGGCGGGCCGACACACGCAAACGGACCGACAACATTGTATAAACGTAAAATTCAAAGAAAGAAACAAGTTGAAAGCAAATCAATATTCTTAAATGTTGACAACATTCTATTAACTGTAAATAAAGAACCACTCGTAAGTGACGTTAATGTAGGGACAACTTCATCAGAATTTGCAGCAACAGATAATGGTGTAAATATTACTTATACTTGGACATTTGACATGCGTATACAAGACACAAAAAATCTTGTGAAGTATGATGCCATTCCTTCCAAGAGTTGCTTAGTAACATCAAAAGTTATCGACAACTCTCAAGCTTTCACAGGAAAAGTTAATGTTATTGCAGCAGACAAAAAGTTTATTTTTACCTTAACATCAATTGTTCCAATGGATAAATTGGATAAATTGACTTACACAAATACTTTAGCAACTGTCAAGTTTAATTTATTTGTAGGTACTCAGTCTGTTGAAAGGACTTTTAATGTTGCATTGCCTATCTATAATAAAAAACAGGGAGAGATCAAAAATTGAACTTCGTATGACAATCATGCCAGCCGCTAATAAATAAGGCTTCATGTGGTCGGCACGACCCAGCATGAAGCCTCTGTTGCACCGAACCGGAGGTAGCGGCGAGTCAGTATTTGTATGGAGATTGAATGGGGTGAAATGTTTTTCCGG
>JANYHW010000126.1 GCA_025358885.1 Cytophagales bacterium | reverse complement strand
TAAGGGCCCTTCGAGGCGACAAAGATCTTCCAGGCGAAAAAGCGCACGCTTCTGCCGCGCGGACCGAAATATTCCGTGTATTGGCTGCCGAGGACATTTTTGCCAATGGCAGCCGGCGTCGCGAGCCCGGTATAAATATCGATATGGCCACACTATAATGGTTAATGCGTTTGTGTGATGTATTAAGGCTCTGGTTGGGATCTGTGATCTTCGGCTCAATCACCATGAATGATTCCTATTTCTTAAAAATAAAATATACCGCCAGCATCAGGAACACAAACCCGATCGCGTGGTTCAACTTGAGGCTTTCGTTTTTGAAAAACAGCATCGAGAAAACCACGAAGACAGTCAGGGTAATCACTTCTTGTATCACTTTGAGTTGAACAAGTGAAAATGGTCCACCATATTCTTTGAATCCGATGCGGTTGGCGGGTACCTGCAGGACATACTCAAAGAATGCGATTCCCCAACTTATTAAGATGATGCTGAAGAGCCCGAGGTTTTGACTCCAACTCATTTCTTTTGACTTGAGGTGACCGTACCAGGCGAGGGTCATGAAGGAGTTGGAGGCGATGAGAAAAAGAATTGTATAGAGTGCTTTCATAGTCGTTGATCGTTGTTGGCTGTCCGTTACGAGTAACCAGGAACGAACAACGAACACGAATTATTTTACCAGTTTCTTATACTTGATCCTGTGCGGCTGATCATCCCCCAACCTCTTCTTCTTGTTTTCTTCATATTCACTGAAACTGCCTTCATACCAGAACACTTGAGAATCTCCTTCAAAGGCGAGGATGTGTGTGCAGACCCGGTCAAGGAACCACCTGTCGTGAGAGATGATGACGGCACAACCACCGAAGTTTTCCAGTGCCTCTTCCAACGCGCGAAGGGTGTTGATGTCGAGGTCGTTGGTAGGTTCATCGAGAAGCAGAAGGTTTCCACCTTGCTTGAGCGCGATGGCAAGGTGGGCGCGGTTACGCATACCTCCGGAGAGTTCCTTAACTTTTTTCTGCTGGTCAGTTCCGCTGAAATTGAATTTGCTCACATAGGCACGTGAGTTAATTTCTTTCCCTCCGATGAGGATAAGATCATTTCCGCCAGTGATAGCCTGAAACACCGTGTCTTCCGGTTTCAGATCGTCGTGTTCCTGATCGACGTACGCGATCTTCACTGTTTCACCCACTGAGAATGTTCCAGCGTCGGGTTTCTCCGACCCTGTAATCATCTTGAACAATGTAGTTTTACCCGCACCATTCGGGCCAATAATTCCAACGATACCTGCGGGCGGTAATGAGAATGTTAGATTCTCGTAGAGTAGTTTGTCACTGTATCCTTTCGACACGCCAGCAGCTTCGATCACTTTGTTGCCCAGGCGTGGTCCCGGAGGTATATACATTTCTAGCTTTTCTTCTTTCTCGCGACCTTCCTGTCCGATGAGTTTTTCATACGCACCCAAACGGGCCTTGCCCTTCGCATGTCTGCCTTTTGGATTCATTCGCACCCACTCCAACTCACGTTCCAGTGCCTTCTGCCGTTTCGATTCAGTTTTCTCTTCCATCTTCAATCGCTTCTGCTTTTGGTCGAGCCACGAAGAGTAATTTCCTTTCCATGGAATTCCTTCCCCGCGGTCAAGTTCAAGGATCCAGCCGGCAACATTGTCCAGGAAATAACGGTCGTGGGTCACCGCGATGATGGTTCCCTTGTATTGTCTGAGATGCTCCTCGAGCCACTGCACAGACTCCGCATCGAGGTGGTTTGTAGGTTCATCCAACAGCAACACATCAGGCTCCTGCAACAAGAGGCGGCACAACGCAATTCTTCTTTTTTCTCCGCCCGACAAGTGTTCCACCTTTGCATCGGGGGGTGGACAGCGGAGGGCATCCATCGCACGCTCCAGTTTATGGTCAAGTTCCCATGCACCTACCGCGTCAAGTTTTTCCTGCAACGCCCCTTGTTTCTCAATAAGCTTTTCCATCTTATCCGGATTCTCCAGGATTTCGGGATCTCCGAATTTTTCGTTGACGGCTTCAAATTCTTTGAGCAGGTCGGAAATTTCTTTCACACCTTCTTCTACTATCTCCTTGACGGTTTTTGTTTTATCCAACGACGGCTCCTGTTCCAATAGCCCCACACGAAAGGTCTGATCCGACACGACTTCGCCCTGGAATTCTTTGTCGATGCCTGCGATGATTCGTAAGAGAGAGGATTTTCCTGAACCGTTTAGACCCAGGACTCCAATCTTCGCACCATAGAAAAAGGAGAGGTATATGTTCTTAAGTACTTGTTTGTTAGGCGGGTAGATTTTGTTAACACCCGTCATCGAAAAGATGATTTTTTCGTCAGCCATGAAATCTTTGGTTAGAGGTGGCAAATATGGCTTTTTTGGCCAATAGTCCATAGTTGCTTGATGCCTGGCAGCCAAAAAGAGGGCACTTTTTGGGTTTTGAAACTATTGAGGCCTGACTATTGACTATGGAGTATTTAATTCTATTTTTGCGGAAATTTTAACGCGGACTATGTACTGGACATTGGAATTGGCATCATATCTGGAGGACGCGCCATGGCCCGCCACCAAAGATGAATTAATCGACTTTTCTATTCGTTCAGGTGCCCCCCTGGAAGTCGTGGAGAACCTTCAGGAACTCGAAGACGACGGACAGCCATATGAAAGTATCGAAGAGATTTGGCCCGACTATCCAACCAAGGAAGATTTTTTCTTTAATGAAGACGAATACTGAGCATGGTTCATGAGATTCACACAAAGCTGACCGAAGGGTTAGCTTTTCTTTTTTAACAATGCTTCCGCAATAATGAAGTCTTCTGCCGTGGTGATTTTGATGTTCTCATAGCTTCCTTCGAACAACGAGATATTGTATCCGGCTTTTTCGACCACACTCGCATCGTCGGTGAGGCTTGGGTCCTCTTTTATCTGGTACGCACGCTTAATTAATGCCACATCAAATGTCTGTGGAGTTTGAATTAATCGGAAGCGGGATCGATCAACAGCACGCGTAGTGTCTTTGTCGGTCATTCGGATGGATTCTTTTAATCGAACGGCAGCCACGGCAGTCTGATGGACGGCAGCAAGCCTGAAGGAGGCACCTATGATGTCTGCACTAATCAATGGACGAACACCGTCGTGAATGGCAACAAGACCATCGCCCTCAATTTTGTCAAGTCCATTGCGAACGGATTGAAACCTCGTCTCCCCGCCTTTTTGCAAGATTATATGCTTCGTGAAATGATGGCGTTCCACAATCTGATTCCAGGTCGGGAAGTCATCTTCCGGAATCACCAGGATGATAGTGAGGTCTTTTGAATAACGGAAGAAGGCATTAGTGGTATGAATCAAGACAGGGGTGCCATTCAATTCAAGAAACTGTTTGGGCAAATCACTTTTGATGCGTGTGCCTTTGCCTCCAGCAACTATGATTGCGTATTCAGGGAGATTCAAGGGAGTTGGTTAATGGATATAATTAGTCGGATGTTCGAAACAATTACTGATCAAAAATAACATTTCGAGCAGACAACGCAGATTGTTAAATACTTTCTGCGGTGAACTGCTGCCGGCGGGGAAAGTGTAGTGGCCCCGAACAAAGACCATCTACACGATCAACATAGCATCTCCGTAGGTCAGGAATTTATATTTCTCCTTCTTCGCTACCTGGTAGGCTTGCATGGTAAGCTCATATCCCCCAAAAGCACATGCCATCATCAGGAGTGTGGACTCAGGTTGGTGAAAGTTTGTTACGAGGGCGCTGCAAATCTTGAAGTCATAAGGCGGGAAGATAAACTTGTCTGTCCATCCCTCGCGCTCTTTCAGGCGGTTGCTGGCTGAGACAGCAGTTTCCAAAGAACGCATGGCGGTTGTGCCGATAGCGCAAATCTTGCTTTTGTTATCCAGCGCGTTGTTAACAATTCTTACCGCTTCGGGGCCTACAATAAAATTCTCAGAATCCATTTTATGTTTGGTGAGGTCCTCCACGTCTACTGCGCGGAAAGTACCCAGGCCAATATGCAACGTGACATAGGTCATGTCAATACCTTTAAGTTGCATGCGCTTCATCAGCTGCTTCGTGAAGTGCAACCCCGCGGTAGGGGCAGAGACAGCGCCTTTCTTCGAAGCATAAATTGTTTGGAACCGCTCTTTATCAGAGGGTTCAATTTTTCTCTTGATGTACTTCGGCAGGGGAGTTTCACCCAACGTCTCTACAATCTTGTCAAAGGCCTCCGAGTCGCCATCGAACAAAAACCGAATGGTACGACCTCGTGAGGTAGTATTGTCGATTACTTCGGCCACGAGATCCCCGTCCCCAAAGTACAATTTGTTGCCTACACGGATTTTACGGGCAGGGTCAACCAGCACATCCCAAAGGTGCATTTCTTTGTTTAGCTCCCGAAGTAGAAAGACTTCAATTTTGGCACCGGTCTTTTCCTTGCGGCCGTAAAGCCTTGCAGGAAAAACCATGGTATCATTTCCTACAAATACATCTCCTGAATCAAAATAACTGACAATATCCTTAAAGACTTTATGCTCGATTTTACCGGTATCGCGGTGCACTACCATCATGCGCGATTCGTCGCGATTTTCGGCCGGGTGCAGGGCAATCAGGTTATTGGGAAGGTCAAACTTGAAACCAGATAATTTCATTTCGTATAGATTTATGTAGAAGGAATGTCTTTGAATTGAGCGGCGCCGAAACAAAGGAATGAGTTAGCCGACGCGGAAGAGCAAGGAAAGGCGAAGGGGCTAAGGGGACATTTCATAAGCTTACGGGCTTTGGCCCCTCTGTCGGCAGGGCCTGTTTTAATGAGGGTGCAAAAATAGGAAAACTGGTTTGAAATGCAACCTATGGCAGATAGGCTCCCGGGATGACCAGTTGCATCCCGGGCGAAACCCATCTTCCTGATTCAGATGCAGACGATTTAAGGCGATTTCCAAAACCGGGGAAGCCCGTTTCACGTTTACCTGCCTTATGCTAGTACTACGATTGATTGCCGAAAGCTTTTCTTTTGCATGGAAAGCGCTGAAATCAAATGTCCTGCGGACTATTCTTTCCCTTCTCGGGGTAACCATCGGAATCTTTGCCATTATTGCCGTCTTTACAATTGTTGACTCGCTGGAAAAAAACATCAAGTCTAGTTTTGACTTTTTGGGAACCGGAGTGATCTATATCCAGAAGTGGCCCTGGGCACCCGAAGGAAATGGTCCTTACAAGTGGTGGGAATATTGGCGTAGACCGACCGTCTCAATGAATGAGTACAAGTTCCTGAATGCCACCGTGAAGAATAAGTCTGCTATGGCTATCTATTCTATTAAGGGAAATACCATTATCAAGTGTGGCAACAACAGCATCGGTCAGGTCGGCCTAAGGGGCGTTCATGAGGGATACGAAAACATTCGCGAGGTAAATATTAACAATGGACGCTACTTGACGAACGCTGAAATCGATGGAGGCCGACCAGTCGCCGTGCTGGGCTATGAGGTAGCCATGGCGCTGTTTCCGAACGATCGCAATCCCATCGGTGAAATGGTGAAGATCAAAGATTTGAAATACAAAGTGATCGGGGTGACCAAGAGGGAAGGACAGAGTTTTCTGGGTATGGGGAGCGTGGACTATACTGTTATCATACCTTACAATTCATTCAGGAAGCTTTATCAAACTGGAACAGGTCATTGGGACGAGCTGGAGTCGACCATCGGAGTGAAGGGCAGCGAATTTGATCTGGGTCTTGTTGAATTGGAAAATGAGATTACGGGATTATTGAGGGTGCGCAGGGGTTTGCGGCCTACCATGAAGGATACTTTCTCATTCAATCGTCCCGAAGCCATCGTCAACGCGATCAGCGGGCTTTTTGACGTGGTGGGCGTGGCCGGCTGGATCATCGGCGGATTCTCCATTTTGGTTGGCGGCTTTGGCATTGCTAACATCATGTTTGTTTCGGTCAAGGAGCGAACCAGCATTATTGGCTTACAGAAATCGTTGGGGGCGAAAAACTATTTCATCCTTTTTCAATTTTTGTTTGAAGCTGTATTCCTGAGTTTGATTGGCGGACTTGCAGGGATTTTCCTGGTGTTCCTTTTAACGTTCTTGCCGTTCGGAAGTCTTGAGGTCGCCCTGAGCTTCAAGAATATTGTTCTTGGTTTGGGGGTATCTTCCGTAATAGGCCTTATTGCCGGGATTGTTCCGGCGGCTGTTGCAGCCAGGCTTGATCCTGTTATTGCCATCCGGTCTACGGGGTAAGGCCGTCAACTATTCGAGCTGCCTGGCAATTTTTTACAACCGAAATCGCATCTTTCGCGTTAGATTTGTCTTATGCTAGTGCTCCGATTGATCGCTGAAAGTTTTTCATTCGCCTGGAAGGCGTTGAAATCCAATGTTCTCCGGACCATTCTGTCCCTTTTGGGCGTTACCATCGGTATTTTTGCCATTATCGCGGTCTTTACGCTGGTAGATTCCCTGGAAAAAAACATTAAATCAAGTTTTGATTTCCTGGGTACAGGCGTGATTTATGTTGGGAAATGGCCTTTTACACCTGAGGGAAACGGTCCTTATAAGTGGTGGGAATACTGGAGAAGGCCCAATCCTTCCGTGAGCGAGTACAAATTTCTGAATGCCAACCTGCGCAACAAGACGGCAATTTCGATTTATGCTGCCAAAGGCAATTCGATTATCAAGAAAGGCAGCAACAGCATCGGCCAAATTGGCCTGCGTGGGGCCGGGGAAGGGTATGATAATATTTTTGAGATACATATGAATAACGGTCGGTATTTTACCGCCGATGAAATTGAAGGTGGAAGAAATGTTGCTCTCCTCGGACATGAAGTCGCGCTTGCACTTTTTCCGAACGACCGGGATCCGATTGGGGAGGACGTCAAAATCAAGGGACTGAAATATAAAGTGATCGGGGTGATGCGCCGGGAGGGTCAAAGCTTTCTGGGCACACCGAGTAATGACTACACCGTCATTATCCCTTATAATTCATTTCGAAAACTCTTTCAGACGGGTACCGGAATGTGGAATGAATTGCAGTCAACTATTGCTGTCAAGGGAAATGATTATGACCTCGGACTCATCGAACTCGAAAATGAATTGAAAGGTCAGTTACGGGGAAGGAGAGGATTGCGTCCAACCCAAAGAGACAGTTTCGCGCTGAACCGGCCTGAAGCCATTGCCAATGCAATTAGTGGTTTGTTTGATGTGGTGGGTGTGGCAGGGTGGATCATCGGAGGATTTTCTATCCTTGTGGGAGGTTTTGGCATAGCTAACATTATGTTTGTCTCTGTCAAGGAACGTACCAGCATCATCGGGCTTCAAAAGTCATTAGGTGCGAAGAACTACTTCATTCTTTTTCAATTTCTTTTTGAGGCAATATTCCTGAGCTTGATTGGTGGGCTTGCAGGTATTTTCCTTGTATTTCTGCTCACTTTTATTCCCTTTGGAAGCCTGGATGTAGCGCTGAGTATGAAGAATATCGTGCTTGGGCTGGGCGTATCTTCTGTAATCGGATTGATCGCCGGCATTGTGCCCGCTGCGGTTGCCGCAAGACTGGATCCTGTAATCGCTATTCGATCGACATAATCATCATTACTCCATAACAAACTAAAAAAGGTCACGTTGGAAGACGTGACCTTTACTTTGTATCGTTGCCATGGCTGGTTGCTATTCAACAACCATGAGCACCCTTACGCTTCCTTCTCTTCAAGCACTTTCGAACCTTCTGCGGCTACCAGTTTCTCCTTGATTTTTTTCTCAAGGTCTTCCATCAATTCGGGATTGTCTTCGATGAGTTGCTTCACCGCATCCCTGCCCTGCCCAAGTTTATTTCCGTTGTAGGCAAACCACGAACCGGATTTCTGAATCACGTTCAACTCTACTCCGATATCTACAATTTCTCCTGATTTAGAAATGCCACGCCCGTACATGATGTCGAACTCCACCACTTTAAAAGGAGGAGCCACTTTGTTCTTGACGACTTTCACGCGAACGCGGTTACCGGTGATATCTTCCGGTGACTCTTTGATCTGACCTATCCGGCGGATATCAAGCCGTACCGAAGCATAAAACTTGAGTGCATTACCTCCAGTGGTTGTTTCGGGGTTTCCGAACATGATGCCGATTTTTTCGCGTAACTGGTTGATGAACACACACGCGCATCCCGTCTTGCTGATGGTGCCGGTTAGTTTTCTGAGCGCCTGTGACATCAGTCGTGCCTGCAAACCCATTTTACTTTCACCCATTTCTCCTTCCAATTCGGCCTTGGGTACCAGGGCAGCTACAGAGTCGATCACAATGATGTCGATGGCACCGGAGCGAATCAGGTGTTCTGCAATTTCCAGCGCCTGCTCACCGTTGTCCGGCTGAGAGATCAACAGATTCTCGGTATCAATGCCAAGCTTTTCCGCGTAACCTTTGTCGAAAGCATGCTCCGCATCAATGAATGCGGCAAGCCCGCCTTTCTTCTGGGCCTCAGCGATCATATGCATCGTCAGGGTGGTTTTACCAGATGATTCAGGACCGTAAATCTCAGTCACCCGCCCGCGGGGAATGCCACCGATACCCAGGGCAATGTCCAACCCCAATGATCCGGTTGAAATCGCTGGCACGTCCATAACTTTTTGATCGTTTAGCTTCATCACGGTGCCCTTTCCGTAAGTCTTCTCCAACTTATCGATGGTCAGCTGAAGGGCCTTCAGTTTCTCCTTGTTGTCGACCCCGTTGTTGCTTTTACTTTCGCTCAAATGTGTGTGTAGTTGATTACGTTTTTATTCGGATTGAAATTACTACTGCAAAGTAATAAGAAAACAATAAATACTAAAATTTTTAGTGTAAAGGATTTCCTGATGTTTTTTAACTTGCTTAGCACTAACGATTAACGGGCAACAGTCTTAATTTGCACTTTCATGAGAATTTGCCGGTTTCCCCTCATCGTTTTCCTGACCTTTTTTACAATTTCTGCCTCTGCCCAGCTCAATAACAGGGTATTTGAGGACAGGATGGTGGTTGAGGAAGCCGATTCCGGAAAACTCTGGATAGGCATGAATACCCTCGGCTTCTTCAAAAACAATGAATATACCGGCACTATTATCGATGGCTATACGCTTTTTGGCTATCAGTTTCAGCCCTTTCTAAGTTATAATCTTACTAAAAATATTCGCATTGACGCTGGGGGGTACTTTCAGAAGGATTTTGGCAACAATAAGTTTTCAACCACAGCCCCCATTTTCTCCTTCAAATGGAGAAAGAAAGAATACTCGGTCATCTTCGGCAATCTCGAAAGTAGCCTCAACCACCGACTGATCGAACCATTGTATGATTTCGAACGGGTATTGAACAACCGCTTGGAGACTGGGGCGCAGCTCCAACTCAACCGCGAAGATTTCTTTGTGGATGCCTGGATCGACTGGCAATACATGCAGTACTGGCGTGATCCCAAACAGGAGCAACTAGTGGCCGGGTTGTCTTTACAGAAGCGGGTATTAAAAATCGGTAGTGGCGCATTAAGTATTCCCTTGCAGGTCGTTTCCCGTCATCAGGGCGGCCAGCTGGATGTCGCCGGACTTCCGATACAAACTTTGTTTAACACGGCTGTTGGTCTGAACTGGACACAGCCGATCAGCGGGAGAGTGAACCAGGTAACCCTTAATGGCTTCTATGTATACGATAAAGACATCACGCTTACTCGCCAGGCCTACATCGATGGTGACGGCCTATATGTCAATGGATCAGTGTCCACGAGTTTTGGTTTGAATGTAATGGCTAGTTATTGGCAGGGCCGTGAGTTTATGGCATTCCAGGGTGGAAAGATTTATCAATCCGTTTCTTTTTTTGATCCGACAAAAATTCAGCCATCACCTCAATTGATGATTTTCAGATTTTTGTACGACTACAGGGTAGATCAAAACCTTACGTTGTCTCTTCGCTATGAGCCCTACTTTGACATGTCTTTCAAGACATTTCAGTACTCTTACGGTCTTTATATTAATTACCGGGATCGCTATTTTATGATGAGGAGAAAAAAGTAAAGATGGGGAAGAAAATATTCGGAATTATCCTGGTGTTGCTCACCATCCTCTGTGCCTACTATTGGTCACTCATCTATTATGGCATCGGTCAAGGGGTGGGACAGTTAAAAATCATTTGGGGTGCCAGGCCGGTGGAAGAATTCCTAAGCAACCCCGCTTTCCCGGATTCGCTGAAGTCAAAACTGAATTTGATAGCCAGGGCCCGGCAGTACGCGATCGATTCACTTGGGTTGAGCGATACGGATAACTATAAAACCTTGTATGATCAGCACGGTGAAGAATTGATGTGGGTGGTTACTGCCTGTGAGCCTTTCCGCCTGAAAGAAAAGCGTTGGGAATTCCCGGTAATCGGTTCTGTTCCGTACAAAGGCTTTTTTGACCAGCAAAAAGCCCTCCACCTCAAGACGGAACTTGAAGGGGATGATTGGGATGTCAGCGTTCGCAACCCGAGTGGCTGGAGCACACTGGGATGGTTTACCGAACCGATTCTCAGTGGCATGCTCCGGAGAGGTGACGGTGATTTAGCAAGTCTGATTATTCATGAAATGGTGCACGCCACGATATATGTCAAGGACAGTTCAGACTTCAATGAGAACCTAGCATCATTCATCGGGGATCGGGGAGCAGAGGAATTTATTGCCAGGACTTTCGGCGATACCTCCAGACAATATCGGGAGTTTGCGTTTGAAGATTCAGATTACCGAAAAGTAACGCAGCACATGTTGCGGGCCGCACAAAAGCTCGACAGTCTGTATTCAACATTCTCAGTTGCGGATTCCGTTTCTCTGAAGAAGGAAAAGAAGAGGGCTTTTATCCAACTAATTGTTGACAACATCGATACACTTTCCCTGAGCCAAGGTAGGAGGAAATCAAAACGATTTGCAAAAAAATTACCCAACAACACCTACTTCATGTCATTCAAAACCTATGAATCAAAGCATGATACCATGAAAGATGAATGGATCACCAAGTTTCATCGCGACCTCCGCTCCATGATTCAACAGTACAAAAAGGAACACCCTTCGCGCTGAGTTAACCACACATTAAGAATTTGTTAAGAAGGTAACATTGATTTTTTATTGGATCGAATTGCCCTACTTTTGAATGACCAAAATACAGAATTACATGGGTAAGAAAGCCGCGTACAAAGTGTTGGTAGTTGATGACGAGGAGCCCATACTCGAACTACTCAAATACAATCTCGAGAAAGAAGGTTATGATGTGAAGGTGGCAAACAATGGCCATCAGGCAGTTGAAATCGCCAGGAAATTTAAACCCGAATTGGTATTGCTTGATATCATGATGCCACATATGGATGGTGTGGAGGCCTGCCGGCTGATGCGTGCCATGCCAGACCTGGTCAACACCTTCATTGTATTTTTGACAGCCCGTTCGGAGGAGTATTCCGAAGTGGCAGCATTTGATGTAGGTGCCGACGATTACATCACCAAACCAATCAAGCCCCGGGCACTCATGAGTCGGATCAATGCGCTTTTTCGGCGGGAGGCGAAAGGGAAACCCTCATCATCCCAGATTTCTATTGGCGATCTGCTCATAGACCGCTCCAGCTATACAATCAAAATAAAGGGACAGGAAATCAATATGCCGAAAAAGGAATTCGAACTGCTGTTCTTCCTTGCCCAAAACCCCAACAAAGTCTTCAGTCGTGACGACCTGCTGCAAAATATCTGGGGTTCCGACGTATATGTGCTGGCCCGCACCGTCGATGTACACATACGGAAAGTAAGAGAAAAGATCGGAGATGACTACATTACGACCATCAAAGGGGTCGGTTACAAATTCAATCTGATTTAACGCATGGTCTACAGCGCCCGGACGATGGCCCTGCTCCTGGCGGTGTTCATCGCCCTGGTGACGGTGCTTTTTTTATCCCTGGTACAATCCGTAAAATCCGATGGACTCATTGTTGCCGGGGTCATCAGTTTTTCAGGATCTTACCTGCTCATCTATGTGGTGTTGGAATTCCTCGTTTTTCGTGAGATAAATAAGATCTATAAAATGCTTGAGAAACTGAGGAAGAAAGAGCTTGGTAATATCAGGCGCGAGAAATCAGGTGCCCTCAATCCCCTGAAGAACATAAATGAAGAGATTTTCTCCTTTGTCCTGCTCAAGCAAAAGGAAATTGACGAATTGAAGAAACTCGAAGCTTTCCGCAAAGAGTTTATTGCAGATGTATCCCACGAATTGAAGACACCCATCTTCGCCGCCCAGGGATTTGTCCATACCCTCCTTGATGGAGCCGTGAACGATAAACATGTTCGTAACCGGTTCTTAAAAAAGGCAGCCAAGAGCCTCGACGGCCTGGATGTCCTGGTTCAAGACCTGCTTACGCTCTCGCAAATTGAAACGGGGGATATTAAAATGAAATTCGAATCCCTGGACCTGCATAAACTTTGCGCGGAGGTTATCGAGCAATTTGAGGAGAAAGCCCAAAAGAAAAATATCAAACTTAAATTGAGTGATCCCTCGCCCAAGCTCTTTGTGTATGCAGATTGGCAGCGGATTACGCAGGTCATGACCAACCTGGTGTCGAATGCGATTAGCTATACGCCGGTAGGAGACGTCATGATCAACTTCGAAGTGTCCAAGAAGAACATCACCACAACAGTCAGGGACACCGGAGAAGGAATTCCAGAGCAGCATCTCTCCAGGATTTTTGAACGTTTCTATCGCGTCGATAAGAGTCGCAGTCGTGAAAAAGGAGGTACCGGCCTGGGGCTGGCCATCGTCAAGCATATCCTGGAAGGGCATGGTTCACGGGCCGAAGTCGAGAGTACAGTAGGCAAGGGTTCATCCTTCAGTTTTAAGCTGCCAAGGATGAAGGGTGATGATGAAAAAGATTGAGAAGAGCCCGTTGCATGTTACCCGTTAGGGGTAACTTGCAGCCTGTAGCCAGCACCTGTATCCCGATTGAAAACTTCCATTGCATTCAAAGAACTCGTACTTTTTGAAAACGACGACTACCTTGTCATCAATAAGCCACCTTTCATTGCCACATTGGAAGACAGGGTCGAGCCACTCAATATCCTTGCCCTTGCCCGCGCCGTTGAGCCCGACCCCCAGGTGTGCCATCGGCTGGACAAGGATACTTCAGGTGTTCTTGCCATTGCACGGCATCCGGAGGCTTACCGCCACCTCAGCCTGCAGTTCGAGCACCGCGAGGTAAACAAAGTATATCATGCTGTCGCCGATGGAAGGCACGACCTTCACGACCTGGTCATAGATAAAGCAATCCTCAAGCAAAATGACGGTACGGCAAGGATAAGTCCAAAAGGAAAAGATGCACAGACCTCCTTTTCCACCCTGCGGATTTTCACCCAACACTCGTTGATTGAATGCAGGCCTGTCACAGGCAGGATGCACCAAATTCGGGTGCATCTGGCATCGGTCGGCGCCCCCATCACAGGCGACGAGATATATGGCGGAAAACCCTTTCTTGTCTCGTCCATTAAACGCGGATTTAGGATCAAAAGGAATACAGAGGAGCAGTCCCTTATGAAAAGGATGGCCCTCCATGCTTTTTCACTGGAATTCACCGGATTGGATGGACGTCAGATAGTGGTGCAAGCTCCTTATCCTAAGGACTTTACAGCGCTATTAAAGCAACTTTCCGCAAACGTCCGGTAAAATCCGGGCCTAGCTTGCATAATCTATTTATTGGGTCTACTTTTGTGTCCCTTTTTGAAGAGGGCTGTGTTATTAAAGTAGTTTAACCGTTTATTCAAGTGGATTCGATCAGTTTCAAGACAAAAAATGTCAACAAAGCCAGTGCTGAAAAGAACTGGGTATTGGTGGACGCAGAAGACCAGGTGTTGGGCCGTGTGGCAAGCGAAATTGCCAAGGTAATTCGCGGCAAGCACAAACCCAGCTATTCTCCCCATGTTGATTGCGGAGACCATGTGATTGTCATCAATGCAGAAAAGGTAAAGATGACAGGCAAGAAATGGACGGACCGTATTCTGTTCACACACTCTGGTTATAATGGCGGGCAGAAAGAGTCTACACCCAATATGATCAAAGAGAAACACCCTGAGCGCCTGATCGAACACGCGGTCAGAGGTATGCTTCCCAAGAACAGGATTGGAAGTGAACTTTTTAGAAGCCTGCATGTGTACGTGGGTACTACCCACCCGCATGAAGCACAACAACCCAAGACTATTAAATTCTGATAAACATACTTCATGGAGATTATCAACACCATCGGTCGCAGAAAGACATCCATTGCCAGGGTATATGTAAAACCCGGCAAAGGAACGATCACCATAAATGACCGCGAACTCGCAACTTACTTTACATCCGAGATACTTCAGATTACAGTGAAGCAGGCGTTGACATTGGCCAAGGCCGATGGCGCGTACGACGTCAATGTGAACGTCGAAGGTGGTGGAATCAAAGGACAGGCGGAAGCCATCCGCCTGGGCATAGCCCGCGCACTGATAACCATCAACAATGATAACCGTGCACCCCTGAGAAAGGAAGGTTTGCTTACACGCGACTCCCGTATGGTAGAACGCAAGAAGCCAGGCCGCAGAAAGGCAAGAAGGAAGTTCCAATTCAGCAAACGTTAATCGATTGAGCAGCAGCATGGCAGATAAAATGACAACCCAGGATTTGATGGAAGCCGGTGTTCACTTCGGACACCTTACCCGCAAGTGGAACCCAAGAATGTCGGAGTACATTTTCATGGAGAACAATGGCATCCACATCATTGATTTGAACAAGACCCTGAAGGCCCTTGAGGAAGCAACATTTGCCATCAAGAATATTGTTCGCTCCGGGCGCAAGATTATGCTTGTGGCCACAAAGAAGCAGGCAAAGGACATCATCGTGGAAGAAGCAACACGCCTGAACATGCCTTTTGTTACAGAACGCTGGTTGGGTGGAATGCTGACCAATTTTGCCACTATCCGCAAGTCGTTGAAGAAGCTTGCCCAGATTGATAAGCTGATGAAGGATGAAGCGTTTGCCAACCTGGCGAAACGCGAACGCCTGATGGTGTCACGCGAGAAGGCGAAGTTGGAGAAGTTGTTAGGTGGTATTGCCGACCTGAATCGCTTGCCCGCCGCTTTGTTTGTCATCGACGTGAAGCGCGAGCACATCGCGGTGGCGGAAGCCCAGAAGCTGAATATCCCTGTGTTCGCCATGGTGGATACCAATTCAGATCCCTCCAACATCGATTTTCCGATTCCCGCGAATGACGATGCGTTCAAGTCAATCTCGGTAATCACCAGGTATGTTGGTAAAGCCATTGAAGAAGCATTACAGGAGAGAAAGAAGGACAAGGAAGATGCTGGAATGAAGAAAGAGGAAGACGAGAAACGCAAAGTGGACGAAGCCGTTCAGGAAGCGTAACCGACATAAGCAAAACGTATATTTTCGTCCTGCTTACCTGATCGGTGGCAGGACGAATCGTTTTAACCTCATCCTGATCGAGTCGTAATTATTAATTCATAATTCTAAATTGAAAGAGTATGTCAGCAATCACAGCACAAGATGTAAATAAGCTGCGCACCATGACCGGTGCCGGTATGATGGATTGTAAGAAAGCCCTGACCGAGGCGGATGGAGATTTTGAAAAAGCCATTGAGATCCTGAGAAAGAAAGGCCAGAAAGTTTCTGCTTCCCGTTCCGATAAAGAAGCAAAAGAGGGATCGGTTTTCATAAAAGTCTCCGACGACAAGAAAGAAGCCGTCCTTATTGCATTGAATTGTGAAACGGATTTCGTGGCTAAGACAGAAGATTTTCGAAAACTTGGACAGACAATTCTGGATATCGCCTTTTCAAAGAAGCCGGCAACAACTGAAGCATTGCTTGCGGAGAACGCTGGGGGACTGAGCCTGAACGACAAAATCACAGAACTGGTGGGTAAGATTGGTGAGCGTTTGCAGGTAAGCTCTTATGTGATCATGAAAGGTGAAGCGATTATCCCGTATGTTCATGCAGGCAGTAAATTGGGCGTCCTGGTTTCACTGAAGGGTGTGAATAGTAAGGATGTCACAGAGGCAGGCAAAGACGTGGGCATGCAGATTGCCGCGATGAATCCTGTAGCTGTGGATGAGAAGAGCATCTCGCCGGATATCATTGCCAAGGAGCTGGAAATTGCCAAGGCACAAATTCTCGCCGAGGGCAAACCGGAGAACATGGTGGAGAAAATAGCCGCAGGCAAGTTGAACAAGTTCTTCAAGGAGAGCACGTTGTTGCCACAGGCGTTTGTGAAAGACAGTTCAAAGACCGTTGCTCAATATTTAGACAGCGTTACCAAAGGATTGACTGTTGCTGAATTCAAACGCGTGGCGATCGGGTAATATCCAAAGATTAAACTCAATTCCTTCCAACAAGACTATTCGTTACCCGATCAGGTAAGGTTTCGATTATTATTGCAGGCAAACTTATGGCTAACCATCATTTTCGATATGGTGAGCGGATTTTAAAGTTGGGCCTGATGTAATGTAATTTCACTTCCGTGGAGGATATTGGCCTTCAATTTTCAAATGACCCTATCTGGAAAATAGTACATTTGTGCCCATATCATTCACAAATTTTTTTGGTCAGAATCTATGATAGCGTCAAACAACCTGAAATATGATTTCAAGCCTGCGAGAAAATTAAGTCGATTAGCCATTGGCTTTCTGGTAATCGGATTCATCATCTCTTTTCAGGGTTACGCGCAAAATAACTTCAGGATCTGGGGCACGACCATCGCAGATGGTGCAGGTGGCACTGGTACCATTTTTAGTGTTCTACCGGATGGTAGCAACCTCCTTATTCCCAAAGCATTTAGTGGCAACAGCAATGGATCTACACCCTGGAGTGGAGTGATCCAGGGTACTGATGGATACTTGTATGGAACAAACACCAGGGGTGGACCCGGAGATTTCGGCAATGTATATAAGATCAAGGCTGATGGAACCGGATTTACCGTTATTCATGAATTTGGAACCAATGGAAGTGACCCTTGGGGCGGACTGGTTCAAGTCAGTTCGGGTGACCTGATAGGGATGACTAGCGGTGGGGGGAACTTTAATGGAGGGATATTATACAAATTGAAGATGGACGGCAGTGGATTTGACAAGCTACTCGACTTAAGTGGAAAGCCTCAGTGCGGATTGATCCAGGGTGCTGATGGATATTTATATGGTACCGAAACTCAAGGAAGCACTGGTGATAATGGTTCAATTTTCAAAGTGAGAGCGGATGGCACCGGCTATACACTATTATTCAGTTTCGGCACCGTTGCACGGAGCCCTGCTGGTAATCTTCTCATTGGAGCGGATGGCAGCCTTTATGGTACCACTTTGGGTGGTTCGGTGAATGATGGAGGTATACTCTATCGAATAAATACCGATGGAACAGGGTTTACAAAGTTGTTTGATTTTACTGGTCCGAACGGTCAATTCCCGACGGGGAGTCTGATTCAAGATGCGAATGGTGTATTATATGGATTGACCGGAGGAGGCGGAGCGACGCACCTTGGAATTGTGTACAAAATAAATCCGAATGGTTCCGGATTCACGATACTTAAAGATTTCCTCAATCTTGAGGGAGGTCAATCCAGGTCAGGTTTGGTCTTTACAGCAGGAGGCGATTTGATTGGAATGAACTCCAGCAGCATTTTCACTCTAAAGACCGATGGGTCTGCCTATTCGGCATTGATGTCCTTCAATGGCCTAGGTTCTCCATCTGGCTTCATAAGGGCAGCCGATGGAAATTACTATGGCACAACGAATAACGGAGGAACAAGTAATAACGGATCCATTTTCAGGTTCAAACCGGATGGTACCTATACAAAAATGTTTGACTACCCAATCGCGGTTTCATTGCCCCAATACGATTTGATACACGCATCTAACGGAGACCTCTATAGCGTATCTGCGGCCGGCGGGCTTACCGGGACTGGGAACCATTTATAAAATAAAATCCGATGGTACCGGGTTCGCCATTCTGCATGATTTTGATGGTAGCCATGGAGCAGACCCCAGTGGCGGCCTGCTGCAAGCGCAGGATGGCGATCTCTATGGTGTAACAAACGGAGGGAGCTTCGGAAGTGTTATATATAAAATAAAACTTGATGGAACAGGATTTACTCTGATCAAATACGGATTTGATTTTGTCCATGGCGATGGACCAGCAGGTACGCTTATTCAACTTCCCACCGGCGAATTGCTCGGAAGTTGCCAAAATGGAGGGTCGTTTCAAAATGGCTTGATTTTTAAGATTAATCCCAATGGAACAGCTTATACCGTTTTGTTCGAATTCAATGGAACCACAACAGGCGGCTATCCCCAGGAATTACTACTCGCATCAGATGGAAATTTATATGGTATGTGTGGTACGGGTGGAACCAATAACCTGGGAACTATCTACAAGATTAAGGCAGATGGTACCCAGTTTGTCAAACTTATGGACTTTAGCGGCACCTTAACCGGAAGCTATCCCAGTGGTGGATTAACTCAATTGGCTGATGGAGATCTGATTGGTGTAACACCTTTCGGTGGAACAAATGGGCCATCTTCACTGGGAGATGGCGTCCTGTTTAAAATCAAAACGGACGGCTCCGGCTTTTCCAAGTTATTTGATTTCAGCCTGTCCAATGGCTACGGGCCTAATTTTGGGAAATTAAAAATTGCGCCCTCAGGGGACATATATGGGATGACATACGGTGGAGGGACCTACGCAAATGGAGTCATGTTCAAAGTAAACTCAACCGGGACCGGGTTCACCAAGGTCTTCGACTTTACCACCGAAAGTGGTTCTGCTCCTTACACAATGCAAGTAGCTTTTGTGCCTACAAGTCCACAGACCCTTTCATTCAGCCCGGTCTCGGACAAGCGTGTGGGAGATGCACCATTTCAGCTATCAGCAACTGCCTCTTCGTCCCTTTCCCCGACATTCACCAGCTCTGCACCTTTGGTGCTCGCCATCTCGGGAAGTACTGCCACTCCGTTAACAGCCGGCAAAGTTACGATCACCGCGTACCAGCCTGGCAACCTGAGCATTAACCCAGTATCAGGCAGTCAAACTATTTGTGTTACTCCCGCGAAACCAGTCGTAACACAAACCGGCAGTTTGAATAACCCAGTGCTAACTTCCAGCGCTACCTCTGGCAATCAATGGTATAAAAATGGTGTAGCGATTGCCAATGCAATAAACATTTCCTTCACGGCAACCGAAACAGGTGTTTATTCTGTCAAGACCACAGTGGACAACTGTACTAGTGAATCGTCTGCAGATTTAGCCCTGGTCATTACCGGAGATATTTCTCCTCAGGCGTCACCTGGCTTGATCATTTACCCCAACCCGGTAAGAAATATTGTGTTTGTTAAATTGCAGGGCGGTGATCGTAATAAGCAAGCAGAGATGACTGTCTATGACATCAACGGAAAACTCCTGGACCAAATGACATTTGGATCCGGTGAAATCAGTTTTTCGGTGGCTCACTATCCGACAGGTTCATACATCGTAAAAGTTGTTCACCGTGATAAGACTTATGTTGCGCGTTTCATCAGGGAGTAGCACTTAAATCTGTCTGGATTCCTTTGGGGGGTAATATCCTGGGGGATACCACTAAAGGGGTGTATCCATTAAGCATATACAGTTTGATTTGGGACTGTATCGAAAATTTTACATTTGCTTCAATCCTATAGTTTCAATTGTACAAAGTATGACGCTTAGAAAACTGCTCATTGCCTTATTCTTCGCCATAACATCCATTCCGAGTTTTTCCCAGAATCCTCAATTTCGTTTATGGGGAGTCAGTACGACCCAGTCACAGAATTCGGGATATGGTTCTGTGTTTAGTTTGAATTCAGACGGGTCCGATTTTTTGAATGCCAAAGTTTTCACAGCCAATGCGGAAGGTTCCATACCTGTGGGCCCTGTAGTCCAGGCAACAAACGGAAAATTATACGGAATGACTTCACGAGGTGGGGCAAATGACCTCGGTGTAATTTATCAAATGAATAGTGACGGGACCGGCTACACGAAACTATTTGACTTTAGCAATACAACTGGGGGTATTCCGACCGGGAACTTGATCCAGGGAAATGATGGACTCTTATATGGGACAACCAGTACATACGGTGCCGGTGGTTACGGCAATATATTCAAGATCAATTCCAATGGATCTGGCTTTGCAAAACTCCATGACTTTAATCGCAACGGCCTTGAGGGGGGAAATCCAAAGGGTGGTTTGCTCCAAGCTTCGGATGGAATGCTTTATGGTATGACATCCGGGGGTGGAGTGAATCTATGAGGGTTGATATTCAAGATCAATACCGACGGAACCGGATTTCAGGTAGTATGGGACTTTGATGGTATAACCGATGCTGATCCTGAGGGAAATCTCATAGAAGGGATTGACGGAGCATTATATGGGATTTCGGGAAGTGCAGGCCCAGGAGGCGTGTTCAGCATTCACAAAGATGGAACCAACTACACCAAGATTAAACAGTTCGCCAATTTCGGAATTGGGGGCAGTAACTTAGTTCAAATGGCCAATGGCGACTTATTTGGTTACTCTCCGTCAAATGGAAGCCTATTTAAAGTAAGACCTGATGGAACCGGTTATACCATCTTGGGCACTACGGGCGGGAACCTCTTGTTGGGTTCAGATGGAAATCTGTATTTTGCCGCCACAAGTGGAGGTGGAACAGGAAGCGTCTCCCGAGTCGCAACCAACGGGACGGGACTTACTACTTTATACACGGGTAGTGGTTTGCTGATGCCTACTAGTGATTTCAACCCCGCAAGCCTTATAGAAACTGTCAGCGGAAATTTTATCTTCACCCAGCCACATGGTGATGCCAGCGGCAATGGAGGCATTTACTCTATAACCCCCGGTGGCGTTGCGACGAAACTAAAAGATTTTCCTCAGGAAGGGGCCGACCCTGATGCCAAGCCAATCCTGGGATCGGATGGCGACCTGTATGGAACGGCAGTCAGTGGTGGGACCAATGGCTTCGGGATATTTTATAAGATCAAAAAGGATGGCACTGGCTACACCAAACTTTACGACTTTGACGGCATCAGTGGCCGGTATATTCTTACTGGCCACTTGCTTGAAATGCCCGATGGATTTCTCTATGGAGTTGCACGGAGGCCGTATTATTACTCTTCATTACAAAACGGCATAGTGTATAAGATAAAACTGGATGGCACAGGATTCGCCATTGTGAAAAGCCTCTCGTATCCTCCTATCGGAGGCTTGCTTTTGGGATCTGATGGGTTCTTTTATGGTTTGACTTCCGGCAATGACGGTGACCCATTTGATGGATCTGTATTCAAAATGAATACGAATGGAACGAGCTTCACGGTTGTGTATGATTTTCATCCAAGCGGCGCAACCACAGGGACAAAGCCCTGTAGCATCATCGAGGCCTCCGACGGTTTGATCTATGGAGTAACGAACGGCCAGGGTGCCAACGGCTTTGGGACGATTTTCAGGATGGATAAGGATGGTTCAGGGTTCGAGAAACTATATGACTTTGACGACAAGCACATTGGGAATGACCTGTCTCAGAATGGCCTGATGCAGTCGTCGGATGGCAAATTGTATGGTGCAACCTGGTATCGAGGAGGAAGTGGCAACGCCGGAACTATCTTCAGCCTTAATTTAGATGGTTCAGCATTTGCCACTATTTATTCGGCTAATTCCTTTGAATTCGGACCTACAGGAGACCTGATCGAATTGCCGGATGGTAAGTTATATTCCTCCACTAACGGATTCGAATTAAGCTTGGCCAAGGATGGATCATCATATCTCCAGTCTTCCAACTATCCATTTGCCGGAACCGGGGCATCATCATTTGGAGGGTTGTTAGCCATTCAAAAACAAAATCAAAGCGTTACTTTCCTCCCTTTGCCGAATAAGACGTTTGGCGATCCGACGTTTACCATAAGCGCATCAGCAAGTTCCGGACTGCCAATTACGTTTACGAGCAGTAACCCTTCGGTGGCAACCGTCGCGGGCAATCAGGTAACTCTGGTAAGTCATGGAATCACTGTGCTTCGTGTGAGCCAACCTGGTAATGCAAATTATGCAAGTGACTATCAGGAACAAACGCTGATGGTTTCCCAACCGGCACCGTCCATTTCAGGATTTACTCCGGCCAGCGGCCCAATTGGCACTATTGTCACCATTAATGGAAACTTTTTTGATCCATTGCCATCAAATAACATTGTCTTCTTTGGTGCCGTCAAAGGGACGGTGCTGACTGCATCGCAGAGTCAACTAACGGTGCGTGTGCCTCCGGGTGCGAACTACCAACCAATTTCGGTAAACGTTACCGGACTCAATTGCTCTTCAAGTAGCCCATTTGTCACCACATTTCTCAGCGATGGAATAATTGCTGCGAATTCATTTGCACCAATAGTTGAATTGCTCACGGAGCCTCTCTCAGGAACAATAGTGGTTTCGGACATGGATGGAGATGGAAGATCCGATCTAGCCACATCCAGTTTCTTCCGGAACAACGTATCAATATTGCGAAATGCAACGACACCCGTACCTTTATCCGGTAGTTCTTTCAATCCGGCCGTAGGGTTTTCTACAAGTTCCGGACCAAATGATTTTGCCATCGCTGATCTTGATGGTGATGCCAAACCAGACTTGGTGAGCGCTATTGTGGTCAACAATAAGATTTCAGTCTTCAAGAACAATGCTTCCCCAGGCACATTCACATCAAATTCAATTGCTTCATATGTTGAGTTTACTACCGGAACGAATCCTGAAGGTATTGCCATTGGCGACCTTGACTCAGATGGACGGTTTGATATTGTGACCTCAGATTTTGGTAATACCCTTTCTCTTTTTAAGAATACTTGCACACTTGGAATCATATCTTCAGGTACGCTGGCGCCAGCGGTATCCATATCAACAAATTTTGATGGTGGAAAAATAGCCATTGGGGATCTCGATGGGGATAATAAACCTGACTTGGTGGTAGCCCGCTACACACCCAATATGCTCTTTTCTGTTTTTCGCAACATCAGTATCGCTGGTGGGCTATCAGCCACTTCATTTGATTCTCAGCTTGATTTTACGTCCGGACAAGGGGCAACCAGGCCGGTCATTGGTGATCTTGATGGGGATAACAAACCTGAGCTGGTCCTGGTGAATTCAAACGATCAAACAATTTCAATCTTTAGAAATATCAGTACTCCCGGCGTTTTGACAACCAGTTCATTTGCTCCGAAAGTGGACTTTGCTACCGGAGGAAATTCGACCGGTGTTGTCATTGGTGACCTCAACGGGGATGGAAAGCCTGAGATTGTTGTGACAAATAATGGCAGCAATACCATATCTGTTTTTAGAAATACAACAGTGGTTGGATCCATTAACACCAACTCATTTGCGCCAAAAGTTGATTTTAGCAACAGCAGCCCTGACCACCTTAACATACCTTCAAGCGTCACGCTTGCCGATGTGGATAATGATCAAAAACTAGATATCGTTACAAGTAATCTTGGTGGAGGCACGGTATCGGTATTCAGAAACCTCATTTCATTTCCACCCACCTTGCTGAGTATTAATCCAAGCAAGGGTGCCGTGGGATCAACGATTACTCTAACTGGCACTAACTTTGATCCCATCCCGGGATATAACAGTGTAAAATTCAATGGAACAGAAGCAGTCGTAACGGCTTCTACCGTGTCAAGCCTGACGGTTACGGTACCACCACTTGCTACTATAGGTCCAATCTCAGTAACCGTCAATGGACGAACTGTCTTAAGCCCTGCTAATTTCATACCTGGACCTACGCTGACAGGTTTCAACCCGGTTTTTGGAATTGCAGGCACGGTAGTGACAATCGATGGTACCAGCTTTGATCCAATTGTGTCCAACAATGTGGTATCATTTAACGGAACAGTCTCTGCCGCCACCTCCTCTACATCAACCAGGATAATAACCACTGTCCCGCCTTTCGCTTCTACGGGGCCAATTACCATAACTACCAATGGATTGGCCGGCGTTAGTGCGACAAATTTCACACCCGCGCCGATGATAGCAAGTTTCAATCCGATTATTGGTGCGGTGGGAACAACCGTTACAATTACCGGGACAAATTTTGACCCAGTCAATACCATCATAACACTTAACGGAATTTTTGCGACAATCCTCAGTATTACACCAACTACCATTGTAACCAAGGTTCCTCCTTCGTCAACCACCGGCCCCATCAAGGTTAACGTTAATGGACAGATCGGGACAAGCCTGACTAGCTTTACTGTAATTTCTATCACGGGGTTCACACCCATTCTGGGATCGGTGGGGACAGTGGTTAATATTACAGGTACTGGGTTTGATCCAACGCCTGCCAATAATGTGGTGAAATTCAATGGAGTTGCAGCAACCCTAAGTGCAAGTACTGCAACAGGTATCATTACAGCAGTTCCACCGGGAGCCACAACCGGTCTGATCACAGTCACCATTAACGGTCAGACGGCAACCAACCCAATTACCTTTACCGTTCAGACAATAACCGGTGACCTGTCAATCTATCCTGCAGTTGAAAGCATATCTCTCTACCCGAACCCAGCCAAGGATGAAATCGTTGTTGGATTGAAGAATTTGGAAAAAGGTTCCCTGGTTGAAATCATAGTTTATGATTTGAATGGAAAGTCAATGGAAAAAAGGACCAGCCTGGGAGGAGCGGAACTTATACTTGATGTCAGACACTATGCCCGGGGTAACTACGTGGTTAAAGTATTCCAGAATCAAAAAGCCTATTCGTATCAGTTTGTAAAAGAATAGCGGCCCAGACCCCGGCTCGGATAACAAAGAAATACCACAAAAGGAGTATTCCCCACTAGTTTCTTTCCCTGTACTTTGCCCTGCGAATAAGTCAGTTACAGGTTATAGGTTTAGTCTTTAAAAGAACAGGAGGAGCTCGGTTTGGCTCCTCTTTGTTTTTCCCTAGTTTGTCAAAAGAATCAATTCGAATTCTTTCAGGCCCATGAAGTGAAGAGTCCCAACGTCAGGCTACCCATAATATCATGAGTGTACCGTTTCGTGCAGGGTTCTCAAGCGCAGCCGGTCCAACTTCATCGGAATTACTTCTTAGACCTTTTCTGATGTTCAAACTTTTGTTCATCTTTACCGTATGTCCTGATTCAATCAGGACCATTCGCCTATGAACACGCCCAGCTAATTTGACCTTGCGTCAAATTCCAACCTTCTCCCCAGATCAGGGGGAGCCGAATCATCTTCTACAATTTATCACAGGCGAGTCATGAACGATTCCACAAAAAAAATTTCTGTATTTACTTTGTTCAAACAAGCCATCAATGGCGAAGAACAAAATTTCACTGAGGGCAGCATCAACCGTGCCATCTTTCTCCTTTCCATTCCCATGATCCTCGAGATGGCCATGGAATCACTGCTCGCGGTTGTCGATATTTTCTTTATTAGCCGGCTGAGTGATAACAATGCTGTAACCGCTGTAGGCCTTACAGAATCCATCATAGCCATAGTCTATTCCATGGCCATGGGTCTTGGCATGGCAGCCACTGCTATGGTTGCCAGGAGAATTGGTGAGAAAGACGCACCGGGTGCGGCGGTGGCAGCGGTGAATGCCCTCTACATTGGCCTCGTGCTTTCGGTGCTTATTAGTCTCGTCGGAATTCTATTCTACAAGGATATCCTGGGACTCATGGGGGCATCGGAAGGGGTGATCGCCGTCGGCTCCGGATATACGCTGTGGATGTTGGGAGGAAATTTTACTATCGTATCACTCTTCCTGATCAATGCAATTTTTCGCGGTGCCGGCAATGCGGCCATCGCCATGCGGTCGCTCTGGATTGCTAACATCCTTAACATGATACTTGATCCAATCCTGATTTTTGGATGGGGACCCATTCAACCCATTGGAGTTGAAGGTGCTGCCATTGCCACCAACATTGGACGCACAGCAGGAGTACTTTATCAATTATATTTCCTCTCCGGTGAAAAAGGTATCATCAGGATTCACAAAGAAAATATTATTATCGATTGGGATATCATTGTGCGCCTTATCAAAGTATCCTCCGGAAACGTTGGACAATTTCTGATATCGACGGCAAGCTGGCTCTTCCTGGCGCGAATCATTGTGAATTTTGGCACTGCGGCCTTTGCCGGTTACCAGATTGCCATTCGCGTGATCATCTTCACGATATTGCCTTCATGGGGCATGGCCAATGCGGCCGCGACACTCGTGGGTCAAAACCTTGGCGCCAGGCAACCAGAACGTGCGGAGAAGTCAGTATGGACTGCAGGTTTCCTGAACATGATCTTCCTGGGATTGATTTCGATCGTGTTCTACTTTGTGTCCGAGCCGATCATGCAGTTCTTTTCTTCAGATCCGGAGGTGATTCGTTATGGAACACAATGCCTGCGCATCGTGGCGTTCGGTTACGTCTTTTTTGGATATGGCATGGTCATCGTGCAGGCTTTCAATGGGGCAGGGGATTCGCGCACGCCGACTGTGATCAACTTATTTGGTTATTGGCTCTTTCAAATTCCGCTCGCCTATATGCTGGCAATAAAATTGGAGATGGGCGCCTCTGGTTCTTTCTGGGCAATTGCCATCGCGGAGTCTGTCATCGCGGTTGTAGCAATACTAATATTTCGAAGAGGAACATGGAAGACCGTGAAAATCTAGCTCCAGGCATCGGGCATTAGGAATATGGCATTGGTTCCGGCAGGCCCCGAGACCTAATGCCAAAATTCCTATTGTTGTCCTTCTTGTTTGGGTTTCCTGAACGCCGCCTTCGCCGCTTTCTCTAATTCTTCGGCCGCCTTTTTCAGGCTCATCTCAACCTCTTTCCACCGTTCCTTGTTTTGGGTGTCTGCCTTCAACTTTTCGGCTGAGACTTTAAGTTCTTCATATTTCTTCCTGAGATCGACCTCCGCCCGTGAACCGGCGTCTTTGGCCTCTGCCAAGAAAACATCTAGTTTTTTGCCAAAATCCTTAAAGAATTTTTCGGCCTTTCCTTCCTGATTGGGTTCCATGCTTTTGGATTGTTATTGATTCCCTAAATTACAGACTTTAAACTAAATAGCCATGGAAAGTGAGCAAGACCCGCTGGACAGAATCCAGCGCATGTTGGAAAACAAATCCACCGCGAAACAGATTACCTACAAGAAGCTCATTTCCTCCTTTGAATCCCTGTCGAAGGAATCCAAGAGGGTGGCGGGTGAACTGAAGAAAAAGTCCAAACCCAGCGACCACGATGTAACGGTGGACTTCAAAAAAATCAATGACCACGAGTTCCAGGTCAAATTGGCGGGCGACCTGCTCATTTTTGTGCTTCACACCAACATCGTCACCTTCGAAGAAGATAGTGAGGTTATGAAAGAAGTTTATATCAAAGAGAATGAAATCAACAGGTACTTTGGTCAGATCATGATTTATAACTTCATGTCGGATTCAATAAAGTTTAACCGGATCAATGACCCGGGCTACCTGCTGGCGAGGTTGCTGATCAATCATGAAGGAAGATATATAGTGGAGGGTGAAGGAAAGCTCGGCCGTGTGTTAAGCAATATCTCCCCGCAGGCCATTACCGAGCCTGACTTGAATATTCTGGTTAAACTTGCCTTGACCCTGGCGATTGAGAATGATTTGATGGCTCCTCCTTATCCGCAGGTTAAATTCATTACCCTCCATCAGAAATTGGAGAAGACGCAAGAACTTGGGGCGGGAGAAAAGATCGGGTTCCGGATGAACCATCATGGCAAGACAGAGACTTAACCAGGAAACTACAGACCAAAGAAATTAATAAGGAAGCAGCCTTAGCCCTTCCAAATGTCCTATTTTTGAAATCGAACACACCATGATCTTTAATAAATACATCCGATCTGCAATTATTCTTGTGGGCGTTGCCCTGGTGGTGTCATGCGCATCGAATAACCATGCCCACAAGAAGCTAAAGCCCGGAAAGCCGATTCCATGTCCGATGAAAGATTGCTGACATGAAGAAGATCATTATTGCCATTGATGGATTCTCGGCTTGTGGCAAAAGTACTACGGCAAAGGAAGTGGCGAAAATATTGGGCTATCGATACATCGATTCCGGCGCCATGTACCGGGCAGTGACACTTTACTTTCTGGACCACCACATCTCCCTGACCAATCCGAAGGAAATACAATTGGCGCTGGATGAAATAAAAATATCTTTCAAGGTTAATGCAAAAGGAAAAACGGAGACGTTCCTGAACAACCTTAATGTGGAAAAGGAAATTCGTGACATGCGCGTATCTGAGTTCGTCAGCCAGGTAAGTACCCTGGCTGTGGTAAGACATGCCATGGTGGATCAGCAACGTCGAATGGGGAAGGAAAGATCAATAGTGATGGATGGCCGCGATATCGGGACCGTGGTGTTTCCAGAGGCAGAGCTTAAGGTATTCCTCACAGCCGACATCCTGGTTCGGGCATTCCGACGCCAAAAAGAGTTATTGGACAGGGACGAGATGATAGATATCGACACGATCGTGGGAAATCTTTTGAAGCGCGATGAAATTGACAGCACCCGCCAGGAGAGTCCATTGCGAAAAGCGGCAGGCGCCACCGAAATAGATACTACCGCCATAACCATTGATGAAGAGGTGGATGAAGTGGTCCGGCTGGCTGTCGGTAAAATGCTTACCAAAAAAAAATAAGGGAGCATTCCGTTAAAGTAAAAACATCCAACAAATGCCCTAAAACCGCTTGCCGGGCAAGGATAATTGCTAATTTTGCCCCGGCCTAATTTTCATCGTTGCCACTTACATCCATGGGCAAATTTATTCGTCTCAAGAAAGGATTTACAATCAATCTGGCGGGGAAAGCATCTCCAAAAATAGCCGAGGTAGAACCTCCCGAAACGGTCTCCATAAAACCAACCGATTTTCATGGCGTGTACATGCCGAAGGTCATGGTAAAAGAGGGAGACACGGTGAAGGCCGGAACGGCGCTGTTTCATGATAAAAAGTTTGAAAAAATAGTATTTACTGCTCCCGTCAGCGGGGAGGTCGTGGAAATTAAGCGGGGAGAGAAACGGAAACTACTGGAAGTGAAAATCCTGGCCGACAAGAAGAGCGACCATGAGAATTTCAGAAAGTACACGGTGTCCGAAATCGCCAACCTCTCCGTCGATGAGATCAAGGGTCAGTTACTGGCTTCCGGCGTGTGGCTCAATTTCATTCAAAGACCATTTGGCATCATTGCGGATCCTGCCATGGTTCCCAAGGCCATCCACATATCGGCCTTCGACACCAGTCCACTGGCCCCTGATTATAGTATTTTATTTCGTGGACAAGACCAGTTTTTCCAGGTAGGTGTAGATGTGCTCAGGAAGCTTACGTCCGGTGTGGTCAATGTGAATACCCATACCACCAGTGAGATATCAACAGTATTCTCCCAGGTGAAGGGAGCTGAGGTAAACAAATTTTCTGGTCCTCATCCGGTAGGGTGCACCGGTGTTCAAATTCACCATCTTGATCCAATCAACAAAGGAGATATTGTTTGGACGATAAACCCATTCGGGGTAATTCAAATCGGGAAACTATTCGCCAACGGAATTTATGATGCCTCCCGGGTTGTTGCTGTCGTGGGGTCCGAAGTGAAAACACCACAATACTACAAGTCAGTAACCGGCGCATCCATCAAAAAGCTTGTGGCCAACAATCTTCTCAGCGAGAATGTAAGGTTCATTTCGGGAAACGCCCTTACGGGAACCAACATAGGTGCAGACGGCCATCTTGGATTTTACGATCAGCAACTGACCATATTGCCCGAAGGCAATCACCATGAATTTATTGGTTGGATCACCCCGGGGGCCAACAAATTGAGTATGCATCGCGCGTGGGGGTTATTCTCCTTTCTCACGCCGTACAAGGAATTCAAACTGGACACCAATACACACGGAGAGCCACGCGCCTTTGTGGAAACGGGCGTCTTTGAAAAGGTAGTCCCCATGGACATTCTCCCGACTCATTTGATCAAAAGTATTTTAGCGGAGGATATTGATGAGATGGAGGCACTTGGAATTTATGAGGTCATCGAAGAGGACCTCGCCCTTTGTGAATTTGTAGATGTGTCCAAGCACAATGTGCAGGAGATACTCCGCGAAGGTTTAGACTTGATCAGAACGAGTTAAGAGCGTATATGAATTTTTTGAGAAAACAGCTTGATTCAGTCAGGCATAATTTTGAGAAGGGCGGAAAATTGGAGAAGTATTATTTTGCCTATGAGGCGTTTGATACCTTTTTGTTTTCTCCCAACACCACGACCGAAGTGAAGGGTGTGCAAGTCCGCGATGCGGTCGATTTGAAGAGACTCATGATGACGGTTGTTATCGCCATGCTGCCGTGTTTGATTTTCGGCATGTGGAATGTAGGTCAGCAACACTTTGTCGCCCTTGGACAAACGGGAACCTTTGGTGAGAAATTCTGGATTGGGCTGGTCAGAACTGTTCCTATCATCGTTGTGTCCTATGCTGTCGGCTTGGGGATCGAGTTTGTTTTCGCCACCCTTAGAAGACACCCGGTGAATGAGGGGTTCCTTGTTACAGGCATGCTGATCCCCCTGGTAATGCCGGCGAGCATTCCCCTTTGGCAGGTAGCCATTGCTACGGCTTTTGCTGTGGTCATTGGGAAGGAAGCATTTGGAGGCACCGGAATGAATGTATTGAACGTTGCGCTTACCGCCCGTGCGTTTCTATACTTTGCTTATCCATCCCAGATTTCGGGTGAGGTTTGGACTTATTTGGGCGATGGGGCAAAGATGGTTTCCGGGTACTCCGGGGCCACACCCCTTGCTCTCGCCGCCCAATCAACGGGAAATGTGGTCAACGACCTGAATTCTTTTGGTGCAGGATGGGCAGATGGAATTTATAATTTTTGGAATATGTTCTTAGGTGTGATGCCTGGTTGTATCGGGGAAACCTCCACGTTAATGTGTCTCATTGGCGCGGCCATCCTCGTGATTTCAGGTGTCGGCAGTTGGAAAATCATTGTAAGTGTTTTTGCCGGAGCCTTCGGAATGGGACTCTTTCTGAACGCAGTAGGCACATCACCATTTTCTCAGATGCCAGCACACTACCATCTGGTTATCGGCGGACTGGCTTTTGGGGCGGTGTTTATGGCTACTGATCCCGTGACGGCGGCACAGACAGAAACAGGAAAATGGTTCTATGGATTCCTCATCGGAGTGTTTACGGTACTTGTGCGGGTGTATAACCCCGCCTATCCGGAAGGTATCATGCTGGCGATCTTGTTGATGAACGTTTTCGCCCCGCTGATTGATTATTTTGTAGTATCTGCAAACAAAAAAAGGAGAATACAACGTGCGACAGTCTAATACCTACATCATTTTATACTCCGCCGCCATTACCGTAGTGTGCGGCGGTCTGCTTGCCTTCGCTTCCACGAGCCTGAAAGAAAAGCAGGATGCAAACATTGCCATGGAGCAGAAGCAAAATATTCTTTCTTCTGTGCTGACCCTCAACAAGGAGGACAACATCAATGAAATCTATGCAAAGAAGGTCAATGGTTTTGTAATCGATTTTGATGGTAATGTTAAGGACGGACTGAAACCGGAAGATGTCGTGGTCGCGGTGCAATACAAGAAGGCACCGAAGGACAGGCTGCTTCCGGTGTATGAGTTCCGGAATGATTCCAACAAAGTGGAATATGCCGTAATGCCTGTTTATGGTTATGGTTTGTGGAACAATATCTGGGGCTTTGTCGCCGTGAAATCTGACTTCAATACCGTACAAGGTGTTAAGTTTCAACACGCAGGAGAGACCCCTGGGCTCGGTGCAAGAATTGAATCGGAAGAAATCCAGGAACGCTATAAGGGCAAGTCCATCTTTGATAATGGCAACCTGGTATCGATCACCATCCAGAAAGGTGAGGGGCACGATTATGCAGACAGTCCGCACAAAGTGGATGGCATGTCGGGTGCCACATTGACCGGCAAGGGAGTGAACAACATGTTGAAGGATTACCTTGCCTGTTATGAAAAGTATTTGAAGAAGAACACTGACGCTAACAAAACATCATCTTTATGAGTACAGAAGCAGCCGTGGTCGAAGAAGTTGTAGAGAAGAAGGCTGAGCCGCTCTTTTCCAAGAAGAACCGCAAGTTGATATCCAATCCATTGGATATTGATAACCCTGTAACGGTACAGATACTCGGAGTCTGCTCCGCGCTGGCCGTAACTACACAGATGAAGCCCGCATTCGTCATGTCGCTGGGTCTTACCATTGTGACAGCGTGCTCCAACGTGGCCATCTCCGCCTTGCGCAACACCATACCTTCCCGTATCCGGATTATCGTTCAGCTGGCCATCGTTTCATTGTGGGTAATTATGGTTGACCAGATATTGAAAGCCTATGTGTATGATGTGTCCAAACAACTTTCGGTCTTTGTCGGCTTGATCATTACCAATTGCATTGTGATGGGCCGGCTGGAAGCCTTTGCCATGGCCAATAAGCCCTGGCCTTCCTTCCTTGATGGGATGGGCAATGGATTGGGATACGGAATGATCCTGATGATCCTGGCCTTTGTTCGTGAGCTTTTCGGAGCAGGTTCCCTTTTTGGATTCAAGGTATTTGCGTCTATGGGCATTCCCTATCAGGGAAACGGCTTGTTGCTGTTGCCGGCCGGGGCCTGCATATTGCTTGGTTCTATTATCTGGGTACAGCGTACGTTGAATGGTTATCGGGAGTCACATTAATTTTTGGTTATGGACAACTTGATTAATATTGGAATCAGGTCGATTTTTATCGACAACATGATTTTCGCATACTTTCTGGGAATGTGCTCCTTCCTTGCCATTTCTAAGAAAGTGAAAACAGCTTTTGGCCTGGGTATTGCCGTGATCTTTGTGATCGGGATAACAGTGCCGATTAACTGGCTCATTCAGAATTACGTGCTCACGGCAGGATCACTTGCCTGGCTTGGAGAAGACTATGCCAATATCGACATCAGCTTCCTCCAGTTTATAGTCTTTATCTCGGTTATTGCGGCTATCACCCAGTTAACAGAAATGGCGGTGGAAAAATTTTCACCTGCATTGTACGGTACCCTGGGGATTTTCCTTCCCTTGATAGCGGTGAATTGCTCGGTATTGGGTGCGGCATTATTCATGGTTGGCAGACCTTACAACCTGGCGGAGGCAACTGTATTTGGATTGGGTTCCGGAATCGGGTGGATGCTGGCCATTGTAGCCCTGGCCGGTGTGCGTGAGAAAATGAAATATTCCAACGTACCGGCGCCGTTGCGTGGACTGGGAATCACCTTTATATTGGTAGGCCTCATGTCACTTGGCTTTCTCAGTTTCATGGGCTTCACCCTTTAAGCAGAAAACCAACTTATGAGGAAAGGCTTCCTTTTAGGAAGCCTTTCTTAATTTGTTTCAAACATGAAAAAACTCATTGGTAAGATTGTTCGCTATTTCTTCAATGGGACGCTCTTCATCGTGCCGTTGGTGGCTACTGCATATTTTATTATTCAGGCGTTTCAATGGCTGGACACCCGCCTGGACTTGCCATATCCCGGAGTAGGATTTGTGATCATTCTGACTGCCATCACCGTCTTTGGATATTTCACCACTAATTTTGCTTTTCAAACCGCAACCCATTGGTTTGATCAGGTGATCAACAGAATTCCCCTGGTGAAGTTGATTTATTCTTCCGTAAAGGATTTACTGGCAGCATTTGTCGGGGACAAAAGAAAGTTCAATAAACCGGTGCTGGTCACCATCAATAAGGAAAATACCATTCACCGGATCGGATTTATTACGCAATCAGACCTTTCTGAAATTGGGCTGAATGACATGGTGGTCGTTTATTTCCCGCAGTCCTACGCCTTTGCCGGTGATCATTTCCTCGTTTCCAGGGAGAATGTAAAGCCACTGGATATCTCCGGCTCGGTCGCTATGAAGTTTATTGTTTCCGGGGGAATTTCAGGATTTAGAGAGGCCTGATCCGTATCTTTGTGACCATGAAGAATTGGTGCATCATTCTGATTTTATTTATCCTGGGATGCCAAAACAATGAGGCAAGTTCCCCTGAACTGGTGACGGATGACGCACAACAGATCGGGGCAACCAGCGTGGTGATGGGAGCAGAGATAAAAGCGATTGGCCCTGTGCGTCCCGTCAACTTTGGATTTTTGTGGGACACCCAGTCTGATCTCTCGATCGTTGCCTCCAAGAATAAAATTGTTTTGGGTTCAGCCAGTGAGCCGCGCAAATTCAGCATTAAGTTGGATAACCTTACTGCTTCCACCATTTATTATTACCGTGGCTTTGCTGCCAATGAAGACTTTTCCAAGATATACTACAGCAATACCGTAATGTTTAGCACGTTGCCATAAGGTTTGACATTCGACATTCTAAGGCATCGGTCGGTTTGAATTCCCAAAGTCATGAGGTTACTTACCGTCCTGCTTCTCTTATTATCCATCATCAGCATTCAATGTGTGGTCGCTCAGCCCGGCAGCCTGGATAAAGCCATGAGCGCCTATTGGGATGCTGCCACACCACGTGAAAAGGAAAAAGCCATCAAGTCTGTTCTGAATACAAAGTGCACCTTCCAAGAAGTTTATACCCGGATCGCACAAGGAAGACCATATCATTCAGCAGTCAGGAAAGGTTTTTTTACGATTCCACAGCAAGGGGAACTTTTGCCACCCAATTGCCTTGTTTTTGTTCCCTACGATTATTCGCCAGACAAAAAATATCCCCTTCGTGTCTTGTTGCATGGAGGCGTGTCGAATACGAACCCCGACTTTGTGTATCAATTTGTTGACACCCTCAATGTTGGATATAAGACTTCCCAGGTTATTCAAGTCTATCCCTCAGGCTGGTCGCTGGCGCGGTGGTGGAGTGATGTCCAGGTGCAAAACGTGAATACCCTGGTGAACTGGGTGAAGGATCACTACAATGTCGATGAACGAAATGTGCGGTTGTCTGGAATTTCGGATGGAGGAATAGGATCTTTTTTTATTGCAAACTGTGATCCCACTCCCTGGTCCTGCATCACACCATTCATAGGATCCCTGGCTGCGTTGCAACAATTGAATGTGCGGCCTACTTACATCAACAACCTCTCCAACAAACCTTTTTTTATTGTCAATGCGGGGAAGGACGAGATATTCAGGAAGGACATTCAATTGCCTTATATGGATTTATTTATGAAGGCAAATCCACGATCAAAATTTGTGATGGTCGATTCATCACGACACAGCATGCGATGGTACCCGCTTTTGAGAGACTCCATCAATCAATTTGGTGATCGACACCTTCGGGATTCGTGTTCGGATTCGCTTGTTTGGCAAACAGAATCCGCCGACAAGTATAACCGTATTCA
>JANYHW010000121.1 GCA_025358885.1 Cytophagales bacterium | reverse complement strand
AAGTTAAAGCAAGTGGCCAAGCGATTTGCCATCACCCTGGGAGCAAACGGCGCGCTGATTTTTGATGGCGACACCTTCATTCAGATTGAACCGTACAAAGTGAGGGCAGTAGACACCAATGGCGCTGGAGACATGTTCGCCGGCGCGTTCATGTACGGCATCACCCATCAGCACAGTTATGCAGACGCTGGAAAACTGGCATCACTCGCTTCCTCGCGCGTGGTAACCCAGTGGGGACCGAGGCTGACTCCAGACCACGCCAAAACGGTATTAGCTGACCTCGCAGCACACTAATAACCACGGATGATTCCATTTTCCTCATTTACACTCGACAACGGTTTACAAGTATTAGTCCATGAGGATCCGGGTGTGGACATTGCCGTGATGAATATTTTGTATGACGTGGGTTCACGCGATGAAGCCCCTGGCAAGACGGGGTTTGCCCACCTGTTTGAGCACCTGATGTTCGGGGGCTCCAAAAATATTCCAAATTATGATGAGCCGCTCCAGCGCGTGGGTGGAGAAAACAATGCCTTCACCAACACAGATATTACCAATTACTACCTGACCGTAGCCGCGGCCAACCTGGAGACCGCCTTCTGGCTGGAGAGTGATCGCATGCTGAGTTTATCCTTTGATCCCTCCGTGCTTGAAGTTCAGCGAAATGTAGTGGTGGAAGAATTCAAGCAACGGTATCTCAGTCAACCGTATGGTGATGTTTGGCTGAAGCTTCGCCCGCTCGTCTATCGTGTTCATCCTTACCAGTGGGCCACCATCGGAAAGGAAATATCGCACATCGAAAATGCGACGTTGGACGATGTCAAGGATTTCTTTCACCGTTTTTATTTACCCAGCAATGCCGTTATGGTCGTTGCCGGAAAAGTGAGTACGGAAGAGGTGAAACATCTGTCAGAGAAATGGTTTGGGCCCATCCCCTCTCGGGCGAAACCTGTCCGGAAAATCCAGTCTGAACCGAAGCAAAATCAGAAACGAAGCTTGCGCGTGGAGGCCAATGTTCCTGCTGATGCATTATACAAAGCGTATCACATGCCGGGTCGGTTTCATCCCGACTATTACGCCATCGACTTGCTCAACGATATCCTTAGCAACGGCCAATCCAGCCGCCTTATTCATCAATTGGTAAAAGGGAAGGAAATTTTCAGTTCACTTTCTTCCCATGGCATGGGCAGCATTGATCCAGGCATTTGGGTTGTGAGCGGACGCGTAAACAAGGGCATTCGCCTGGAGGAAGCTGAAAAAGAAGTGGACCATATCCTGGCACAGGTCGTTCAGGATGGTGTGGAGGAAGCTGAATTGGAGAAAGCCAAAAACCAGGCTGAGTCATTGCTGGAATTTGACGAGATAGAAGTAATGAACCGCGCCATGAATCTTGCATTCGCTTCGTTGTCAGGCGATCCTAACCTGGTAAATTTGGAAGGCACACTAATCCGTTCGGTCACAACGGCCGATATCAAAAGGGTAGCCGCTGAATTATTCAGGGAAGACAACGCCAGTGTACTATATTACCAGTCAACCGCTTCAAAGAATTGAATATGAAAATGCGCGTGGGTATGGGATTTGATGTTCACCCCCTGGCGGAAGGACGGGAATTGTGGCTGGGGGGAATAAACATACCTGCAAAGAAGGGCGCAGTGGGTCACTCTGATGCCGATGTCCTCATTCACGCTATCTGCGATGCGCTGCTGGGTGCGGCCAACCTGCGGGACATAGGCACTCATTTTTCCAACCAGGACCCTGCCTGGGCCGGAATGGACAGTAAGTATTTCCTGAAGGAAGTTACCCGCATGCTGTCTTCCAATGGGTGGCGGATTGAAAATGTGGATTGCACCCTGACCCTGGAGCAGCCAAAAATCAAACCCCACATTGATGATATGAAAAAGGTATTGGCCCCGTTGATGAACATTGCCGAAGAGGATGTTTCCATCAAAGCCACCACCAATGAGCAGCTGGGCTATGTGGGAAGACAGGAAGGAGTCAATGCCTATGCTGTGGCATTGATATCGAAGTCATAGGATGCCATGTCTGATCTCACCATCATTACCACATCTGATGGTTCCCATTCTCTGTTCAATCCTCTACTGAACGAAACCTATCATTCTGTACACGGCGCCATCCAGGAATCCCAACACGTGTTCATTCAGCAGGGATTGAAATATTGGCTTGCTCATAATCCCAGCAAAGACATCAGGATTTTGGAGATTGGATTTGGCACGGGGTTAAATGCCTTTCTTACCCTCCTCGATCTTCAAAACTCCGGATATAGAATTTACTATGAGTCGTGGGAAGCCTTCCCTTTGCCAATCGACCTGGCTGTTCAATTGAATTATCCCATTCAGCTTGGCGCAATTGATGTCTTTGCTCAACTTCATCAGTCCGAATGGAATGCGTTCGTTTCGATCACACCAGAATTCATCTTGTACAAACGGCTCGGTGATATTTTGAAAGATCCATTGCCTGGAGCGGATTCATTTGACCTAATTTATTATGATGCTTTTGCCCCATCCAAGCAACCACAACTTTGGACCTTCGACGTCCTTAAGAAAGTTGTTGACGCAATGTCTCCGGCAGGTGTGTGGGTAACCTATTGTGCGAAGGGTCAACTCAAGCGCGATCTTAAGTCACTTGGCCTCACGGTAGAGACCTTGACTGGTCCGCCAGGTAAAAAGGAAATGGTGAGGGCTTTACGCTAGACAAAATTCAATGTGTGCTCAGGGGTAAGACAGGCATCCAATCTGATGTCGAGTGTTGTTGAGTCGGCAATCGTATCCACCGCTTCAAAGAATGACATTCCGATTTTTTTGCAATCCGTGCGGCATTTTTTCAGAAAGCGGTCATAGTATCCCTTTCCATATCCAACCCTGTGGCCGGATTGATCAATCGCCACCAGTGGCACTATTACCATGTCAATTTTTTCCACCGGGGTGGGCACACCTTGTGCAGGCTCCTGGATGCCTAGTGTGTTGATGCGCAGTTGATGAAGGCCTTCGAAATAAAAGTTCTCCAGGTCACCGCCCCCGCTCATCTTCGGAAGTGAAATTCGCACCTGTGGAGACTCCCTTCTTATGCGATCCAGAATCATCCAGGTATCTGGCTCGTTGTTTTTTTGGATGGGCAAATACATGTGCAGTACATGGACGAATGAAAGGTCGACCGATGAAAAGAAACGGTTATACAATTGAATATTCAGCGCAGCACATTCAGCGGCATCAAGGCCTTTTCTTCTTTTTATGTATTGCTTGCGGAGTTCCTCCTTAGTCATGATCACTCAGCACGTTAAAACTGAATTCAAAAGGGTCGAAGGCATCCAGCAGTTTGGCAATAAAGGTGGGGTCGCTCTGATAGAAATTCAGAAGATTTTCCGTCCGCTCCTGTAGGGACCCACTAGGGAACAATTGGTCTTTAACATCACCGATTTGCCGAAGCCTGTCTTCATGCAGACGCCTTTCAGCCCTCATCATCTTTTTTTCAATTTTTTCCAGGGATGTTTGAATTCGCTTGCTTTCTGCCTTGGCCATTGGACCCAGGGTGGCATCAATGGCGACACAGCGCTCCTGAATTTCGTGAAGTATTTTTTCCATGGCCTTCATGGAAGGTCCCAATGAAAGGTCGTGTGTGGAGTTCTTCGCTACCCAGTGGTTGAAGAGATAATTCTTCTCTTCAAAGAAATCAGCAATCTCCAGCCCGGTCTTTGCCAGTTTTCGTGAGACGGGTACATCCAGGATCAATGCAAAATTCCGGGGCATGAGAATCGGGAAAGGGACACTGAAATGTTGGAATGTGCTTTTCAATTCAAGCCAGTAGACGAGTTCGGCAGGACCACCCACGTAGGCAAGGTTCGGTAAGATCATCTCCTGGTACAGCGGTCTCAGAATAACATTGGGGCTGAATGCTTCAGGTTGTTCCTTGATTTTTTTCAGGATCTCCTTTTTTGAGAACTTCAGGTCCGTGTCAACGACAGAAAATACATCACCTTGTTTTTCAATGCGGCTTCGGAGCGATTGTTCAAGGTAAAAAAAGTTGATTTCGCGGGGATTCACAGGTGGAGTAAACCCGTTCGCTTTCAGTTGATCATTGGTTTCCGTTACCCTGGCATAGGCGCTGCCGGTAAACAGGTCATCCTCGATTACAGGACTCAATATCTCTTTTAATGAATGGTCATTGGCATCCACCACGACAAGGCCCTCATGGCCGAACAAGGCATTCACATAGTAACGAACGGCATCAGATAACAAGTCATTCTCCTGATAGGCCTCTTTGAATACGGAAAAATCTCCCGGCAATTTTTTCAGAATCGCTTGTATCTCCGCAGTATGGAATACCCCAACGGCACCTGATTGCTTCGTTTCCCATGTATATTTCTTTCCATACAGCAGGAATGACTTTATCTCTTCATAGTCGTGGTCCTCAGAAGCCATCCAATACACCGGAATAAAATTGCTTTCCGGATACCTGGCTTTCAACTTCTTAGAAGCGTTGATGACCGTGATTATTTTGTAGATGAAATACAGTGGCCCCGTAAAAATGTTGAGCTGATGTCCGGTCGTAACCGTGAATGAATTTTTATTAAGCAAAGCATGAAGATTATGCTTCACCGGTTCAGCCATTTTTGGAATGTGCCCGTATTGGCGCTGCAAAGCCTCAACAAGAACTTTTCGTGTAGATTCCTTAAAAGAGCTTGCCTTGTCTTTGATCTGGGCTTCAAAGTTCTCGACTTCGGGAAACCTTGAATAGTATGGTTGAAGGGATGGATGTGCTTCCTGGTACTTCAGAAAGAACTCGGAAAAAGCATGGGTACTCCTTAGAGGAATCTTCTGAAGGTGCATACTTAACAAGTGGGGAAGGCTAAAAACATATGCCGAATAACGGTAATTTTAGCATAAAGTTGGAGGTCAGTTTGGAGTCACCACGCCTGTCAAATCAAATTCCGTGGCTGCTGTAATTCTTACTTTGGCAAAATCGCCCAACCGCAGGTAATTCTTCGAGGCCACGATTACTTCGTTGTCCACTTCCGGGGAATCAAATTCCGTCCGACCAATAAAATTCCCACTTTCTTTTCTGTCAATCAGCACCTTGAATGTCTGTCCAATCTTGGCCTGGTTCAATTCGAAGGATATCCCTTGCTGGAGTTCCATAATCTCATCCACCCGCTCTTGTTTGACAACAGCGGGAACATCATCGTTCATAGAGTGCGAATGGGTGTTTTCTTCATGGGAGTAGGAGAATACACCCAGTCGTTCAAACCGCGACCGTTCAATAAACTTCAGCATCTCCTGAAAGTCTTCATTGGTCTCCCCGGGGTGTCCGGCAATCACAGTCGTCCGGATGGCAATCCCGGGCACCTTTTCGCGGATGGTCTGCAGCAATTGTTCCGTTTTTTCCCGGGTTATTCCCCTCCGCATGAAGTTGAGCATTCGTGTAGATCCGTGCTGAAGGGGAATGTCCAGGTATTTGCAGATGTTTGGCCGTTCACTCATCACATTCAATACCTCCATCGGGAAGCCTGCTGGAAATGCATAGTGGAGCCTGATCCATTCAATGCCTTCTACATCAGAAAGTTTACCCAGCAATTCAGCAAGGTTGCGCTTCTTATATAAGTCAAGGCCATAGTAGGTGGAGTCCTGCGCGATGAGAAGCAATTCTTTCACACCATTTTTCGCCAGATTCTTCGCCTCCAGGACAAGCTCCTCCATAGGTCTTGAGATATGATTTCCGCGCATCAATGGAATGGCGCAAAATGAACAGGGTCTGTCGCAGCCTTCTGAAATTTTGAGATAGGCGAAATGATTGGGGTTGGTCAGGATGCGTTCCCCTACCAGTTCATGTTTGTAGTTTGCATTGAGTTGTTTCAACAAACGCGATAAGTCACGTGTTCCAAACCAGGCATCCACATGAGGAATTTCCTTCTCAAGGTCATCTTTGTAGCGTTGGGAAAGGCAGCCCGTGACATACACTTTTTCCACAAGACCTTCGTCTTTGGCATCTACATAGCGCAGGATCGTGTCGATTGATTCCTGTTTGGCGTTGTCAATAAAGCCACACGTGTTGATCACTACAATGTTGGCATCGTCTTTCTTTGACTCGTGCACCGCGTCAATGTTGTTGCCACGGAGCTGGGTAAGCAACACTTCGGAGTCTACCAGGTTCTTTGAACAACCCAGTGTGACAATGTTTACTTTTGTTTTCTTATTCCCTTTGGCACGCACGGTACGATATTTGAGGATGCAAAATTAAGTGGTTTGAGGGCTGAACCTCTATATTTGAAAATAAATTCCCATTCGTGAGATTTTTGTTGGTTGGTATCCTGTTTCTGCTGCTTTCTGCATGTCTTTCTGAGCCGGACTGCATCATTACCGCAACCAACAACGTGAAGATTTCACTCCATAAAATTACCAGCGATTCATCCAATTATGTGAAATTCGTCACCATCAGCATCTCTGGGGCCGATTCGGTTATCAACACGCTCAAAGATTCCGTTGCATTCCTCAACCTGCCGGTAAACCCGCACCAGGGTGAAACAACGTTCAGGTTTCAATACAAGAAAAAGATCAATGCAATAACCGTTATCAAGACCGATTCCGTCACACTTTCTTATGTGACGCAAAATATCATCATCAGCCCTTCCTGTGGCGGGTATGTGTACTATACCAACCTAGCTGTTGTTTCCACTTCGTTTGAGATCATTCCCAAAGTCGTATTCAATCAACTCTCCACCAGTGCTACGGTACAGACAAATCTTGCAATTAAGCTGTAGCCTCCTGCTGTGCTTGATGGTCTATGGTGCCACTGCACAGCTGGTTCCTCCTCCGACGGCAACGCAGGAGGAACAGGAACCCGATACCACTCAAGAGCAAAAACCCGACAGCCTCAGGATGCGATTCTATCCCAGGTCAATTCGCTTTGGAACTGACCTTATCAGTCTGATCAAGAGTCAAACCACAAGCACATTCACCGGTTGGGAAGTAAATGCGGACATCGACTGCGGTAAATACTTTATGGCTGTAGATTATGGCAGTTGGGGCCGCAACTATGATCTGCGAAACGGCGGTGATTACACCAACAGCGGCACCTATTGGCGCGCTGGCATGGATGCCAATCTGTTAAGAAAAGATCCGGACAAGAACCTGGTTTTCCTCGGCTTCCGTTATGGTCATTCTTCTTTTTCTGAATCCAGTAATATTCATATCTCCGATCCTTTCTTCGGTGACGTTCAGAAGCATGTAACCAACCCCGCGGTCACCGCGGCATGGGGCGAACTCACCGGTGGCCTGCGTGTAAAAATCTGGAAGGAATTTTGGATGGGTTACACGGCGCGAATGAAATTTGCACCTACTGTGACCGGTGAAACTGGAATGACCACGTACGACATCCCAGGGTATGGGCGTAACGTTAAAGGGTTCTACTGGGGCTTCAACTATCAGATTTTTTGGAGGATACCCTTTACAAAACAAAAGAAGGCTGCTCCCAAGCCTCCGCCCAAAAGTGAATTCTGATCTCTAATTTTTCTTAAACAGCGAATCAACAAACTCCGTCCTGCTGAATACCTGGAGGTCATCCACTTTTTCGCCGACACCAATATATTTCACCGGGATTTTGAATTCATCGGAGATCCCAATGACTGCACCTCCTTTAGCTGTACCATCGAGCTTGGTAATGGCAAGGGCGGTTACTTCAGTAGCCTTGGTAAATTCCCTTGCTTGTACCATGGCATTCTGACCGGTACTGCCATCCAATACCAGCAACACTTCGTGTGGTCCATCGGCAACAGTCTTTTGAATGGCACGCTTGATTTTCGAAAGTTCTGCCATCAGGTTGACCTTGGTGTGAAGACGGCCTGCCGTGTCCACAATAACTACATCCGCATGATGATCGATCCCATACTGCACCGCCTCGAATGCCACGGCAGAGGGATCGGTGTTCATGCCTTTGGCCACTACCGGAACGTCCACCCGTTGTCCCCAATGTTTCAGCTGATCTACAGCCGCTGCACGAAAAGTATCACCGGCACCAAGCACAACTTTTTTTCCGTTCTTCTTGAACTGGGCTGCCAGCTTTCCGATCGTGGTGGTCTTGCCCACTCCATTGACACCCACAACCATAATGATGTAGGGCTTGATTCCGGCCGGTGTATCAAAACTCCGAAGGTCCTCGGGCTTGTTTTCCGACAATAGCCCGGCTACTTCTTCCCTGAGGATCCGGTCAAGTTCATCCGTGCCAATATATTTGTCGCGCGCAACCCTGTCCTGGATTCGTGCAATGATCTTAAGTGTCGTATCAATCCCCACGTCCGATCCCACCAGGATTTCTTCAAGACTGTCGAGAACCTCCTCATCGACTTTGGACTTGCCGATGATGGCCTTGCTCAGCTTGCCGAAGAAACTCTCCTTGGATTTCTCCAACCCCTTGTCAAGGGATTCCTTCTCCTCTTTCGAAAAAAAATTACTGAATAAAGACATGTTTCTTTTTCGGTGCGCGGGCGTTAAACAAAAAAGTCCCTGTTCGGGACTTTACCACAACCTGCATTTTCTTGACTAGCTTTTCTTTGCCAGGGTTTCCTTCACCAGCTCAGCAGGTACAATTTCTTCCCTGAAAGTATAGGCGCCAGTTTTCTCTGACTTCACAGCACGAATCACTTTCGCAAAGTTTTTCCCTTCAGTCTTCTTAAGCGATGCAACAACTTTCTTAGCCATAATTACTTAATTTCTTTGTGGAGGGTATATTTCTTCAGCAGTGGGTTGTATTTCTTCAGTTCGATACGCTCCGTCGTGTTCTTGCGATTCTTCGTGGTGATGTAACGGCTCATCCCGGGTTGCCCGGTTGCCTTGTGCTCGGTGCATTCCAAAATGACCTGGATGCGGTTGCCTTTCTTTGCCATTGTCTTCTCTGTTTATAAATCAGTTTGCCAACATTCCCTTTTCACGCGCTTCCTTCAACACCGCCGTGATGCCTTTGTTGTTGATGGTCTTGATTGCCTTGGTGCACAGCTTCAGGGTAATCCACTTTCCTTCTTCCGGAATGAAAAACCGCTTGGTTTGAAGGTTCGGGTAAAACTTCCTCTTGCTCTTATTATTTGCGTGAGAAACTTTGTTTCCTACTTGTGGACGCTTTCCGGTGATTTCGCAGACCCTTGACATAACATCTTGATATTTAAGCCTTTCCTTAAAAAGGACTGCAAATATCGGCATAATGGCCTCACTTATCCAAGTTCGGCCGAAAATAATGAATGACCGAATCAAGCACCCCGAGAGACATTAGTTTCCGTTTTTGATCCACACTAAGCGTGTATTTTGACTATCAAGAAGGGCAGATTGCCTCACTCCGTGCTGATACGGAGCCTAAAATACCCAGTTGTTGGTATTCCGGAAGGTCTGAAAGCGAGTCAACTTTATGAAAAAAAACTCCTTGGAATACACTTGCAAGAATTCGCACCACCGCGACCCGATCTTCATCCGTTTGGAAGACTATAGTTTGGTTGTTCGCCATGGAAGCCGCGAAGAGACAATTGCCTACGCAAGCATTGTTTCCGTGAGGGTGGACAAATCGCTTGACCACGTATACCGCGTTCACCTGCAGGCAGATGGATATAGCCCGATTGAAATTACAAGCAAAGGGATGTCGGATGATAATTCAGAGGGCAAAAGCCGTGAGTATGCCCTATTTGTCAGGGTATTGCACCACCACCTGAAGGAGAAAAGCCAGGCCGTCTTCAGGTCTGGCGGCAACTTTAACCACTTCTGGCAGTGGGTCACGGCAATAGCAGTTTTATCACTTGCCGTCTCCCTGTCTGCTGAATATGCAGGCGTAAGCCTCATGAATGCGTATGCGCAGGCACTCATCATCGCTTCACTCACCATCGTTATTCTATTTGTCCTTAAAGGCAATAAACTGCCTAAAGCATACTCGCCCACAAACATTCCTCTCCAATACCTGCCTTGACATTTGCAGATAACTACGTAGACCGTCTATTTTTATCCCTTATGAAAGGTGGTAAAAGGGTGAAGGTAGTGCTCGTGGATGACCATCGAATCGTGCTCGACGGCCTTGTCTCCTTGCTGGAGAGTGATCCTGACTTTGTCATTCTCGCTGCTCTCCAATCAGGAGAGGACGTGCTTGAGTTTTTCAAAAAGGACCAGCCCGACATTCTTGTCACCGATTACAGCTTGCCAGGAATATCCGGCCTGGAACTTACGCGCATGGTCAAAAGAGACTATCCCGATGTAAAAGTTGTCGCCCTGAGTATGCATGATGAGGCACACCTGGTCAAGGGTATTTTAAAGGAAGGAGTAGATGGCTACCTGCTGAAAAATATCCAGCAGTTCGAACTCAAGAATGCCCTAAAACAAATTATGCTGGGCATGCCCTACGTGAGTCCCGAGATCACCAAACTGCTCATGCAGGATTTAAACCGCTCCGATGGCAATGCAGATCTGTTGACAGACCGGGAGCGAGATATCCTTCGTCTCATCGCCAAAGAATTCTCAAACAAACAAATCGCTGAAGAACTCTTTATCAGCGAACGAACCGTAGAGACCCACCGCAAGAATATTTTCAGAAAGACAAACACGACATCCCTAGTCGGGCTCATCAAGTTTGCTTTCGCCAATCACCTGATCTAGTTCCAGACGTCCGTGCCAGTACGGAGAAAAATATACCGCCATGTTGGTATTGTAAGGAGGGTTCCTCCTATCCACCTTTAAGGGCGATCATGCAAGTAATAGCAGAGTTCTTGTTGTCGCCAAACCGGTAAAGACTTTGGTTTCCCGGGGAGAAACTTCAGTAGTACTTACCTGCCCAAATGCCCCGCAGCGTCGACGAAAGTCGGCGCTGTTTTTTTATTCCCGAAACAAACTGCCGATCAGGGTCAATGGATCAAGACCAACAAAATCCTTTATCGCAAGATTGGTGTGCGATAACTCCCTCAAGGTATGCGTCGTGGCAACCCCCACGACCCTGGTCCCGGCTTTCTGCGCGGAAATAATGCCGGATAAAGAATCCTCGAAAACGATACACTGGGCGGGTGGCAATTTGAGCCTGGCAGCAACCTTAAGATAAATTTCAGGGTCTGGCTTTCCGTGCTTCACATCCGACTGGTCCAGGATGATGGTAAAGAATTTTTCAAGCCCCGTATGCTTCAATACAAAGTCCACATTGCTGCGTGGCGCGGAAGTACCGATTGCACGGGGTATATCATGTGCGTCAAGTTGCTCCAGAAAACTCTGAAGTCCATCGAGGGGTTTGATTGTGCCTTTATACAGCTCACGAAATATCATTTCCTTTTCTTCGCCCAGATCATTCAGTTCACGGTCTGTCAACTCTCGACCAAACAGGTTGGTGATCCACTCGTTGTTCGTGCGGCCATACACACGACTCAGAAGCTCCTCATCGGTGAGGTGAAATCCGTACTTATGGCAAAACTGTTGAAGGGCAATTTTGTGGGTTGGATTACTATCAATGATCACGCCGTCCATATCAAAAATGACGGCTACAATTTTTTCCATGCTTGAAGCGGTCAGTGAACTATGAACCGTTGTGCCATGATCCTGCTGCCAACCGTAAAGCGGGCAATGTACAACCCGGGTGATACCCCTTGCACAGGGTATAGCATGGTTTGATGGGCAGGGATGAACAAAGTTGAGCCAATCCGTTGACCGAGTACCGTAAAGATTTCCATAGTAGCATCGCGGTCAGACATTACTGAAAGTGTTCCGCCGAAGGGAAGCGGGTTGGGAAAAATAGTGATGGTAGGTTCACTGGCAATGGGCTGACCATTTTCATTTTTCAGCAAGTACAATCCGCCGAGAACATTGCCGACCATGATGGCAGATTTGTCCGACCCAAACAAGTTGACAACCACGGGGTCGAGTTTTCCGCCCAGGTTTCTGGACGTAAAGGCATTTGAAAATTTATCAAATACAAGTCCGGTCACCGGCTGCTGGTTCGCGCCATTGTGCCTGAAATCCGCGTAAGCTGACAGTTGTCCAAGCTGGTCTCCCACGATAAGTTCATCGCGCCCATCACCATCAAGATCACCCACCGAAGTGGCGATATTCTGGCGAAGTACACTCTCCCCCAGGCCCATGAACTTGCTGTCAACAAGAACAAACGTAAACTTCCCCGTACACCTCCAGTATTCCAGTGAACCGGTGCTTCTTCCCACCAGTAGATCGACATTGCCATCAAGATCAACATCCGCAGCCGTAACCGTTTCATTGATCCCAAGATTGAACTTAAGCGTCTGCAAGTCCTGACCACCAAAAGATGGCTTTGATGAGCTGGTGCTGAGGGCATAGTAGAGTTCGGTCCTCGCACTGACTGGATCGGTCGCCGTGAAGAGAAGATCCGGTCCGCCATTTTTATCAAAGTCAACGAACTGAGGCTTTATGTTGTAGAATCCAAGACTGGATATATTCAGGTAATCACCGGTTACTCTCTTGAATGAAGGTTCGTGCACGGTGCCGGTATTCTCATAGTAAGATATTGCACTGGTGAGTTGCGGGTTGTTGATGTATTTCCCGATGAAGAGGTCCAGGTCTCCATCCTGATCAATGTCGACAAATGCGGGTGAAGACAAATCACCTTCATCGAGCATGTCTTGTTGAAGAAAATCCGTTTGGACATAGGTGAACACGGGGAGTTGATTGGTACCGGTGTTCTTATAAAACCACAACGACTGTGCGAAATCGTTGGATGGTTGGCCGCGGGCATACAGGTTAGGGGCAGCGAGTAAATCTGTTTTGCCATCAAAGTCCACATCTTCGAGATAAGGCGAAGGATAAAGCAATATCCCTACCGCATTCGTAGCAGGGAATAGAGTTTCTCCGGTCATGACGGCATTGGTGGCATCACCGTTGTTTTGCAGAAAATAGATTCGTGAACATGTTTCCTCAGAAAAGAGCAGGTCTTTATCGCCGTCGTTGTCAATATCGAGGGTGAGCAGAGCTTTGCCACCCGTGTGCCCGACACGTCCGCCGATGGCAGCACAAGTGGTGCCGAAGGCCATCTTCCCGCAACTGCATTCTTCAAAGCCACCCCAGTTTTGTGTCTGTCTCACAAGGTCGAGCGAGTCGCAGCGACCATAGCGTTCCATGCTGAAATTCTTGTGGTACTCGGCTGTGCTTGGACTTACAAACCTCATGTTCACCACATCAAGGTCTCCATCGCCATCCATATCCGTGAAGTTGGGTAGATCGTTGGTGCCTGGCAGCAAGTTGATCTTTCCGGAGAAGCCCGTAGTGAGCAATACCTCGCTGAAGAGCCCCGTCGAAGAATTGTAGAACGTCAGCTTCTTCCATGCCAAAGGTTTTCCGGGTGTTGTAATATTTTGAAAGACCAATACGCCGATCTGTCCAAATGTGAAGAGGTCCTTTTTTCCATCGCAGTTGTAATCGCGTAGGACAAAAAAGGTATTGATTTCAGCCGGAAATAATACTTCGTATTCCGGTGCATAGAGGTACTTTTTGTTCTGCGCTACAAAGGTGCTGATCTTGGATGCCGTCTTGTCAAAGATGACGAGGTCCGGTTGCCCGTCGCCATTGAGGTCCATGGTGTTCACCTGGGGTGAGTTTAGTCCGCCTGCCCAGGTGTTAAGCAATAACTTCCCGTCAATCTCCACGGGAACGGATTGGTCGAGTGTATAGGTGAACTGGGCCTGAAGTGAAATGGGAAATAACAAGAAGAACAGGAAGCGCACCGGGAATTAATTTATACCTCTATAACGCCGGATATTTTTTGACTGTTATCTTTCAAGGAGAAAACAGCATGAAAACCCGGGAATTGTACCAAAAGTATTTAGAAACAGGTAAAGTATCTACCGATACGCGACAGATCACGTCCGGTTCGGTATTCTTCGCCTTAAAGGGCCCTACCTTCAACGCCAATGAATTCGCCGGAGAGGCGCTGGCAAAAGGTGCAAGTTATTGCGTGGTGGATGAGGAGAAGTATGCGGTTAACAACCGGTGCCTTCTTGTTGATGATGTGCTGACTGCCCTTCAGGATCTGGCACGTTACCACCGGAGTCAATTGACAATTCCGGTTATGGGACTGACCGGCTCCAACGGAAAAACAACCAGCAAGGAACTTGTGAGCGCGGTGTTGTCGAAGAAGTTTAAAGTTCATGCCACCAAGGGAAATCTGAACAATCACATCGGAGTGCCACTGACTCTATTGTCCATAAATTCTTCCCATCAAATGGCCGTTGTTGAAATGGGGGCAAACCATGTAGGTGAAATTGCTGCGTTGTGTGCCATTGCCAACCCTACCCACGGATTTATTACCAACATTGGAAAGGCACACATCGGCACGTTTGGCGGATATGAGAATATTGTCCGGGGAAAATCAGAGTTGTATCAGCACCTTATACTCCACGATGGCGTTGCTTTCATCAATTCACAAAATCCTGTACTCGCCAATATGGCGAAGCGGTTTAAGAATCCTGTATTCTATCCGGCCGCCGATGACTACTATCACTGTTCCTTGCACAAATCTGATCCACAGGTAGAGATTATTGCAGAAACGGGTGAGATCATCTCAACACATTTGATCGGGGCTTACAACTTTGAAAACATTGCCGTCGCGCTGTGCATCGGAAAATATTTTGATGTGAAGCCTGTTGCGGCTCACGCTGCCCTTTCAGACTACCTGCCGGGGAACATGCGGTCACAAGTGATGCGGAAGGAGACCAATACCATTATCCTTGATGCGTACAACGCCAACCCCAGCTCTATGGAAGCCGCCATAGACAGTCTCTCGTTGATGCAGGGTGAAAATAAAGTCGCGATACTGGGTGATATGTACGAGTTGGAGGGAGAAGCTGCTGCTGAACATCAAAAAATCGGAACACTTCTCAAGGAAAAAGGGATTACTCTTGCGTACCTCTGCGGACCGCTGATGCGGGATGCACAGAAAACATTTCCCCAGGGAAAATTCTTTGATACCCGGGAGGCTTTGATAAAGGAACTTCAGCAACATCCCCTCCGGAATTCTCTCATCCTCATCAAAGGCTCCCGCGGCATGGCGATGGAAAAGGTGGTGGAATCTATTTAGTGGCAGTGCCGGGTCACAAAGATACCGTGACAAAGAACCCTAATTTTTTGTAGGTTTGATTATGCCCCTATCGCCGGAAGACAGAAACCTCATGTTCAATACCATCAAGGGAGCCATGGCAAGCTGCTCACCCCCCATGCTGGTAAGCAAGGACAAAGAGGGAGTGTACGAACTGATGGGGAACAAACCTGTTCCCTATGGCAGTACAAAGAAGATCGTTCCCGGAATGTACTTCTGTTCCGTGGTCACACGCAAGGAGAATGTTACCCTCTATTTTTTTCCAATCTACGGCCAGCCAAAAGAATTTGATAAAGTTATCCCAACCCTGAAGAAGAACCTCAAAGGAAAAACGTGCTTCCTTTTCAAGAAGCCTGAACAGATCAACACAAAAGAACTGAACGCGATGTTGAAGTTCGGTGTGCAGGCCTGGAAAGTCAGCGGGTATATGAAATGAACCATGAACTGATAACCCCTGCCTCATGTCCAATTGGAAAATAAAGGTCTCCCTCTTTCTCAATTACTTCGTCTTCGCCATCCTGCTCAATAGCGTGGGTACGGTGATCCTGCAGGTGCAGGCCAACTACGGCGTTTCAGAATCATCGGCCAGTATATTGGAGGCATTTAAAGATTTAAGTATCGCTGTAGTTTCATTCCTGGTGGCTTCTTACATCACCCGGATTGGATACAAGAACTCCATGCTCATCGCATTGGGCTTCATCGCTTCTGTTTGCCTGCTCATGCCTTCGCTTGGAAGTTTTGCAATGACCAAAGTGTTGTTTGCCGCGACGGGCACTGGCTTCGCGCTCATCAAAGTCTCCGTATATGCCACCATCGGCATTGTCACAAAAGACAAAAAGGAACATGCAAGCTTCATGAATTTCATCGAATCATTTTTCATGATCGGCATTCTTACAGGTTACTTCATCTTCAGCGCCTTCGTTCAGGACGGACAACCACAATCCACCGAGTGGCTCAAGGTATATTATTTGCTGGCTGGCATTTCCATCGTGGCATTTCTGTTGTTGCTCAGCACCACGCTCGATGAGTCTTCCGTGAGGACTACCGAATCAAAGCCCTTTCTCGAAGACTTCAAAGAAATGGTGAAGCTTGCCCTCGCGCCCCTGGTTCTCGTATTCATCGCCAGCGCATTCATTTACGTGCTTATCGAGCAGAGCATCATGAGCTGGCTCCCGACATTCAACAGCAAAGTGCTCAACCTGCCCACGACGCTGAGCATTCAAATGGCAAGTATTCTCGCAGCATCTACCGCGGTGGGAAGATTTACGGCTGGAATTGTTCTTCGAAAAATTCATTGGTTCCTGGTGTTAATTATCTGTCTCGCCGCCGCCGGTGTTTTGGTGCTGGTGGCCATCCCCCTGGCACAGGTCTCCGACGGACGCGTCATCACGGGCTGGGGCAATGCTCCGCTGGGCGCCTTTGTGTTTCCCCTGATCGGACTTTTCATCGCGCCGATCTATCCAGCCATCAACTCTGTTATCCTAAGCACACTGCCACCCCGGCAACATGGACCCATGTCGGGATTGATTGTGATTTTCTCGGCGCTGGGCGGAACTACCGGCTCCATCATCACGGGCAATATTTTCGAATCTTACGGTGGCGAAACGGCGTTTTACTTTTCGCTGGTGCCCATGGGAATCCTGATCATCTGCCTTTTCTTTTTCAACCGGATACAGAAAAAGTCTGAGGCGAAGATTGAGTTTAGTGCGAAGGGCGGGCACTAGTGCGGTTAGCTTTAAGCTTTCAACTTTTCACTTTCAAGTGTCATGATCAATCAAATCCACAACCTTGGTGATCTTTTTGAAGAGGTCCAGATGGAAAATATCCTGGGTGATGGGAAGACTTTTCCTGATTGTGTGCCAAAAAGATCTTTGGAGGAAATCAATCTCGACTACCAGCGCAACAGGCAGTCCCAGGGGTTTGACCTCAGGAAATTTGTCGCAGAGAATTTCCAATTGCCCAATGCCTATACGGAGGGGTACAAAAGTGACAAGAGCAGGTCAGCGCAACAACATGTAGAGGCCCTCTGGGAAGTGCTCACCCGCAAGCCCGATGCAGAAGGAGGATCTTTACTCCCCCTCCCTCATCCCTACATCGTACCCGGTGGACGGTTCCGAGAGATATATTATTGGGACAGTTACTTCACCATGCTTGGACTGAGGGTATCTAAAAGATGGGACCTCATTCAACACATGGTGGATAATTTTTCATACCTCATTGATAAGGTCGGCTATATACCCAATGGCAACCGCACCTACTTCCTGGGACGATCACAGCCTCCTTTTTATTCTCTCATGGTGAAAGTGCTCGGGGGAAAAAAGGAAGGAGCGCCAAGCATTTTATTGAAATACCTTCCATCTCTAGAAAAAGAATATGCCTTCTGGATGCAAGGGGCGACGGAAGTCTCTGTCACTACCCCGGCCATTCGACGCGTCGTGAGATTGAAAGACGGATCCATACTTAACCGCTATTGGGATGAGAATGATACTCCCCGACCGGAAGCGCATAAAGAAGATGTGGAGCTGTCCCACCAGTCAAAACAGAAGCCGGCAGATCTTTATCGTCATCTGCGCGCTGCCGCGGAATCAGGATGGGATTTCAGCACGCGATGGTTCAAGGATGTGAAAGCCTTTGGCACCATCCACACCACAGACATTGTTCCAGTTGATCTGAATTGCTTGCTTTGGCACCTGGAGCAGACTTTATCTGAAGCGTATCATTTGTCGGGAAAGGCGGAGCAGGCAGCGAATTATTCTCGTCTTGCGGAAAAACGAAAAGTGGCCGTCTTGAAATACTGCTGGAACCCCGACACGCATTTCTTTTTTGATTATGACTTTATAGCACAAAAGCAAAAAGAGCATTTCACCCTGGCCGCTGCCTTCCCGCTGTTTTTCGGACTGGCTACGGCAGAGCAGGGCAAAGCGGTAGGCGGTGTACTTCAAACAAAATTTCTCAAGCCGGGTGGCCTGACCACTACGGTAGAATTCAGCGGACAACAATGGGATGCTCCCAATGGGTGGGCGCCACTTCAGTGGATAGCATATAAAGGAATGCAGCGGTATGGAATGGAAGATATAGCCGGCCGGGTCAGGGCAAACTGGATGAATGCCAACCTGAAAGTGTACGCTAACACCGGAAAAATGACAGAAAAATATGACGTGTGGAGCGACCGCGCGGAAGCCAGCGGTGGAGAATATCCAAACCAGGACGGGTTTGGCTGGACCAATGGCGTGTTTCTGGCGATGTCGGATGAATCCCGTTCGGCATATTGAGTTTTCAGAGACGCCCTAATTATTTTACATTTAGAGATTGCAGTTCAATGCGACCACAGCCATGCGAATGAAGCGTTCTTACTTGTTGGCTTGTATGCTGGTGGGAATAACCCTGACCGGTTATGCGCAGTCAACTACTTCCGGGTTTTACGTGATCATGAGAGACAAAACAGGCTGCGTCAACCTTCTCTTCGCGCTCACGGGTCCCAACAGTTATTGCGTTCCCAAAGATCCTGTTATCCCGGCCACGGAGTTTGAATCCGTCACGTCCATTCAAAATGATTTGCCCAAGCAGTTGCGCTACATCGACCTGCGGCTCACACCTGCCGGGTTCAAGATCCTGAAAGCACTGATCGCAAAGCTTCCTGATGCGTCCCTGGCCCTGGTGATCGATGACCGTGTAGCTGGGACCTTTGAAAGCGTGGGGAGGATGGTAGACCAGACCATTCCGATCAGCGGAGGAATGGAAGCGCCAGAAATCGACTGGATTTATAATAGATTGAAAAAGAAGAAGCCTTAACTTTATAACAAATTATTCCTCTATGAAAAAGACTAAAACCATCTACTGGATATTTACCGGCCTCATGTCGCTGTTCATTTTGCCGGGGGCCGTGTTCAATATCATCTCCAATGCGCAGTCTGTAGAAGTGTTCCAGCATATCGGTTTTCCCAACTACATCATCCCGTTTTTGGGTGTTGCCAAATTCCTGGGGATCGTGGCGATCCTGATTCCCGGCTACCCGAGGATCAAGGAGTGGGCTTATGCGGGTCTGTGCTATGATTTGCTGGGGGCGGCGTATGCCGGATTTGCTTCAGGAGACGGTGTGAAAGCATTGCCGATATTTATTGGCGTGGGCATCGTTGTCGGTTCGTATGTGTACCACCACAAGAGGTTGAAAGAAGCATCGGCGACATAGACCGCACCAGGTTGATTTTCATTTCGGAGCATAACTTGTTGCTGCTCCCTCATTATTTCTTGCTCAGGATCAAACTATCCACTTCGAAGAATTTTTCTTTCATCAAACTCAATGCGAACCCTGCCGCTGACGCGCTGAATACAGAATAGTCGAAGGCTCCCTTTAATCCTGTCGAAAAAGTTATTGACAGTCCGAAGACAAGCAACAGCAACCCGCTGAGTCTGGCGAAGAATTCTGTTTTAAATCCCAGGAGCAAAAACAAGGCACAGACTATTTCTGCACCAGTGGCAATAGCGCCGATAGCAGGAATTAGTCCGGGGGGAAACCAGGGATTAATCACGCGGGTATAGTCCAGGAAATTATTCCAATTACCCCAGGCAATAGAGCCACCTGAACCCCACCACCCAAACCGGTCCGCCACGGCAGACAAGAAGGCTGCTGAAATTGAAAAGCGCAGAAATAGCTTGATTATTCTTTGGTTCATATGAGCATCATTTTGACCACGCGAAATTGTTCATGGCAATGTTTCAAACTTTTGTTAGCGTCTCGTAAGTCAGTCCAGGTCAAAAATAATTTGTAAATTCTCGGATTTAGATCAGCAATCCAAATTTCAAATTGCCGGATCTTCATCGTTCAGTTTTTCGAACTCAGTGAAGACATACCATTTCTCCTCCTCATCATTCCATGCAGAACGAATTTTTTTACTTTCAAATAATTTAATGTTACTCATCCTATTTTGATTGTGTGCAATTTAATCAGTTTCATTTTCAAATAATTTGTTCACATAGCCAAATGCTATTTTTTCCTGTTCAAGCCTCCAATTGTTTTCCTTTAAAAGGTCGTATAGTTTTTGTTCACCGGTGGTTAGATTTAAACTTGTTGAAATGTCTGATGGTGTCCATGACTTATAGCTTTGTGTTGTGGGTAGTTTATTTCTTCTCCTCAATTTCAATTACTCCATTCATTCCAATCAGTCCGTATTTGTCGTAAGCTTCCTTGCCTCTCAAAATTGTGATTTTACAATTGTCAGCGTTAAGTTCTTTTATTCGTTTCTTTAGTTTCCGATTTGGTAGGCATACATCCTTGCATTTGTATTTTGTTGGCGCCAGTGCTTAGTCCACATTCAAATATTTCTCAATTGTCGGCTTTATCTTATCGTAGGCTTCAGTATTCG